>NZ_JAWDGM010000001.1:1860000-2191657 GCF_034541995.1 Pseudomonas sp. BIC9C
CTACACAGGAAATTCCACCACCCTCTACCATACTCTAGCTTGTCAGTTTTGAATGCAGTTCCCAGGTTGAGCCCGGGGCTTTCACATCCAACTTAACAAACCACCTACGCGCGCTTTACGCCCAGTAATTCCGATTAACGCTTGCACCCTCTGTATTACCGCGGCTGCTGGCACAGAGTTAGCCGGTGCTTATTCTGTCGGTAACGTCAAAATTGCAGAGTATTAATCTACAACCCTTCCTCCCAACTTAAAGTGCTTTACAATCCGAAGACCTTCTTCACACACGCGGCATGGCTGGATCAGGCTTTCGCCCATTGTCCAATATTCCCCACTGCTGCCTCCCGTAGGAGTCTGGACCGTGTCTCAGTTCCAGTGTGACTGATCATCCTCTCAGACCAGTTACGGATCGTCGCCTTGGTGAGCCATTACCTCACCAACTAGCTAATCCGACCTAGGCTCATCTGATAGCGCAAGGCCCGAAGGTCCCCTGCTTTCTCCCGTAGGACGTATGCGGTATTAGCGTCCCTTTCGAGACGTTGTCCCCCACTACCAGGCAGATTCCTAGGCATTACTCACCCGTCCGCCGCTGAATCAGAGAGCAAGCTCTCTTCATCCGCTCGACTTGCATGTGTTAGGCCTGCCGCCAGCGTTCAATCTGAGCCATGATCAAACTCTTCAGTTCAAACATCTTTGGGTTTTGAGAAAACCCTAAACTTGGCTCAGCAATCGTTGGTTACATCTTTGATTTCTCGCGGAGTAACTTGTGATGCTGATAATCTGTTGACTAGCAGTCTGACTCCACAAGCACCCACACGAATTGCTTGATTCAGTTGTTAAAGAGCGGTTGGTTAAGAGCTTTCGTCTCAACCGAGGCGCGCATTCTACAGCAGCCTCATTTGCTGTCAAGTGATTATTTTCAGAAGTTTTCAAGGAATCCTTAACAACTTCAACCACTTGCGCTTTCGATCTCTCGTCAGCGGGAGGCGAATTCTACAGCGTCACACGCTGCTGTCAACGCCTCTTTTTCAACTTCCTTTCGGCTTCGATGACTTGAAGCAATCTGCTGCCGAAACCTGCGTAACTCTTTGTTTTCCAAGGAGTTTTCCGTTTCGACTGCGCCGGAAGTGGGGCGAATTATAGGCTTCTAAAATTCGCCGTCAACACTTTATTTCAACTTTATTCAGCCTTCAGCGTAATACGCGCAAATGCCTTCTTGCCAGCCTGGCAAACATGGGTTGCACCCAGCGCGTATATAAAGGTGCGATCAACCACCTCACCATCGATACGCACACCACCCGAACCGAGAAGATCTCGTGCCATCGCCGAGTTCTTCACCAGACCAGCCTTATTAAGGACAGCAGCGATCGGCATATCTTCGGCAGCCGTCAACTCGATCTCTGGCAGATCATCCGGCAGCTCGCCTTCCTTCATACGGTTACCAGCTGCACGATGAGCATTGGCCGCAGCCTCCTCACCATGGAAGCGTGCAACGATCTCTTCAGCCAGCTTGATCTTGATATCGCGCGGATTGGCACCCGCCTCCACATCAGCGCGGAACGCATTGATCTCATCCATGGAGCGGAAGCTGAGCAATTCGAAGTAGCGCCACATCAGCACATCCGGAATGGAGACCAGCTTGCTGTACATCACGCCCGGCGCTTCCTGGATACCGACGTAGTTGCCCAGGGACTTGGACATCTTCTTCACGCCATCCAGGCCTTCAAGCAGCGGCATGGTCAAAATGCACTGGGCTTCCTGACCATAGCCACGCTGCAGCTCACGCCCCATCAGCAAGTTGAACTTCTGATCGGTGCCGCCGAGTTCGACGTCCGCCCGCAGAGCTACCGAGTCGTAACCCTGAACCAGCGGATAAAGGAACTCATGAATGGCGATTGGCTGATTGGTCGTGTAGCGCTTGTCGAAGTCATCGCGCTCGAGCATGCGAGCCACGGTGTACTGCGAAGTCAGGCGAATGAAGTCGGCCGACCCCATCTGATCCATCCAGGTGGAGTTGAACGCCACCTCGGTTTTTGCCGGATCCAGAATCTTGAAGACCTGAGTCTTGTAGGTCTCGGCATTTTCGAGGACCTGCTCGCGAGTGAGCGGCGGGCGCGTAGCACTCTTGCCGCTCGGATCACCGATCATCCCGGTGAAGTCACCAATCAGGAAGATCACCTGATGCCCCAGCTCCTGGAACTGACGCAGCTTATTGATAAGCACGGTGTGACCCAAGTGCAGATCCGGAGCCGTTGGATCGAAGCCCGCCTTAATACGTAGCGGCTGGCCACGCTTGAGCTTTTCAATCAGCTCGGACTCGACCAACAGTTCTTCCGCACCACGTTTGATCAGCGCTAGCTGCTCTTCAACCGACTTCATAACAGACCCGCAAGGCTCAGATTCAAAGGGAACCAACCATACAAGATCGCGCGTCAAATACAAGGTTTGCCCGGCGCACGGACGCCAATCCGCAGACAGGGTGCCTGCGGACTTGCTTCAAAGATGATTTGGTTATATTTTATACAGTTATTTCATCTTCATCATGTCATTCATCTTTTCCAATTCATCTTTTTTCAAAGTCAAAATCACTTATGACCACAGAATCGTCTAAAGCGCCGCCGCTTTACCCGAAAACCCACTTGCTCGCCGCAAGTGGCATCGCCGCCCTTCTCAGCCTGGCGCTCCTGGTATTCCCTTCCAGCGATGTTGAAGCCAAAAAGACGACTCTGAGTCTTGAACTGGAAAGTCCTGCTGAACAACTGACACAAGATCAAGACGCTGCTGACGCCGTTCAAGCCACAAATGAACCAGCAACATCTCCCTTCGCGCAGATCGACAACAGCGCCGAGGACACCCAGGAAACAGCTCAAGCCGAGCCGGCGCCGGTCGTCGAAGAAAAGAAGCCGGCAAGCCACAGGGAAGTGATCGTTGCCAAGGGCGATACCCTCTCTACGCTGTTCGCGAAAGTCGGCCTCCCCACCACCTCAGTGCATGAAATACTGGCCAGCGACAAGCAGGCCAAGCAATTCAGCCAGCTCAAGCATGGGCAAAAACTCGAATTCGAACTGAGCCCTGACGGCCAGTTGAACAACCTGCACAGCAAGCTCAACGACCTCGAAAGCATCAGCCTGACCAAGAACGACAAGGGCTACACGTTCAACCGCATTACCGCGAAACCGACTGTGCACTCCGCTTACGTTCACGGCGTGATCAACAGCTCGCTGTCGCAGTCCGCGGCCCGTGCCGGCCTGTCCCACAGCCTGACCATGGACATGGCCAGTGTGTTTGGCTACGACGTGGACTTTGCCCAGGATATTCGCCAAGGCGACGAATTCGACGTGATCTACGAGCAAAAGGTGGTCAACGGCAAAGCCGTCGGCAACGGCCCGATCCTGTCGGCGCGCTTCACCAACCGCGGCAAGACCTACACCGCCGTGCGCTACACCAACAAACAAGGCAACAGCAGCTACTACACCGCTGACGGCAACAGCATGCGCAAGGCGTTCATCCGCACACCGGTGGACTTCGCCCGCATCAGCTCGAAATTCTCCATGGGCCGCAAACACCCGATCCTGAACAAGATCCGCGCCCATAAAGGTGTCGACTACGCTGCGCCGCGAGGCACGCCGATCAAGGCTGCCGGTGATGGCAAGGTGTTGCTGGCCGGACGCCGTGGTGGCTACGGCAATACCGTGATCCTTCAGCACGGCAATACCTACACCACGCTCTACGGCCACATGCAAGGCTTCGCCAAAGGCGTGAAGACTGGCGGCACGGTAAAACAGGGCCAGGTGATTGGCTATATCGGCACCACCGGCCTCTCCACTGGCCCGCACTTGCACTACGAGTTTCAGGTCAATGGCGTCCACGTCGACCCGCTGGGCCAGAAACTGCCAATGGCCGATCCGATCGCCAAGGCAGAGCGCGCACGCTTCCTCGCCCAGAGCCAGCCGATGATGGCGCGCATGGAACAGGAAAAAGCCACTCTGCTGGCTTCGAGCAAGCGTTAAGTCATGGCGCTCTATATAGGTGTGATGTCCGGGACCAGCCTTGATGGCCTGGACATCGCGCTGATCGAGCAAGCCCCGGCGATCAGGCTGATCGCCTCCCACTACATTCCGATGCCCGTTTCCCTGCGCGCCGAGCTGCTTGGCTTGTGCGCCAGCGGCCCGGACGAAATTGCCCGCTCCGCCATCGCCCAGCAGAACTGGGTGAAACTGGCAGCCCAAGGGATTCATGCCCTTCTCGGCCAGCAGCAACTGAAGCCTGACAACATTCGTGCAATTGGTAGTCATGGCCAGACCATCCGCCACGAACCGGCACGCGGTTTCACCGTGCAGATCGGCAACCCGGCCCTGCTGACGGAGCTGACCGGCATCACCGTGGTCAGCGACTTCCGCAGCCGCGACGTGGCTGCCGGCGGGCAAGGCGCACCGCTGGTTCCCGCCTTTCATGAAGCCTTGTTTGAAGAACGGGCCGGCAACCGCGCCGTGCTGAACGTAGGTGGTTTCAGCAATCTCAGCCTGATCGAGCCCGGCAAACCGGTTGCCGGTTTCGATTGCGGCCCGGGCAATGTGTTGCTGGACGCCTGGATTCATCAGCAACGCGGCGATCACTTTGACCGTGACGGCCAATGGGCTGCCAGTGGCAACGTTCAACCGCTGCTGTTGAATGCACTGCTCAGCGATCCGTTCTTTGTCACCAAAGGCCCGAAGAGTACCGGCCGGGAAGTGTTCAACCTGCCATGGCTGACACAGCATCTGGCACAACTGCCAGCCTTCAGCGCCGAAGATGTTCAGGCGACGCTGCTTGAGCTGACCGCGCTGACCATCATCGAGTCACTGCAAAGCGCCCAGGCAGACACGCAGGAACTGCTGGTCTGCGGCGGCGGCGCCCACAACACCGCGCTGATGAATCGCCTGGCCAACCTGTTGCCTAACGCCAGTGTCAGCAGCACCGCGACTTACGGTGTAGACCCCGACTGGGTCGAAGCCATGGCCTTCGCGTGGCTGGCTCATTGCTGCCTCGAAGGCATCGCGGCCAACCGTCCGAGCGTTACCGGTGCCCGTGGTTTGCGCGTACTTGGCGCCATCTACCCCGCATAAATCTTCCACACAGCAAAACGCCGCAAGACCCTGAGGCCGTGCGGCGTTTTGTGAAACAGGTGCACTGATCAGATCGAGAACGAAGAACCACAGCCACAGGTGGTGGTCGCATTCGGGTTCTTGATGACGAAACGCGAACCTTCCAGACCTTCCTGGTAGTCCACTTCGGCACCCGCCAGGTACTGGAAGCTCATCGGATCGACCACCAGACTCACACCTTCGCGCTCGACGATGGTGTCGTCATCGGCCACTTCTTCATCGAAAGTGAAGCCGTACTGAAAACCTGAACAACCGCCGCCCGTAACGAATACGCGCAGCTTCAAGCGATCATTCCCCTCTTCATCGACCAGGCTCTTCACCTTGTGCGCGGCACCGTGGGTGAATTGCAAAGCCGTGGGGGTGAAGGATTCGACGCTCATGCTGACTATCTCCCGGCGTTACGCCGTCATATTGCGTGATGACGCGCATTATCCGCTTCTCCTAGAAAAGCGGTCAACTATTGTTATGGTATATCAACCAACCCAATCGCCGGCCCGAAATGCAAAAAGGCCCGTCAGACGGGCCTTTTGCTGTACTCGATAAACCTTACGGCAGCATGCCTGCGTGAGACAGGCCCAGACGCTCATCCAGCCCGAACAGAATGTTCAGGTTCTGCACGGCCTGACCCGACGCCCCCTTGACCAGGTTGTCGATCACCGAAAGCACCACCACCAGATCGCCGTCCTGAGGGCGATGCACGGCGATACGGCAGACGTTGGCACCCCGTACGCTACGAGTCTCCGGATGGCTGCCGGCTGGCATTACATCGACGAACGGTTCGTTGGCATAACGCTTTTCAAACAGCGCCTGCAGATCCACCGAACGATCAACAACCGTGGCGTAAAGCGTCGAGTGAATGCCGCGAATCATCGGTGTCAGGTGCGGAACGAAGGTCAGGCCGACGTCCTTGCCTGCTGCACGACGCAGCCCCTGGCGAATTTCCGGCAGGTGACGGTGACCTTTGACGGCATAGGCCTTCATGCTTTCCGAGGTCTCGGAGTACAGAGAGCCTACGGAAGCACCACGACCGGCACCGCTGACGCCGGATTTGCAATCAGCAATCAGATGCGAAGCATCGGCCAGGCCGGCTTCGAGCAATGGCAGGAAACCCAATTGCGTTGCAGTCGGATAGCAGCCCGGCACGGCAATCAGGCGCGCTTTCCTGATCTGCTCGCGATTGACTTCCGGCAAGCCGTACACAGCCTCGTCCAGCAACTCCGGTGCGCCGTGCGGCTGGCCGTACCACTTGGCCCATTCATCCGCGTCTTGCAGACGGAAGTCGGCCGACAGGTCAATGACCTTGGTCCCGGCCGCCAGCAGTTCGCCCGCCAAGGCATGGGCAACACCGTGCGGCGTGGCGAAGAACACCACATCGCAAGCACCGAGGGTCTTGATGTCCGGAACGCTGAACGCCAGGCCGTCGTAATGGCCTCGCAGGTTCGGGTACATGTCGGCCACGGCCAGGCCAGCCTCGGATCGGGAAGTGATGACAACCACTTCAGCTTGCGGATGTTGCGCCAACAGACGCAGCAGTTCGACACCGGTGTAACCCGTGCCGCCGACGATACCGACCTTGACCATAAACCTGCCCTCAACGAACCCACTGGAAAGCCGTCGATAATAGGGCGCGCGCGCCCCTGCGACAACCGTCAAGGTGACGTGCGGAGCCTCAAGCCTCTACTATTCCGGCTACCGTGAATTGGGGAATAACCAAATATGCTTTATCTGTGGCTCAAAGCGCTTCACATCGTCAGCGTCGTCAGCTGGTTCGCCGGCCTGTTTTACTTGCCGCGCCTGTTCGTCTATCACGCTCAAAGCGAAGATACCGTCAGCAAGGAACGCTTCAGCATCATGGAGCGCAAGCTCTACCGGGGCATCATGGGGCCGGCGATGATCGCCACGTTGATATTCGGCGGCTGGCTGATCAGCCTCAATCCTAGTGCGTATTTCACTCAGGGTGGCTGGATGCACGCCAAGCTGACGCTGGTGGTGATTCTTATCGGCTACCACCACATGTGCGGCGCGCAGGTAAAACGTTTTGCCCGTGGCGAAAACACCCGCAGCCATGTCTTTTATCGCTGGTTCAATGAGGTTCCGGTTCTGATATTGCTGGCAATCGTAATTCTGGTCGTCGTTCGGCCGTTCTAAATCCAACAGGCACAACTCACCGGGGTACTTCCAATGTCGCTGCCCGCTCTGCTCGAACAACGTTTGCGTCTGCCCGTGGTGGCAGCGCCGATGTTCCTGATCTCCAATCCGCAATTGGTACTCGCCTGTTGTCGCCAGGGCGTGGTCGGCAGCTTCCCGGCCCTGAATCAGCGTGAAAGCAGCGGTTTCAAGGCCTGGCTGGAAGAAATCGAAGCGGGGCTGGCGACACTGGAAAGCCCCGCACCTTATGCCGTGAACCTGATCGTCCATAAAAGCAATCCACGCCTGCAGGCGGATCTGCAGATCTGCGTCGAACACAAAGTGCCGATCGTGATCACCAGCCTCGGTGCCGTGAAAGAACTGGTCGACGCGGTCCATGGCTACGGTGGCCTGGTGTTCCATGATGTGACAACCCGTCGTCATGCCGAGAAAGCGGCCGAAGCAGGCGTGGATGGTTTGATCGCCGTGGCGGCCGGCGCCGGTGGGCACGCCGGGACCTGGAGCCCGTTCTCGCTGATTGCCGAAATCCGCCAGTTCTTCGACAAGACCCTGTTGCTGGCCGGTTGCTTGAACCACGGCCACGAAATTCTTGCCGCCCAATTGCTCGGCGCGGATCTGGCCTACTTCGGCACGCGATTTATCGGTACGACCGAAAGTCACGCACCTGATGCCTACAAAGAAATGTTGCTGACTTCCAAAGCGGCGGACATCATCCATACTCCAGCCGTGTCAGGTGTCCCCGCGAGCTTCCTGCGCCAGAGCCTGGAGGCCGCCGGTTTCGACACGGCCGCCTTGCAAGGCAAGGGCGAGATCAACTTCGGTTCCAAGCTCAAACCCGTGAGCGATGAGGCCAAAGCCTGGAAGACCGTTTGGTCCGCAGGCCAGGGTGTGGGAGAAATCGAGGACTTGCCGAGCGTCGAGCAGTTGATTGCACGTCTCGACGCGGAGTACCGCCAGGCCCTGGAGCATGCGGCCCGGTTGCCCAAACGCTGGCCGCGCTGATCGTAAAACTTGGCCAACCTCACCCGGCTGGCCTTATACCCGCACGGACACAACATTCTTCTTTCAACCTCTCTCGACAAGGATGCCTCGAATATGGACGAAAACCGTTTCAAGATCGTCTTCGAGGGTGGCTTGCTGCCCGGTGTCGACATCACCACGGCCAAGTTCAACCTCGCCGAGTTGTTCAAAAGCGATGTCGCGGCCATCGAGCGCCTGTTCAGCGGGCGCCCGGTAGCGCTCAAACGCAACCTGTCGCAGGCTGATGCCCAGACCTATCTCCAGGCGTTGAGCAAAACCGGTATCGACGCCCGCATCGAAGGCGAAACACCGATCGAGTTGAACCTCGCCGACGTGCATGACCATACCCCGGCCAGCAGCCAGGCAGATTTGGCAGATCCTCAGTCCCCTTACGCTCCACCTCGCGCCCCCGTCGGCGAAGCCGTGGCGGAATTCGCCACACTCAAGCCATTCAGTTTCGATGGCCGTATCGGCCGCTTGCGTTACCTCGCCTGGACGCTGGTGGTGTCAGCTGTGCTCCTGGCCGTTTGCGGGGTGTTTGCCTTGGTCGCTCTGGCTCTCATCGGTTCGGATTCGACCGCCGGCCTGATATTGGGCAGCTTGCTGGCCTTGATCCTGTTTGTCGGATTTGCCTTCGTCAGCATCCAGATCACCGTTCAACGTTTGCACGATGTCGGCTGGTCCGGCTGGCTGTGGCTGCTGAACCTGGTGCCGTTCGTTGGCAGTTTCTTTCCGTTCGTGATCATGGTTGTGCCGGGCAACGACACCACCAACCGCTACGGCCCGCCGCCTCCGCCGAACGGTACCGCGGTCAAGGTATTGTCTTCGCTGTGGCTGATCGTTATCGCGCTGATTCTGTTCGGCACGCTGGCCGGTGGCCTCACGGCGATACGGGAAGAATACAAAAGCGCCGCCCAGAGCAGCTACGAAAGCAGTTCGGTCACCACGGATGAAATCGACGTCGAGGTCGAACCGCTGCCAAATTCCGCCAACGATGCAGCCGAAGAGGCCCAGCCCCCTGTAGACTCTGCGAAAGAATGAACAGCGCTCCTGGCCCGTGACACCTGCGTCGCGGCGCGGAGCTGTTGCGATGGAGAACTGCATGACCCGTTACGCTCTGATCACTGGCGCCTCCAGCGGCATCGGCCTGGCCATGGCCGAAGCGCTGGCCCGGCGAGGCCGCAGCCTGCTTCTGGTGGCCCGACAACGTGATCAGCTGGAAAGCATTGCGATTGAACTGACCCAAAGGTTCGGTGTGGAAGTGTTGTTCCGTGCCTGCGACCTGGGCGAACCGTTGCGCCTGTCCGGATTCCTGCTGGAGCTTGAGGAGGGCGACCGGCAGATCGACCTGCTGGTCAACTGCGCCGGTATCGGCACATGCGGCCCGTTCCTGGCCCAGGACTGGATGACCGAGCAAGACCTGATCGAAGTGAACATCCTCGCCCTCACCCGCCTGTGTCACGCCATCGGCAACAGCATGGCCCTGCAGGGCGGCGGGCAGATTCTGAATGTGGCCTCGGTGGCGGCGTTTCAACCGGGACCGTGGATGAGCACCTATTACGCCAGCAAGGCCTATGTGCTGCACTTTTCCGAAGGATTGCGCGTCGAGCTGAAAAAGTGCGCGGTCAAGGTTTCCGTGCTCTGCCCCGGACCGACCCGCACGGCGTTTTTCCGCACCGCGCAGCTCAACAGCGACAAACTGACCAACAGCAAGCTGTTGATGAGCCCCGAAGAAGTGGCGCTCTACACCGTGCGCGCACTGGAAAAGAATCGAGCGATCATTATTCCCGGGCGGCGCAACCGCTGGTTTGCCTTCCTGCCAAGGCTCGGCTCGCGCTGGCTGACTCGCACAATCGCCGGCATGGTCAACAAGGCTTACTGCCCGCGCTGATCCAACTCAAGGTAAAAGGCTGGGCGCTGGCATAAGCCATGAGTACACTCAGGCCAGCCCAAACAACGGAGAAAACAGCTGTGGATACTCTGTTCACCAAGATCATCAACCGGGAAATCCCGGCGAAGATCATTTACGAGGACGACCAGGTACTGGCCTTCCACGATATTGCCCCACAGGCACCGGTACATTTCCTGGTGGTCCCGAAGAAACCGGTGCGCACCCTTAATGACCTCACCGAGGACGACAAGGCGCTGGCTGGGCATATTCTGTTCACCGCGCAGCGTCTGGCCCTGGAACTGGGCTGCGAAAAAGGCTTCCGCGTCGTCATGAACTGCAATGAAGAAGGCGGGCAAACCGTCTACCACATTCATATGCACGTACTGGGTCAGCGCCAGATGCACTGGCCGCCGGGCTGATTGCGGTAATCCCTGTGGAGGCGGCGCACTGCCGCTTTCACAAAAGGCATCACAGCACTGTCACAGCCTCTGCATCACAATGACCCAGCGCAATCCTTCCCCGGCCGTTTGGGTTAAAATGGCCACCGAAATTCCCCCCGGAGGTCAGCATGACTACCCAACGTCACTACTCGCCCATTGACCGCCTTCTGCTGCAAGCCGATGCCGCGATTCGCACCCTGCTGCCCTTCAGTGGCCAGCCGTACCGTCCGTCGCCCGCCATCGTGCAGCCGGATGCGAAAATGAGCGACGAAGACACGCGCCACGTTGCCGGCCTGATGCGCATCAACCATACCGGCGAAGTCTGCGCCCAGGCGCTGTATCAGGGGCAGGCGCTGACCGCCAAACTGCCGCAAGTGCGTGCTGCCATGGAGCATGCCGCCGAAGAAGAAATCGATCATCTGGTCTGGTGCGAGCAACGCATCCATCAACTGGGCAGCCACACCAGCATCCTCAATCCGCTGTTTTATGGAATGTCTTTCGGGATTGGCGCAGTGGCCGGCCTGATCAGCGATAAAGTCAGCCTGGGGTTCGTTGCGGCAACGGAAGACCAGGTGTGCAAACACCTGAACGAACACCTGGAACAATTGCCGGCCGAGGATGAAAAATCCCGGGCGATCCTTGAGCAGATGCGTATCGATGAAGAACAGCATGCCGAAAGTGCACTGGATGCTGGCGGGTTCCGCTTTCCGGCGCCGGTGAAATTCGGGATGAGCCTGATGGCCAAGGTGATGACCAAGAGTACTTATCGGATCTGACTCCGTTTTTTTGTAGGAGCGAGCTTGCTCCGGGCGGCGTTCCGACGAAAAACGTCAGGGCAACACGTTTATGCAGCAAACACGCGTTATCGTTGACGTCCATCGCGAGCAAGCTCGCTCCTACAAGAGCCACCAGTCAGAATAAAAAAGGCGACTGCCGTGAGGGAGTCGCCTTTTTTACGCCTGAAAATCTTACGCCATGTTGCGCGCGTAGAAGATTTCGAGCATTTCGTGTTTCACCCGCTCGGTCACCTGGGCGCGTTGCCCAGAGGACAGGTTGCTGGTGGCGTCGCCGAACAGGTAGTTATCCAGTTCGAAGTTCTTCAGCAGCATCTTGGTGTGGAACAGGTTTTCCTGGTACACGTTCACGTCGGTCATCTGGTACGCGTCGTATGTGTCTTCGGAGAGGTAGTTCTGGATCGAGTTGATCTCATGGTCGATGAAGTGCTTTTTGCCTTCAACGTCACGGGTGAAGCCGCGCACACGGTAGTCCACGGTCACGATGTCCGAATCGAACTGGTGAATCAGGAAGTTGAGCGCTTTAAGCGGTGAAATGACCCCGCAAGTCGACACGTCGATGTCTACACGGAAAGTTGCAATACCGCTGACCGGATGGATTTCCGGGTAGGTGTGCACCGTGATGTGGCTCTTGTCGAGGTGGGCCAGAATGATTTCGGGCAGCGGGCCCGGGGATTCTTCGATCTGACTGTCGGTCGGGGTTACCGGCTCCTCGGAGATCAGGATCGTGACGCTGGCGCCCTGCGGCTCATAGTCCTGACTGGCAATGTTCAGGATGTTGGCACCAATGATATCGACAACTTCCGTGAGAATCTGCGTCAGGCGTTTCGCGTTGTACTCTTTATTGATGTACTCGACGTAAGCCTGCTGGTCTTGCGGGGTTTCCGCGTAGCAGATGTCATAGATGTTGAAGCTCAAGGTCTTTGTCAGGTTATTGAACCCGTGGAGCTTGAGTTTGCTTTTCACCGTTAAAAACTCTCTATGTGCTTGCGGCCCGGCCGCGTGATCAAGCATGCCCGTCAGATGCGAACAACGCACCTGCGTAGGACGGTTAACACCTCTTCGCGATGGCGATTTTGGTTGTCTGTTCGGGTACGAGGCCTGTCGGCTGACGGGCCACTACCCTGAAAAAAGTGGCGCATTATGCAGACGTCAGCTTGGGTTCGCCAGAGTCTGCACAGCTTTTATGATAGTTGAATGTCGATTCAACCGAGCTCGATGATTTCGTAGTCGTGGGTGATTGCCACGCCTGCCGCGCCGAGCATGATCGAGGCCGAGCAATACTTCTCGGCAGACAATTCGATGGCGCGTTTTACCTGGGCTTCTTTCAGGCCGCGCCCCTTGACCACGAAGTGCATGTGGATCTTGGTGAAAACCTTTGGATCTTCGGTCGCACGCTCGGCTTCAAGGAAAGCTTCACAGCTTTCGACCGCCTGGCGGGACTTCTTGAGGATGCTGACCACATCGAAATTGCTGCAACCGCCAACACCCAGCAGCAGCATTTCCATCGGCCGGACACCCAGATTGCGTCCGCCGGCATCGGGCGGACCGTCCATGACCACGACATGACCGCTACCGGATTCGCCGAGGAACATGGCTTCGCCAGCCCATTGGATGCGTGCCTTCATCGCCAAGACTCCACTGTATAAAAAAGGGTCGCCAGCTTAGCACAGGCCCCGTGATTGACAGCGCCCGGCGTCCTAGGACATATCCCACCGCCTTGTAGGTAAATGCTCGAATATTTCAGGAAGTGTCTGTTAAGCTGACGCCAATTCGATGGCGCATGGCCAGCTTTATTCCAGCGGTCGCTATTTATAAAAACCAAACACACCGTGCAGTCTTTTCGGGATACAACCATGGTTGCTATTGCCCCCAACCCCAAGATCAAAAACCTCGACAAGCTGTTGATGCATTGCCAGCGCCGCCGTTATCAGGCCAAGAGCAACATCATTTGTGCTGGCGACCGCTCGGAAACGCTGTTTTTCATCCTCAAAGGCTCAGTCACCATCCTGATCGAAGATGACGACGGCCGGGAAATGATCATTTCCTACCTGAACGCCGGGGACTTTTTCGGCGAGCTGGGCCTGTTTGAGCAGGCCGGCCTGGAGCAGGAGCGCAGTGCCTGGGTGCGGGCCAAGGTTGAATGCGAAGTTGCGGAAATCAGCTACGCAAAATTTCGCGAATTATCCCTGCAGGATCCGGACATTCTTTACGTCCTCAGCGGACAAATCGCACAGCGCCTGCGCAACACCACGCGCAAGGTCGGTGACCTGGCATTTTTTGACGTGACCGGCCGCGTTGCCCGCTGTCTGCTGGAGCTGTGCAAACAGCCAGACGCCATGACTCACCCCGATGGCATGCAAATCAAGGTGACCCGTCAGGAAATCGGGCGGATTGTCGGTTGTTCCAGGGAGATGGTCGGTCGCGTGCTCAAGGATCTGGAAGAGCGCAACCTGGTGGACGTCAAAGGCAAGACCATGGTGGTCTTCGGTACGCGATAAGCTCGAAAACCTAGCCGCTGAACATCTGCGCCAGCATCAAACGGTAGAGTTCATCGAGGCGCGCCAGTGCATCCTGCGCCTTGAACTTCTCATGCAACGCAATGTGGCTTTCGGCGCGGACTCGTTGCTCCAGACCGCAGGCCTCATTGAAACGATTGACCGCGGCGACCATCGACTCTCGCTCGTTATCCAGCAGCATCGCCCCATGTACCAGCCCCACCGGACGCTGCCCGCCCTGACTCTGGCGCCAGCGCTGGGCGGTACCGACCATTTTGCGTCCATCGAGGTTGACGTTGAAGCGACCGTCACAAAAAGCGCCTTCGATTTCCCCCAGAGATGAAGTGCCACCCAACTCATCGAGCAACTGGCAGATCGGATCGCACAAGCGCCGGTAACCGGTCTCTATACGGTTCAAATCCCCTTCGTTGCGTGGCGGCGCGTAAACCAGTGCGATGTTGATGGTCGAGTCCGATTGCGGCACCGGCTCGCCACCGGTTTCACGCAACAGCACCGGCCAACCTGCCGCCGCCGACACTTCGCACGCCGCCTCGAAACCGGGCAAGCGATTCAAGCGGCGCGGCATGACCAGCGCCCGATCGCTCGGCTGCCAGAACAGCAGGCCGAACTCGGCGTCGCCGGCGCAGACCGAGGCCAACAGATCCTGCTCGGCTTGCAGGCCGGCTTCGATGGTCATAGAGACTGGCAGCGACATAGGCGACTCCGGCAGACATGAGGTCTTTAGGGGATTTGAGGGCCTCATCGCGGGCAAGCCCGCTCCCACAGGGAGTCGGGTTGCCTGCAATGGCGGGGATCAGTCGAGGGTCGAGCCGCTGACAGGCACACCGCGCTCAGGGAAGAACAGGCGCTGCAACTCGGTACCCGGGCTTTCGGCACGCATGAAGGCTTCGCCCACCAGGAACGCGTAGACGTCGCTGATTTCCATCAGTTCGACATCGGCGCGGTTGAGAATGCCGCTCTCGGTGATGACCAGACGATCACGCGGGATACGAGGCAACAGGTCGAGAGTGGTTTCCAGGCTGACGTCGAAGGTGTGCAGGTTACGGTTGTTGACCCCAACCAGCGGCGTGTCGAGGGTTTTCAACGCGCGCTCCAGCTCATCGCCATCGTGCACTTCAACCAGCACATCAAGATTGACGCTTTTGGCCACGGCCGCCAGCTCGGCCATTTTCACGTCGTCCAGCGCGGAGACGATCAACAGCACGCAATCGGCGCCCAGCGCACGAGCTTCGACGATCTGGTACGGATCGATCATAAAGTCCTTGCGGATCACCGGCAGGTTGCACGCGGCACGGGCCTGCTGCAGATAGGCGTCGGCGCCCTGGAAGTAGTCGATGTCGGTGAGTACCGACAGGCAGGTCGCGCCGCCCTTCTCGTAGCTTCTGGCGATATCGGCGGGAATGAAGTTCTCGCGGATCACGCCTTTGCTCGGCGAGGCTTTCTTGATTTCGGCAATGACTGCCGGCTGCTTCAGCTTGGCCTGGGCCAGCAAGGCCTTGGCAAAACCACGGGGTGCATCGGCCGCCTTGGCCAGACTTTCCAGCTCGCTCAGGCTCACACGGGCGCTACGCTCGGCCACTTCCTGAACTTTGCGGGCCAGAATGTTTTCCAGAACCGTCGGTACACTCATCCCTCATTCTCCACTTTGAATACCGCGGTAAAGGCACCCAACTCCTCGAGTTTCTCCCGAGCGAGACCGGTGTGCAAAGCGTCGTGCGCAAGCTCCACGCCCTGTTTCAAGCTACTGGCCAAATCAGCTGCGTACAGCGCCGCACCGGCATTGAGCACAATCATTTCGGCGGCTTTCTGGCCGTTCTCGGTTTTGCGTTTGCCCAATGCGTCGCGGATCAGCGCCAGCGAAGCTTCCGGGCCATCAACCGACAGACCGTGCAGGCTCTGGCTCTTCATGCCCAGATCTTCCGGCTCGACCCAATACTCGGTGATCTCGTTGTTTTTCAGCTCGGCAACAAAAGTCGGCGCGGCGAGACTGAACTCGTCCAGACCATCCTTGGAATGCACTACCAGTACATGTTTGCTGCCCAGACGCTGCAATACTTCCGCCAGTGGCCGGCACAAGGCCTGGGTGAATACGCCTACCACCTGATGCTTCACACCGGCCGGATTCGTAAGCGGGCCGAGCATGTTGAACAGCGTGCGCAGGCCAAGATCGCGGCGCGGACCGGCGGCGTACTTCATGGCTTTGTGATGGGTCTGGGCAAACATGAAACCGATGCCGACGTTGTCGATGCAGCGCGCGACTTGCACCGGGGTCAGGTTCAGATAGATACCGGCGGCTTCCAGCAGATCGGCACTGCCGCTCTTGCCCGATACCGCACGGTTGCCGTGCTTGGCCACAGTGCAACCGGCCGCCGCGACTACAAAGGAAGAAGCTGTGGACACGTTGAAGATGTTCGCACCGTCACCGCCGGTGCCGACCACATCGACCACACCGTCGAGTGTCTTGAGTTCGACCTTGTCCGCCAGCTCGCGCATCACCGACACGGCACCGACGATTTCGTCGATGCTTTCGCTCTTCATGCGCATGGCCATCATGAACGCGCCGATCTGCGCGTCGGTGCATTGCCCGGTCATGATTTCGCGCATGACGTCGCGCATTTCATCGGTACTGAGGTCGAGGTGATCGACGATGCGGCTCAGGGCTGTCTTGATATTCATGAAAAGTCCTTAGCGCGTGCCGCCGGTTTGTTTGAGGAAGTTGGCGAACAGTTCGTGGCCCTGCTCGGTGAGGATCGATTCCGGGTGAAACTGCACGCCCTCGATGTTCAGGGTCTTGTGACGCAGGCCCATGATCTCGTCGACCGAGCCGTCTTCGAGCTGGGTCCAGGCCGTCAGCTCCAGGCAGTCGGGCAGGGTTTCGCGCTTGACGATCAATGAATGATAGCGGGTCACCGTCAGCGGACGATTCAGGCCTGCGAATACACCCTTGTCCTCGTGAAATACCGGGCTAGTCTTACCGTGCATCACTTGACGGGCGCGCACCACGTCACCACCAAAGGCCTGGCCGATGGATTGGTGACCAAGGCAGACGCCAAGAATCGGCAGTTTACCGGCGAAATGCTTGATCGCTTCAATCGAGATGCCGGCTTCGGTCGGGGTGCAAGGACCGGGGGACACAACGATACGCTCAGGATTGAGGGCTTCGATTTCAGCGATGGTCAGTTCATCGTTGCGCACGACTTTGACCTGGGAGCCGAGCTCGCCCAGGTACTGCACAACGTTGTAGGTAAAGGAGTCGTAGTTATCGATCATCAGCAACATGGCGTTAAGAACCTCTTGAATTCACTGACTTTAAAGATGGCCTTCGAATGATTGACCCGCAGAGCGCTGCACTTTGTCAGGTGCCGGAGTAGCGCCAGCAAAGCGGCATTTCAAACAGGTAAAGAAGGCAAAGCGGTACAGGTCCGGCCAGGCCGGCAAAAGAATTCAGGCGCGCCAACGCCAGCGGGCGTGTGCCTTGATGACTTGATCCAGGAGTTTACTGATGATCAACACGGGGAAGGTCTCATTCGTACGTTCCGGCACAGTAACTTAGCTGGGCAGAGCGTGCAATATCGCCGGGGGTACTGCCTGCGAAACTATTAAAGGCTTCGCGACAGATGGCAAAAGGCCGAAAGTTTTTGGTACTGTCGTTTCGTTCACTACAACAATAAATAAACGGACTTGCTCATGATCAAACAGTCGTTGTTTGTACCGCTCGCAGGATGCTTGCTCGCGATGGCATGCGCCCAGGCGGTCGCCGCACCCAATCCTTATACAAACTACATTGTCTTCGGGGACAGCCTCAACGACGCCGGGACCTTTGCCGACACGGGCGGGCCTGCCTCGGCGACACAACGCTTCACCAACCGTACGGGGCCGGTGTATCTGGATGGCAGCGGCGAAGTCCGCTCGCTCAACTCCACGCAGATACTGGGTGGAAAACTGGGGTTCTCGGCGGACCAGACCGCGTCGTCATCTTCGGCGGTGCGCGCCAGCAACGGCCAGCCCGATGGCAACAACTGGGCCGTCGGCGGCTACCGCACGGATCAGATTCTGGATTCGATCACCAGCACATCCGCCACCGGCGATCGCACCCGAGCCGGATACCTGCCGTCGAACAACTTCCGCGCCGACCCGAATGCGCTGTATTACCTGTCGGGTGGCGGTAACGACTTCCTGCAAGGTCGCGTCACCAGCCTGCCCCAGGCCAGCGCCGCCGCTGACAGACTGGCCGACAGCGTGCAGGCGCTGCAAACCGCCGGCGCCAAATACGTCATGGTCTGGCTGCTGCCCGATATCGGCTTTACCCCGGCGTTCAACGGCACCCCGCTGCAAGCGTTCACGTCCCAGCTCAGCACCCAGTTCAACACTGAACTGGTAAGCCGACTGCAAAACATCAATGCCTCTGTCATCCCGCTCAACATTCCGGTACTGCTCAAAGAGACGTTCGCCAACCCGGCACAGTTTGGCCTGGCCACCGACCAAAACCTCATCACCACCTGCTTCAGCGGCAACGGCTGCACCGAGAATGCCCGATTCGGTATCAACAGCGCCACGCCGGACCCGACCAAACTGATCTTCAACGACTCTGTGCACCCCACCGAAGCCGGGCAACGCCTGATTGCCGATTACGCGTATTCCCTGCTGGCAGCGCCGTGGGAGCTGACCTTGTTGCCTGAAATGGCCCAGGGCACCGTGCGCGCGCATCAGGATGAATTGCGCAATCAGTGGCTGGCCGATTGGGAAAACTGGCAAGGCGTCGGCCAATGGCGAGCCATTGTTGCCGGCGGCGGACAGCATCCGGACTTTGACGGTCAGGACAGCGCGGTCAGTGCCGACGGCAACGGAGCCAACCTGAACATCGGTGGCAGCTACCGTCTCGATGATGCCTGGCGCGTCGGCCTGGCGGCCGGTTTCTATAACCAGAAACTTGAAGCCGGCAACAACGATTCCGACTACAAGCTCAACACTTACCTGGGCACGGTGTTCGCCCAATACCAGCAAAACCGTGTGTGGGCCGACGCGGCGTTGACGGCCGGGCATCTGGATTACGACAGCCTCAAGCGTAAATTCCAGTTGGGCGTCAATGAGCGCGGCGAAAAAGGCGATACCAGCGGCTACGTCGAAGCCTTCAGCGCTCGCCTGGGTTACGACATTGCGCAACAAGCCAGCAGCCCCTGGCACCTGTCGCCGTTTGTCAGCGCCGATTTCGCCAAGGTGCAAGTCGACGGTTACTCGGAAGACGGCAACGACTCTACGGCGCTGACTTTCGCCGATCAGGACCGTATTTCCCGCCGCCTCGGCGCTGGCCTGCAGGGCAAATACCAGTTCACCCCGCAAACCCAGGTCTTCGGCGAAGTGGCCGTTGAGCGCGAGTACAACGATGACACCCAGAACGTGGGCATCAACCTCAACAGCCTGCCGAACAATCAGTTCACGCTGCAAGGCTACACCCCGCAATCCCACCTGAGCCGCCTGAACCTGGGGGTGAGCCACAACCTCACCCGGGACCTGGCACTGCGTGCCAGCTACAACATTCGCAAGGACGACGACTTCACCCAACAAGGCATCAATGTAGGTGTTGCGCTGGACTTCTGATGTGCAGGCAATAAAAAACGCGGCGCCCTCACAGGCGCCGCGTTTTTTTTATGGTGGTGAGGTCATTGTGGGAGCGAGCTTGCTCGCGATGAGGGCTTCACAGTCAACATTGATGTTGCCTGACCCACCGCTATCGCGAGCAAGCTCGCTCCCACAGGTTTTGTGGTCAACTCAGCTTTCCGGGGTTTGTTCGGCCAGGGCAACGGCACGGAACATTGCGCGGCGCTTGTTCAGGGTTTCTTCCCATTCCAGCGCCGGCACCGAGTCGGCGACGATGCCGCCACCGGCCTGCACATGCAGTTCGCCGTTCTTGATCACCGCCGTGCGGATCGCAATGGCGGTGTCCATGTTGCCGTTCCAGGCGAAGTAACCGACCGCACCGCCGTAGACGCCACGCTTGACCGGCTCCAGCTCGTCGATGATTTCCATCGCGCGAATCTTCGGCGCACCGGACAAAGTGCCTGCCGGCAGAATCGCTCGCAGTGCGTCCATTGCCGTCAGCCCGGCTTTCAGTTGCCCGGTGACGTTCGACACGATGTGCATCACGTTGGAGTAACGCTCGATCACCATTTTCTCGGTGAGTTTCACCGAACCGATTTCCGATACACGACCGGTGTCGTTACGACCGAGATCGATCAGCATCAGGTGCTCGGCAATTTCCTTGTCATCCGACAGCAGATCTTTTTCCAGTGCCAGATCAGCCTCTTCGTTGGCACCCCGCGGACGGGTGCCGGCAATCGGGCGCACGGTGATCAGGTTGTCTTCGACCCGCACCAACACTTCTGGCGAACTGCCGACGACGTGGAAGTCGCCGAAGTTGAAGAAGTACATGTAAGGCGTCGGGTTGAAGCAGCGCAGCGCGCGGTACAGATCGATCGGCGCCGCCTTGAAGTCAATGGACATACGCTGGGATGGCACGACCTGCATGCAGTCACCGGCCAGGATGTATTCCTTGATAGTGTCGACAGCTCTTTCGTAATCGTCCTGGGTGAAGCTGGAGCGAAACACCGGGTCAGCCGCTTGCTGCTGGCTGAAGTCCAGGCCACGGCGCGGGGTGATCGGCTGGCGCAGTTTTTCCAGGAGCTCTTCCAGGCGAGCGCGACCTTGCTCGAAGGCATCTTCCTGAGCCGGGTCGGCCAGTACGATGGCGTGCATCTTGCCGGCGAGGTTGTCGAACACCACAACGGCGTCGGAGACCATCAGCAGAATGTCCGGCACGCCCAGCGGATCCGGGTTCGGGCACTTGCCCAGGCGCTTTTCCACGTAACGCACGCAGTCGTAACCGAAGTAGCCCACCAGGCCGCCGTTGAAACGCGGCAGACCGGCAATGGTCGGCACGTTGTAGCGAGCCTTGAAGGCTTCGACGAAGGCCAGCGGGTCTTCCACGTCGTGGCTTTCGGTCTCGACACCATCGACGGTCACGCTGACGTGGTGATCGTGAACCCGCAGCACGGTGCGGCACGGCAGGCCGATGATCGAGTAACGCCCCCACTTCTCGCCGCCCTGTACAGATTCCAGCAAGTAGGAGTTGGGCTCGTCGGCCAGTTTCAGGTAGATCGACAGCGGCGTGTCGAAGTCGGCCAGGGTTTCGCAGGCAAGCGGGATGCGGTTGTAGCCGGCAGCGGCCAAACGCAGGAATTCTTCGCGGATCATGAGGTGCCTCGTGGCTTGAGGGTCGAACAGTCAGGTATGCAAACGCGCCGGAAACCGGCCAGGATCAAGTCAGGCGCGCCAACGCCAGCGGGCCAGGGCCTTGATGACTTTCATCCAGAGTTTGCGAGTGACCACCACGATGGCGTTTCCAGAAGGGGGTTTGACAGCGTCGGCCAACGTTATCTCAGCGGCCGGATCCAGGCAACCGGGAATTAGCTTGCGCAGGTCGTCGATCACCAGCGCCGGCGACTCTTCGGCAATCGGCCGGCCGTGGTTATAGCCGTAGCTCAGAGCCACGCACTTGACCCCAGCCGCTTTCGCCGCCAGCACATCGCTGCGCGAATCGCCGACGAACAACGACTGTGAAGCCGGGATGCTGGCCATTTTCATCACGAAAAACAGCGCGGCCGGGTCGGGTTTTTTCTGTGGCAGGGTATCGCCGCCGATGATCCAGCGGAAATAACGGCCGATTTTCATCTGATCCAGCAACGGCGCAACGAAACGCTCCGGCTTGTTGGTGATCAGCGCCATCTCGACACCCTGCTTTTGCAGCCATTTGAGGGTGTCGCGCACGCCGGGGTAAACCACGGTCAACTCATGGCTCTCGCCATAAGCCTGCATGAAATACTCCAGCGCCTGTTCAGCCTCGGTGTTATCGACCGCCGAATGATCAATACCACCGGCCAGCGCACGACGCACCAGCACTGGCGCGCCATTGCCGACCCATTCGCGCACCGCTTCCAGACCGGCGGGCTGACGACCGAGCTTGAGCAGCATCTTGTCCACAGCCACTGCCAGGTCCGGCACCGAGTCGATCAATGTACCGTCCAGATCGAACATCACCAGCCGCGGCAGTTGCCCCGGGAACAGCTGCTCAAAGCCACTCATGGGCGAGCCAGCGCCAGTTCGGAACGCATCTTTTCGATGACTTCCTGATAGTTCGGCGCATTGAAGATGGCCGAGCCGGCGACGAAGGTGTCGGCACCGGCCGCTGCGATTTCGCGAATGTTGTTCACGTTCACGCCGCCGTCGATTTCCAGGCGAATGTCACAGCCCGAAGCATCGATCAACGCCCGTGCTTCACGCAGTTTGTCGAGGGTGCTGGGGATGAACTTCTGCCCGCCGAAGCCCGGGTTGACGCTCATCAGCAGGATCATGTCGACCTTGTCCATCACGTGCTTGAGCACGTCCAGCGGGGTCGCCGGGTTGAACACCAGGCCCGACTTGCAGCCGCCTTCGCGGATCAGTTGCAGGGAGCGGTCGACGTGCCGGGTGGCTTCCGGGTGGAAGGTGATGTACGTCGCGCCGGCTTCGATGAAGTCGCCCACGATGCGGTCCACCGGGCTGACCATCAGGTGCGCGTCGATCGGCGCGGTCACGCCGTACTTGCGCAGCGCCGAACAGACCATCGGGCCGATGGTCAGGTTCGGTACATAGTGGTTGTCCATGACATCGAAGTGCACGAAGTCGGCGCCGGCGGCCAGGACGTTGTCCACTTCCTCACCCAGGCGGGCGAAGTCGGCGGAGAGAATCGACGGAGCAATTACGAAGGGCTGCATGACGCACCTTTTCTGAGCAGAATCACGATGGCGCGCATTGTATACCTCATGCTTTGACGCGCGCACCGTGAGTGCGATGATTGGAACCTGCCATCATCCATCAACGGCAAAGGCTCTAGTACGCCGCGCGATAGATCTTTTCGATATCGACGGCACTCAATTTGCGCGGATTATTGCGCATCAGGCGCTCAATCCCCGCCGCTTCCGCGGCCATTGACGGGATGGCGTCCTCGGGTACACCGAAACTGTGCAGGCCCAGGGGAATCTCCACGGCGGCACACAGTTCGGTCATGGCTTGCACGGCTTTGTCGGCCGCTTCATTGGCACTCAAATGCGCGATCTTCACGCCCATGGCCTCGGCTATATCCTGCATGCGTTCGACGCAGGCCATCTTGTTCCAGGTCATGACATGGGACAGTAGCAAGGCATTACTGACGCCATGGGCAATGTTGAAACGACCGCCCAGCGGATATGCCAGCGCATGCACCGCGCCAACCCCGGCATTACCGAACGCCATGCCGGCCATCAGGCTGGCGGTGGCCATGTCTTCCCGGGCTTGCAGGTTCGACGGATTGGCGTAGGCCTTGGGCAAAGCCTTGGCGATCAACTTGATGGCGCCGATGGCCAGGGAATCGGTAATCGGCGAGGCATTGACCGACAGATAGGACTCGATGGCATGCACCAGCGCATCGACACCGCTGGCCGCCGTAACACTGCGCGGACAGGTCAGGGTCATTTGCGGGCTGACCAGCGCCACGTCCGGCAGCAGGTAGTCGCTGACAATGCCCTTCTTCAGTTGCGCTAACTTGTCGGAAAGGATGGCGACATTGGTCACCTCCGAGCCGGTACCCGCCGTGGTCGGGATGGCGATCAGCGGCGGGCCTTTACGCGGGACCTGATCGATACCGAACAGATCCTCCAGCGCGCCGTGATATCCGGCATAGGCCGCCACGCTCTTGGCAATGTCGATGGCACTGCCGCCGCCCAGACCGATCAAGCCGTCATGCCCACCGTCGCGATAGACCTGCATGCAGTCTTCGACAATGGCGATTTCCGGGTCCGGCAGTACCCGGTCGAAAATCTCGTAGCTGCGTTCGCCCAGCTGCGCCAGTGCCAGTTCCACCGTGCCGGATTTGACCAGGGCGGCATCGGTAACAATCAGCGGGTTATCGATGTCCAGGCGTGCCAGTTCGGCGGCCAGTTGCTCGATGGCACCTGCGCCGGTGATCAATTTGTGAGCGATTTTGAAAGAGGAAATACTCATGTGCGCAGCCTCTTATAGATAGGGGAGCTGGGCACAAGAGTAGCTGGGGATTGGGGTTTGTCTGCCATTCAGGTCGTGAATGAACCGCGCGCCTGAAAACCACACAAAACACTTGTAGGAGCGAGCCTGCTCGCGATGGTCGCCAACGATAACGCGGGCCTTCTGATTGCCCGCGTCGCTCTCAGGTTCATCGCGAGCAAGCTCGCCCCTACAGTTACAGCGGATCGGTGTGTGGCTTCAGACCTGCGCAGTACGCAGCTTCTCGCTACGCCCACGCAGCCATTCCAGGGTCAGCAGCAGGATCACCGAGAAGGCAATCAGCAGCGTCGCGGCGGCGGCGATGGTCGGGCTGAGGTTTTCGCGGATGCCGCTGAACATCTGCCGTGGCAGGGTCGCTTGCTCGGGACCTGCGAGGAACAGCGTCACCACCACCTCATCGAACGAAGTCGCGAAGGCAAACAACGCTCCCGAGATCACGCCCGGTGCGATCAGCGGCAAGGTCACCCGGCGGAACGTGGTCAGCGGCGAAGCGCCCAGGCTCGCAGCGGCCCGTACCAGGTTGTGGTTGAACCCCTGCAAGGTCGCCGACACGGTGATGATCACGAACGGCACACCCAGCACGGCGTGCACCACGATCAGCGAGGTATAGCTGTTGCCGAATCCCAGTGGAGCGAAGGTCAGGTAACTGGCCACACCGATGATCACCACCGGCACCACCATCGGCGAAATCACCAGCGCCATCACCAGCGCCTTGCCCGGGAAGTCGCCCCGAGTCAGGCCGATCGCCGCCAGCGTACCGAAGATCATCGCCAACACGGTCGCTGCCGGGGCCACGATCATGCTGTTCTTCAACGAACGCATCCATTCCGCCGAGGCAAAGAAATCCTGGTACCAGTGCAGCGAGAAGCCTTGCAGCGGATAAACCAGAAAACTCCCGGAGTTGAACGACAGCGGAATGATCACCAGCACCGGCAGAATCAGGAACAACAGAATCAAGCCGCAGAGAATCCGCAAGCCGTAGAACCACACCCGTTCGATGGGCGACATATAAGGACTCAGCATTTCGTTCTCCCCTTAGCTCAGGCGCAGGCGACTGGCGCCCACCAGCCAGCTGTAAATCAGATAAAGCACCACGGTCGCCAACAGCAGCAACCCACCGAGTGCTGTCGCCATGCCCCAGTTGATGCTGGTGTTGGTGTAGAAGGCGACGAAGTAGCTGACCATCTGATCGTTCGGGCTGCCCAGCAATGCCGGGGTGATGTAGTAGCCGATGGCGAGGATGAATACCAACAGGCAACCGGCGCCGACACCGGCATAGGTCTGCGGGAAGTACACCCGCCAGAAGCTGGCGAACGGGTGGCAGCCGAGGGAAATCGCGGCGCGCATGTAGGTTGGCGAGATGCCTTTCATCACGCTGTAGATCGGCAGGATCATGAACGGCAGCAGGATGTGCACCATCGAGATGTAGACACCGACGCGGTTGAACACCAACTCGATCGGCTTATCGATGATGCCCATCGCCATCAGGCCGCTGTTGATCAGGCCGCCCGATTGCAGCAACACGATCCACGCCGCGACCCGCACCAGGATCGAGGTCCAGAACGGCAACAGCACCAGAATCATCAGCAGGTTGCTCTGGCGCGACGGCAGGTTGGCCAACAGGTAAGCCAGGGGATACGCCAGCACCAGGCAGATCACCGTGATGATCAGGCCCATCCAGAAGGTGCGGGCGAAGATGTCGAGGTAGATCGCCTGATCCGGGGTGGCCGGGGCGATTTCGCCGAGGTCGTCGATGCGATGATCGACAGCGGCCAGCAGGTAATACGGGGTGATGCTGCTGGTGTTGCGGCGCACCGCTTGCCAGTAGGCCGGGTCGCCCCAACGCTCATCGAGACCTTCCAGCGCTTCTTTATAAGAAGCCGGTTCAGTGGCGAGCGGCAAGGCGCGGGCGGTTTTGGTCAGCAGGCTGCGATAACCTGCCAGCTCCATGTTCAAGCGCTTGGACAGATCACCCAGGGTCTGATTCTTGCGAGCGTCGGCGAGGTCTTCGGCCGCCGCTTTGTAAACCGGTTCAGCGGGCAGGCCGCGGCCGTCCCAGCTGGCGATGGCCGTCACGGTGCGCGGCATGCCGCCGACCACTTCCGGGTTGCCAACGCTTTTGTAGAGCAGCGCCACGATCGGCACCAGAAACACCAGCAACAGAAACAGCACCAGCGGCGCAATCAACGCCTGGGCCTTCCAGCGGTTGACCCGCTCGGCGTGCTTGAGCCGCTGCTTCAAGGTGGGGTCAGTGCCCGCGTTCACGGGAACGGCGATAGCCATGGCGTACTCCGGAAATCTTTGATCATTGCAGAGGCGGGAAACCACCTCGATCGTTTAATACACACCGTTCAAATGTGGGAGCGGCGGTGCGGCGGTGCGACTTGCTCGCGAAGGCGGAGTGTCAGTCAACAATGATGTTGAATGAGCTGACGTCTTCGCGAGCAAGCTCGCTCCTACAGCGTAAGCCCGCAGAGCGGTCTTACTTGGCAGCCCAGGCGTTGAAGCGCTGTTCCAGTTGCTCGCCGTTGTCAGCCCAGAAGCTGACGTCGATCTGCACCTGGTTGGCGATGTTTTCCGGGGTGGTCGGCATGTCTTTCAGGACATCCTTGGCCAGCAGCGGTACGGCTTGGGTGTTGGCCGGGCCGTAGGCGATGTTTTCCGAGTAGGTCTTCTGCTGCTGTGGCATCACCGAGTAGGCGATGAACTTCTTCGCCGCTTCGGCACGCGCCTTGTCCAGGCCTTTCGGGATGGCCCATGCGTCGAAATCGTAGATGCCGCCGTTCCACACCACTTTCAGGTTGCTTTCTTTCTGCACGGCAGCGATCCGGCCGTTATAGGCCGAGCTCATGACCACGTCACCGGAAGCGAGGTATTGCGGCGGTTGTGCGCCGGCTTCCCACCACTGGATGTTCGGCTTGAGCTCATCGAGTTTCTTGAATGCGCGGTCCTGACCGTCCTTGCCGGCCAGCACTTTGTAGACGTCTTTCGGCGCAACGCCGTCGGCCATCAGTGCGAATTCCAGGGTGTACTTGGCGCCTTTACGCAGGCCACGCTTGCCCGGGAACTGCTTGGTGTCCCAGAAATCCACCCAACTGGTCGGTGCTGTCTTCAGCTTGTCGGCGTTGTAGGCCAGTACGGTCGACCACACGAAGAAACCCACGCCGCAAGGCTGGATCGCGCCTTTGACGTAGTCTTCGGTCTTGCCGAACAACTTCGGATCAAGCTGCTCGAACATGTCTTCGTCGCAACCACGGGACAGTTCCGGCGATTCAACCTCTACCAGATCCCAGGACACGCTCTTGGTGTCGACCATGGCCTTGACCTTGGCCATTTCGCCGTTGTACTCACCGGCCACGATCTTGCCGTTGCCTGCCGCTTCCCACGGTGCGTAGAAGGCTTTGACCTGAGCCGCCTTGTTCGCCCCGCCAAAGGACACCACGGTCAGGTCCGGGCCGGCCGCCATTGCGTGTGCCGCGCCCATCATGCCCAGTGCCAGAGCGGTGAATTTCAGGGATCTCAACATTTATTGTTCTCTCCACGTGCAGGGTTGGTGTTGGTATTGCCGGGGCGATCAATTCGCCTCTAAAAGAGGATCGAGCGCGCGAACGTGCTCGACCTGCCAGCCAAGCGGTACCACATCGCCGACAGCGAGCGAGGGATCAAGCTCGGCAATCGGCTGTTTCACGAAGAAGTCGGTCTTGCCACAGACTTCCATGCGAACCCGGACGTGGTCGCCCAGATAGATGAATTCCTCGACTCGCCCGGAGAAGCGATTGACGCATTGGTCACTGGAGCCATTGAGGCTCACACGCTCCGGACGGATGGACAGGGTCACCGGCTCGCCGGTCTTGCCGACATTCACCGCCAGCGCTTCAACTTTTTCACCACGCCCCAGTTCGACTACGCAGCGGTCGCCGGTCTGACTGTGCAGGCGGCCATTGAGGCGGTTGTTCTCGCCGATGAAATTGGCGACGAAGGTGTTTTTCGGCTCTTCGTAGAGGGTACGCGGCGGCGCGATCTGCTGGATTTCGCCCTGATGGAACACCGCCACACGGTCGGACATGGTCAAGGCTTCGCCCTGATCGTGGGTCACGTAGACCACGGTTACGCCCAGGCGCTGGTGCAGATGCTTGATCTCCATCTGCATGTGTTCACGCAGTTGTTTGTCGAGTGCGCCGAGGGGTTCGTCCATCAGCACCAGTTGCGGCTCGAACACCAGCGCGCGGGCCAATGCCACACGCTGTTGCTGACCGCCGGAAAGCTGCGCCGGGTAACGCTGGGCGAAGGTATCGAGCTGGACCATGCTCAGCACGCGCTTGACCCGGGCACTGACGTCGCTCTTGTTCATGCCGCGCACGGTCAGCGGGAACGCCAGGTTCTCGGTCACCGTCATGTGCGGGAACAATGCGTAGTTCTGGAACACCATGCCGATGTCGCGCTTGTGCGGCGGCACGTTGTTGATGGCGCGCCCGGCCAACAGGATTTCGCCCGCGGTCGGCGTTTCGAAGCCGGCGAGCATCATCAGGCTGGTGGTCTTGCCGGAGCCGGACGGCCCGAGCAAGGTGAGGAATTCGCCTTTGCGAATGTCCAGGTTGAGGTCCTTGACGATCAGGTTCTCGCCGTCGTAGCTCTTCTGCACTCCACGAAAGCTGACCAGAACATCATTGGCCCCTGCGCTTGAATCGACCTGGCTCATACCCACACCTTTGTTATTGATGACTGCTGTGGGGTTAAGCCTAGTGGACGCTGGGGACCACGCAAATCGGGGCGCAAGAGAGATTCGCCTCAGCCGGATGGAAGGCCGGGGGTAGGGATTGCCCTACAAGGATGGCGCGTTTTGGCAAACGCAGTGGCGAGCGGCCAGCTACAAGCCGCAAGTAACGGTAAAAGCGGCTCATCAGGCACGTCGTTATTGGATATGCGCACCCATAACGAGCTTATGCAGATCCCTGTGGGAGCAAGCTCGCTCCCACAGGTTCAGCGGTGTCGTTTAGAGGAGTTTGTGCTCCATCGCGTACTTCACCAGCTCCGCCAACGAGGTGATGTTAAGTTTCTGCATCAGCCGCGCCTTGTGGGTGCTGATGGTCTTGCTACTCAGCGCCAGTTGCTGGGCAATGTCGTTGACGTTGGCGCCCTGGGCCAGGCGTTCGAATACGGAAAATTCGCGCTCGGAGAGCAACGAATGCAATGGACGCGAGTCTGTCAGGCCCACCTCGAAGACCATGCGGTCGGCCAGTTCCGGGTCGATATAACGCCCGCCTGACGCCACTTTGCGAATGGCCGTCAGCAACAGTGCCGGATCGCTGTCCTTGGTTGCATAACCGGCGGCCCCGACCTTCAGCGCCCGGGCGGCCATCTGCGCTTCGTCGTGCATCGACAACACCAGGATTGCCGGCGGATTATTCAGGGCGCGAATCCGCGGAATGGCTTCCAGGCCATTGACACCCGGCATGGAGATGTCCAGCAACACCACTTCGCAGGGCACATGACGCAAGGTGTCGAGCAACTGCTCGCCGTTGCTCGCCTCCCCCACCACCAGCAAGTCCTTGGCCAGGCCAATCAGTTGCTTGATGCCTTCACGGACGATGGTGTGGTCTTCGGCTACCAGTACACGGATCACGTTTTTCTCCAGATTCAAGATCATTCGCGAGCAAGCCCGCGAAGGCGTCGATACAGTCAACATAACCTGTTCAGGCTGCATCCAGCGGAACGCGCACACTCAGGGTCGTGCCTTCACCCGGCTCACTCTCAAGGGATAACTCACCGCCCATGATCAACACCCGCTCGCGCATTCCGACAATCCCGAAGGACGTTGGCCTGCCAGGTGCAGCGACAAATCCTACGCCATCATCGCTGACCGTCAGACACAACTCGTCGCCTTCCAGCGCCAGCGTCAGTTCAACAGTATGCGCCTGGGCATGGCGCATGACATTGGTCAGCGCTTCCTGAAGGATCCGGAACAGGCCAATGGCCTTGGCGTCACTGAGCACCGGCAGATTATCCGGCACCTGCACCAGACACGGAATCTGCGTACGCGCCTCAAATCGTCGGGCCTGCCATTCGATGGCCGAGGCAATGCCGGCATCGAGAATCGGCGGGCGCAAGGCGGTCGCCACGTCGCGAACCAATTGGAAGAGTTGAGCGATCAGGCGCTTCATGCTGCCCAGGCGCTCGTTAAGGCCCGGATCGAGTTGCGCGTAAGCCAGTTCGCACATGGAGGTTTCCAACTTGAGCACCGTCAGCATCTGACCCAGTTCATCGTGAACTTCCCGGGCGATGCGCGCCTTTTCTTCTTCGCGCACGCTTTCCAGATGCGCGGACAACTCACGCAGTTGTTCCCGGGAGCTGGCCAGTTCAAGTTCGATGCGCTTGCTCTCGCTGATGTCCCAGACGATCCCGTCCCAGACATAGGCGCCGTCTTCCAGCTGACGTGTGATGGCCTTGATTTCCGCCCAGCGTTGCTCGCCTTGACGGGTGAGGATCCGCCCTTGCCACGACCAGTCGCTATCGGTATCCAGCGCATGGTCCTGTGTCTGGTGATAGCTGGCCTTGTCATCCGGATGCACCAGGCTGCGCAGGCCTTTATCGCGATGCGCCAGCGTGGCCGGCGAGTAACCCACCAGGCTTTCGCTGCCTTCGCTGATATAGGCAAAATCGATCTGACCGGTCACCGGCGCCCGCTCCAGCCGGAAAACCAGGCCCGGAACGTTGGCGGCGATGCCCTGCAGCCGCGCCTCGCTTTCCTGCAACGCGGCCAGGGCGCGGCGCCGCTCGGTGACGTCGTTGAGGTAGACCACCAGGTATTCGCCATCGCGAAAGCGCAGAAAACTCAACGAGACATCGGCCGGCAAAATGCTGCCGTCGGCGCGCACGCAGTTGGTTTCGAAGCTTTGCGGGCCCTCTTCACTGGCCCGGGCGCGCTTCCACAGGTTGAGCCAGCGGTCCATGTGCAGGCCGGGTTCGAAATCGATCAAGGGCCGATCGATGATCCCGCCAGGTGGATAGCCGAGCATGCTTTCCGCCGCGCGGTTGGCGTAGCGCACGTGGCTGTCCCAGTTGACCCAGAGGATGCCGACGGTGCTTTGATCGATGGAAAACTGGGTGAGCCGCAACGCCTCTTCGCCGGCGGCACGCAAGGCAATGTCTTCCTGCGCGGCCATCAAGCGTTGCTCCAGATTGCGCTGCTGGCGACGCTGCCAGAACACGATAGCCATGCAACTCAACGCCAGCACGGCCAGCAACAGGCAGAGGTTTTGCCAGAACCCGGGGGACTCGGTAAGCCGCGGATACTTGGCTTGCAGCCATTGATTGTGCAGTTGTTCCAGATCCTTGGCCGGGATCGCCCGCAATGCACTTTCGACGATGCCCGCCAACTCCGGCTTGTCGCGGCGCGTGGCCACCCGCAGCAGCTGCGGCAGGCCGACATCCCCGACCACCACCAACCCGGCGAACTCCGGTTCGACGGACAGGCGCCCCAATTGCGCCTCATCGACCACCGCATAAGCCGCCTGCTGGCCCGTCAGCAACTGCAATGCCTGACGCTCCATCGGGACGCCTTGCAGGTTCAGGTGCGGATAGTTGCTGTGCAGGTAATCGGCGATGGCGCTGGGCATGCGCACAGCGACGCGGGTTTGGCTGTCGAGCTTTTCCAGCTCGACCGTGCCAGCGCTTTTCTGGTCGCTGACCACCAGTTGCGGCACCCGCATGTAGGGGTCGGAAAACTGCCAGAGGCGCAACCCGCCAGGGGTTTGGGTCAGACCTGGGGCAATGTCGATTTCGCCCTCGCGGGCAGCGGCTTCCAATTGTTCAAGGTCAGGAAAGTTGCGCCAGCTCAGTTCGACGTTGAGGGTCTTTGCCAGCCACTTCATCAAGTCGACATTCACCCCGGACAGGCGCTGCAAGCGGCGATCGTATTGCGCAAAGGGCGCCTGCAACACCAGGCCGACCCGCAACTCGCTCTGCTGCGTCAGCCAGTGCTGTTGTTTCGGGGTCAACTGGGCAACATGCGCCGGGGGCTCGACCGCCGCCCAACCCATCAAGGGAAACCACAAACAGCCGATAACCCACAGGCAGCGAAAACGCATCATTGAACTCTCACACACTGACAAATACTGACCAACCCATTAGGCTGCCGGAACAACTTCTGGCCTGGAATATCCGATGCCCCCTGTCTACCGCCTGGCACTGCCAGCATTGTGCCTGTCGCTGATCCTGCCTTGCGTTTTTTCCGTCGAGGCGGCCGACCCGGCACCTGGCGCAGCAGAAAAAACTGCCGAAGAAAAACCACTCGAACGTCAGCCGCTGCCTGAGCGTAGTCAGGAGAAAGCGGCTGCACTTGAGCGAAAAGTCCCGGCTCAGGAACAGCAACAACTGCAAGCGGGCACCGACACGTTCCTGGCCTTGTGGAAACCGGCCAATACCGCCGAACCCAAAGGCGCGGTGATTATCATCCCGGGCGCCGGCGAAAGCGTTGACTGGCCGCAAGCGGTCGGTCCTTTGCGGCGCAAATTGCCGGACGCCGAATGGAGCAGCCTGAGTATCACCTTGCCGGACCTGCAAAGCGATGCCATTGCGCCACGAATCGTGGAAGCAGTGCCGACCCCCAAGGCTCCCGAAACCGGCAGTAAAGACTCGACCACCGCGGCCCCCATCGAACAGGTGGCCGGTGGCGAGGCCGATGTGGCCGACAAGGCCATCGCCGAAACCACCGAAGAACAATCCAGGGCAGATGCCGAGCGCATCTTCGCCCGGATCGACGCCGCGCTCGCCTTCACCGAACAACAAAGCGCCCGCAGCATCGTGGTGTTGGGGCATGGTACCGGCGCTTACTGGGCCGCGCGCTACCTGAGCGAGAAGCAGCCGCCGCAAGTCGAAAAGCTGGTGATGGTCGCTGCCCGGACACCGGTGACAGCGAAGCCCGAGCTGGCGGAGCTGACCCCGACCCTGAAACTGCCGACCGCCGATGTTTACTACAAAGACAAAGCGCCGGACCGCAACGCGGCACTGGAACGCCTGCAAGCCAGCAAGCGCTTGAAGTCATCGGCATTCAGCCAGGTCGCGCTCAAGGCGTTGCCGGATACCAAGGCCGAACAGGAACAACTGTTCCGGCGGGTGCGGGGCTGGTTGAATCCGCAGAACCCGGCGGACTGACAGACCGCGTCGCCCTCATCGCGGGCAAGCCACGCTCCCACAGGTTTTATGCCGATCACAAAATTGCGGACGACATAAAACCTGTGGGAGCGAGCTTGCTCCGGGCGGCGTTCCGACGATAGCGGTATCACTGGCGACGCAAATTTTCCGGGCTAACGAAAATCCCGCCGCTCCCGAATCAGCGTATAGGCGTTATGCAGTTCACGTGTTCGCTCGGTGGCCTCACGAACCTGCGTCGCCGTCGCGCCACTGCCGGCAATCTTGTCCGGATGATGGCGACTTAGCAGGCGCCGGTAAGCACGCTTGATCTGCGCCGGTTCAGTGGTGGCCGACACCCCCAGAAGCCTTAACGCATCCTGATAACTTGGCACGTTGTTGGCCAATGGCCGCTTCTGCGGCTCATAGTCGTGAGCCAGCGCCTGCACCTGATGCGGCGTCCAGCCCAACCACTTGCCCCATTGGCCGATCAATTCACGCTCACTGCTGCCGGCACGACCATCGGCCCACACCATTCGCCAACAGGCGCGCAACACACCTTCCGCCGCATGGGGCTGGGCACTCAGGCGACGCAAATAACCGCGTAGCCGGTCGCGGCCCGACTTGCCGCGATTGAACGCGGCAATCGCACGGCGCCGGGCCGGCTCGGACATTTCCAGCGCACGCATTTCCGCTCGGGCCTGCTCAATGTGCCCGGCCATCACCTGGCCGTCGCACTTGGCCAGGCGCCCCAACAGGACAAACAGCAATTCGTCGTTTCGCAGCACCGGGCGACCACCCAGTTTTTCCCGCAAGTGCCCCCAACTCTGCAAGTGCAAGCGCCGGTCAAGCGCCTGCCCCAACAATGCGCCAAGCATGGCCCCCGGAATGCTGGCTATGGCAAAACCCGCTCCGGCTCCAATCAGAGTCCCTGGCCACAGCATGTCAGCGGCTCGCTTCTATCAATGATTCAACTTCGGCCAGTCGCTCGTGAGTGCCGACGTCGACCCAGTGCCCTTTCAACTGTTCGCCAGTCACTTGACCGTCAGCCATGGCTTTGCGCAACAGCGGCGCGAGCTTGAAGGCACCCGCGGTGCAACCGTCGAACAGTTGCGGATGCAACACGGCGATGCCGCTGTAGGTCAGGGTGGCGCCCTCCGGCTGACCGTCGCGCACCAGGGTGTCGACCAGGCAGAAGTCCCCGGCCGGATGATGGGGCGGGTTGCTGGTCAGCACCAGATGCGCCAGACCGTTGATGGGTTGATGCAGCACGCTGAAGTCGTAATCGGTCCAGATATCACCATTGACCACGACAAACGCTTCATCCCCCAACAACGGCAACGCGCGGAAAATCCCGCCGCCGGTTTCCAGGGGCTCGCCCTCCGCCGAGTACCGGATGCTCACGCCATAGCGCGATCCATCGCCCAGAAAGTCTTCGATCTGCTGACCGAGCCAGGCGTGATTGATCACGATGTCGGTAAACCCGGCGGCGGCCAGCGCGCGCAGGTGATACTCGATCAGCGGCACCCCGCCAGCACGAACCAGCGGTTTGGGTGTGGTCAGGGTCAGCGGGCGCATGCGCTCGCCTTTGCCCGCGGCCAGAATCATTGCCTTCATGCTGTCACTCCGGCACGCAGACTGGCCAGCAGCACATCCAGCTCGGCCAATTCAGGACGGCGAGCGATCACGGCATCTATATAGGCAAAGAAACGCGGCACATCACCCAGATAGCGCGGTTTGCCATCGCGATGGCAGATGCGCGCGAAAATACCGATGACTTTCAGGTGACGTTGCACGCCCATCAAGTCGCTGGCACGCAGGAAGTCCTCGAACTCGGGCTGAACCGGAATACCGAGTTCGCCCGCCCGCTGCCAGTAGCTTTCGAGCCAGCCATGCACTCGCTCCTCGGGCCAGCTGAGGAAGGCGTCCTTGAACAGGCAGGTCACGTCGTAGGTCACCGGGCCATACACCGCATCCTGGAAATCCAGCACACCGGGATTGGGCTCGCTGAGCATCAGGTTGCGCGGCATGTAGTCGCGGTGCACCAGGACTTTGGGTTGTGCCAGGGCGCTGTCGATCAACAGTTCGCTGACCTGCTGCCAGAGTACCTGCTGCGCCGCATCGAGCTCGATGCCCAATTCGCGCTTCACATACCACTCGGGGAACAGCTCCAGTTCGCGACGCAGCAAAGCCACGTCATAGCTCGGCAGCGGCGCAACCATCGGCAACTGCTGGAAAGCCAGCAACGCTTGCAGGGCATCCTCGAACAAATCGTCGGCGTTTTCGCTGTCGATGACGTCCAGATAGGTCTTGTTGCCCAGGTCATTGAGCAAAAGAAAACCGCGCTCGAGGTCTTCGGCATAAACTTTCGGCACATTTATTCCGGATTTCGCCAGCAAAAAGGCGATATCCACGAAGGGTTTGCAGTTTTCCTGCGGCGGCGGCGCGTCCATCACGATGAAACTTTTGCCATCGCCTTCCCAGCGGAAATACCGCCGGAAACTTGCGTCGCTACTGGCCGCAGTCAACGTGGCCGGGGGGACGGCGCCCCAACCCTGCTCGGCAAAAAGGGTTGTCAATTGCTCATCGAGCCAAACTTTCAGGTGTTGCAAGCGTACATCTTGATCAGGCATTGCAAGGGTCTCCGACGGCGCTAGCCGTCAAGCGGGTCATGCTTTATTATCCAGCATCTTTTTCAGACCATCGAGAGGCGTGCGGCCCACACCGCGGGCAGATGGCACGCAGGAAGCCCGGACTAATAAGATGGCATTGAAATCCCCCGCGTTTCGTAAAAAATTTCCGTTGTTGGTTACCGGCAGTTTGCTGGCGCTGCAACCCCTTGCCACTTCCTACGTGGTCGCTGCGGAACAGTTTGACTGCTCAGTCTCTGCTTCGGGTTCCTGGGACTGCGCGCCAAAGACGCCGGCGGCTGCATTGCCACCGCGTCCCGTCCATGAGGGCAGCGCCGTCTCCGCCACTGGCGAAGCCCCGGCCGAGAGCGGTTCCAGCGAAGAAACCGGCGCCAAGCCGGTGCTGGTCACCGAATCCAAAGGCCGCGGCCTGAAGTCGCGTAGCGCAGACTACAGCCACCTCGACTGGGTTCCCCGCGAGCAACTCACCGCCGCTCAATTGGCCGAAACCGGTCCTTATTGCTCTGGTTCCTATGTCGAACCGATTCGTCCTGGCATGGATGACAAGACGAATAAAAGTGACGCTCCAACCTTTATCGGCGCAAAAGCCTCCCGCTATAAGCAGGATGAGCAAATCGCGACCCTGGCCGGCGACGTTGTCATGCGTCAGGGCAGCATGCAGGTCGAAGCCGACGAAGCCAACCTGTACCAGGCCGAGAGCCGTGGCGACCTGAACGGCAACGTGCGCATCCGCGACAACGGCGCCCTGATCGTCGGCGACCACGCCGACGTGCAGCTCGACACCGGTGAAGCCAAGGTCGACAACGCCGAATACGTGATGCACAAATCGCGCATCCGCGGTAATGCGTTGTACGCCAAGCGTGCCGAGAACGCGATCATCCGCCTCAAGGATGGTACGTACACCACGTGCGAACCGAACAGCAACGCCTGGCAGCTCAAGGGCAACAACATCACCCTGAACCCGGCCACCGGTTTCGGTACGGCGACCAACGTGACACTGCGGGTCAAGGACATTCCGGTCCTGTACACGCCGTACATCTATTTCCCGATCGACGACCGTCGCCAGTCCGGTTTCCTGCCGCCGAGCATCGGCACCGGCAGCGATACCGGCTTCATGCTGGTCACCCCGTACTACTTCAACCTGGCGCCGAACTACGATGCCACGTTGTACCCGCGCTACATGGAAAAGCACGGCTTGTTGATGGAAGGCGAATTCCGCTACCTGACCAAGTCCAGCGAAGGCCAGTTCGGTGCGGCGTACCTCAACGACGAGAGCAACGATCGCGACAAGCAGTCCGACGCCGAAAAACCCGCTACATGTACAACTGGCAGCACAAGGGTGGTCTCGACTCGCGAGTGTTCACACAAGTCGACTACACCAAGATCAGCGATCCGTATTACTTCCAGGATCTGCAGACCGACCAGATTGGCGTGAAAAGCAACGACTATGTGAACCAGCAGGGTTCCGTCACCTATCGCGGCGACAGCTATACCGCTCGCGTGAACGCCCAGGCTTACCAACTGGCAACCGTATCGAACATTACGCCGTACGACCGCCTGCCGCAGCTCACCCTCGACGGCATGCTGCCTTACCATCCGGAAGGACTGGACTTCACGTACAACACCGAGCTCGTACGCTTTGACCGGGATCTGCAGAACGGGACATACTTTGACGAAGACGGCGTCGGCTCTCCCCGTCTTGATAACAACGTTCAAGGTCTGGCTCGCGCCACTGGCGACCGCCTGAATCTCGCTCCGGCCATCAGCTTGCCGATGAATACCACGTACGGCTTCCTGACACCGAAACTCAAGTACCAGTACACCCAGTACCAACTGGAGCTGGACAGTACTGGCAAAGGGCAGATTGCCAATCAGACCGCAGAACAGGACAGGCTCCTGGGAACGTTCGACAGCAACCAGAACCGCGGCGTACCGATCGCCAGCATCGACAGCGGCCTGTACTTCGATCGCAATACCCAGTATTTCGGCAAGAACTACCGCCAGACCCTCGAACCGCGCCTGTTCTATCTGTACGTGCCTGAGGTCGACCAGGAAGACATCCCGGTATTCGATACCAGCGAATACACCTTCAACTATGCGTCGCTGTTCCGTGACAACCGTTTCTCCGGCTCCGACCGTGTCGGCGACGAGAACAAACTGTCCCTTGGCGTGACCAGCCGCTGGATCGAAGACAACGGTTTCGAGCGTCAACGCATCAGCGTCGGCCAGGCCTTGTACTTCAAGGACCGCGAAGTTCAATTGCCGGGTATCGATGCAAAGACCCGCCAGGATACACAGGCCAACGTTTCGCCTTACGCCCTGGAATACGAATATCGCTGGAACCGCGACTGGCGTACCACGGCCGACTACAACTGGGACCCGGACAGCCGCAGCCCTCGCTCGGGCAGCGCGATGTTCCACTACCAGCCTGAAGACAACCCGAACAAGATCGTCAACGTCGGCTATCGCTATCGCAACGACCAGATCCGTTACGACCAGAACACCGGTAAGTGGACCGTGGGCGGTGGAGACTACGGCACCCCTGGCCAGCCTGGCTACGTGAAGGATTACTACAAGATCAAACAGCACGACTTCTCGGTCATCTGGCCGATCGTGCCGCAATGGAGCGCTATCAGCCGCTGGCAGTATGACTACAACCGCAACCGTACCCTGGAAGCCTTCGGTGGTTTCGAGTACGACAGCTGCTGCTGGAAACTGCGCCTGATCAACCGTTACTTCGTTGATTACGACGAGTTCAGCCAGCAAGCACCGGAAAACGAAAAAGGCGACCATGGCGTCTTCCTCCAAATTGTTCTGAAGGGACTCGGCGGCCTCACCGGCGCCAAGGCAGAGAGCTTCCTCGACAAAGGCATTCAAGGTTATCGTGAACGTGAAGACCAAGCTTTCTGATTGTCTGCGCCCGCTGATGCTGGGCGCGCTGTTCCTGAGTACGGCGGCCAGTGCCGCCGTACAGTCCATCGATAAAGTGGTGGCCATCGTCGACAACGACGTGGTCATGCAGAGCCAACTGGACCATCGCGTTCGTGAAGTTCAGCAAACCATTGCCAAGCGTGGATCTGCCGTGCCGCCAGCCAGCGTGCTGGAGCAGCAGGTACTTGAGCGCCTGATCGTCGAAAACCTGCAATTGCAGATCGGCGATCGCTCCGGCATCCGCATTACCGATGAAGAGTTGAACCAGGCGGTCGGCACCATTGCCCAGCGCAACAACATGTCGGTCGAGCAATTCCGCGCCGCCCTGACTCGCGATGGCCTGTCTTATGACGACGCACGCGAGCAGATTCGTCGCGAAATGGTCATCAGCCGTGTACGCCAGCGTCGGGTTGCCGAGCGCATTCAGGTCTCCGAGCAGGAAGTGAAGAACTTCCTGGCTTCCGACCTGGGCAAAATGCAGCTGTCCGAAGAATTCCACCTGGCCAACATCCTGATTCCTACGCCGGAAAGTGCCAACTCCGACGCGATTCAGAATGCAGCCAAACAGGCCGATGCGGTTTACCAGCAGCTCAAGCAAGGCGCTGACTTCGGTCAATTGGCAATCGCCAAGTCCGCCAGCGAAACCGCTCTGGAAGGTGGTGACATGGGCTGGCGTAAAGCCGCTCAATTGCCACCTCCGTTCGATCGCCTGCTGAGCACCATGCCGGTGGGTGATGTCACCCAGCCAATGCGCACGCCGGGTGGCTTCATCATCCTGAAGATCCTCGGCAAGCGTGGCGGCGAAACCCAGATGCGCGATGAAGTGCATGTGCGCCACATCCTGGTCAAACCAAGCCCGATCCGCGACGAAGCGAAAACCAAGGCCCTGGCCCAGTCGCTCTACAGCCGTATCGAGGCTGGCGAAGACTTCGGCGAACTGGCGAAAAGCTACTCGGAAGACCCGGGTTCTGCCCTCAACGGCGGCGACCTGAACTGGATCGACCCGAACGCGCTGGTGCCCGAGTTCCGCGAAGTGATGGCCAGGACCCCGCAAGGTCAGCTGTCCAAGCCGTTCCAGACCCAATACGGCTGGCACGTCCTGGAAGTCCTTGGTCGTCGCGCCACCGACAGCACCTCACAGGCTCGCGAGCAGCAAGCAATGACCGTTTTGCGTAACCGCAAATACGACGAAGAGCTGCAAACCTGGCTGCGTCAGATCCGCGACGAAGCGTACGTGGAAATCAAACTCCCTGGCGCCGACCAGGCAGCGCAGTGAAACCGCAACGTTTCGCGCTGACACCCGGTGAACCAGCCGGCATAGGTCCCGACCTGTGCCTGCTGCTCGCCTCGCAAGCCCAGCCCCACCCCCTGATTGCCATTACCAACCGCGACCTGCTCATTGAGCGGGCCGCGCAACTGGGCGTGGCTGTCGATTTGCTGCCGGTCACGCCGGACAACTGGCCGGATGCACCCGCGCCAGCCAACAGCCTGTATGTCTGGGATACCCCGCTCAATGCCAAGGTCGTCGCCGGGCAACTGGACAAGGCCAACGCGGCCTTCGTTCTGGAAACCCTGACCCGGGCTGGCCAGGGCTGCCTGAGCGGGGATTTTGCCGGCATGATCACCGCGCCGGTGCACAAAGGCGTGATCAACGAATCCGGTATCGCCTTCTCCGGGCACACGGAATTCCTCGCCGACCTGACCCACACCGCGCAAGTGGTGATGATGCTGGCCACACGCGGTTTGCGCGTGGCCCTGGTGACCACTCACATGCCCCTTCGCGAGATTGCTGATGCAATCACGCCGGAGCGTCTGGAACGCGTCACGCGAATCCTGCACGCCGACCTGCAAAACAAATTCGGCATCGCCCAGCCACGCATCCTGGTCTGCGGGCTCAACCCCCATGCCGGTGAAGGCGGACACCTGGGCCATGAAGAAATCGATATCATCGAACCCACATTAGAGCGCTTGCGCGGCGAGGGCATGGACCTTCGAGGTCCCCTGCCCGCCGACACTCTGTTTACCCCCAAATATCTGGAGCACTGCGATGCGGTGCTGGCGATGTACCACGACCAGGGCCTGCCGGTGCTGAAGTACAAAGGCTTTGGCGCGGCAGTCAACGTGACCCTCGGCTTGCCGATCATCCGCACTTCGGTCGACCACGGCACTGCCCTGGATCTGGCCGGCAGCGGCAAGATTGACACCGGCAGCCTGCAAGTCGCCCTGGAAACCGCCTACCAGATGGCCGAGACCCGTTTATGACCGAGCAATACCAACACAAGGCGCGCAAACGCTTTGGCCAGAACTTCCTGCACGATGCCGGCGTTATCGACCGCATCCTGCGCTCCATTCATGCCAAGGCAGAAGACCGCCTGCTGGAAATCGGCCCGGGCCAGGGCGCACTGACCCAAGGCCTGCTCAGCAGCGGCGCCCAACTCGACGTGGTGGAACTGGATAAGGACCTGATCCCGATCCTCAACCAGCAGTTTGCCGGCAAGAGCAACTTCAACCTGCATCAGGGCGATGCACTGAAGTTCGACTTCAACAGCCTGAATGCCGCGCCTGGCAGCCTGCGAGTGGTCGGCAACCTGCCGTACAACATCTCCACGCCGCTGATTTTTCACCTCTTGCACAACTCGCACCTGATCCGCGACATGCATTTCATGCTGCAAAAGGAAGTGGTCGAGCGCCTGGCTGCCGGCCCGGGTGGTGGTGACTGGGGCCGCCTGTCGATCATGGTTCAGTACCACTGCCGGGTCGAGCACCTGTTCAATGTCGGCCCAGGCGCGTTCAACCCGCCGCCGAAAGTCGACTCGGCCATCGTGCGCCTGGTGCCTCACGCGGTACTGCCTCACCCGGCCAAGGATCATCGACTGCTGGAGCGCGTCGTACGCGAAGCGTTCAACCAGCGCCGCAAAACCCTGCGCAACACCCTCAAGCTGCTGCTGAGCAACGCCGAAATCGAAGCCGCCGGCGTCGATGGCAGCCTGCGTCCCGAGCAACTCGACCTGGCCGCCTTCGTACGCCTGGCCGACAAGCTCAGCGAGCAGGCGCCACAAAAGCCTGTCGCTGACTGACAGGCGATGAGCGCTATCGGGTAGGACGCCACTCTGGTCTACTACCCGATACTTGGCCTAGACTGAACTCCATCAGCTACGCCCCGCGTCCCGCTTCGTTTTTAAGGCCCCTTGCATGTCCGATCCTCGTTATCAGGTCGACGTCAGCGTCGTCACCCGCTATCTGGCAGAACAATCGCAACCCGAGCACGACCGCTTTGCCTTCGCCTACACCATCACCGTGCAAAACAATGGCCTGATACCGGCCAAACTGCTTTCACGGCACTGGGTCATCACCGATGGTGACGGGCATGTCGAAGAAGTGCGCGGCGCAGGCGTGGTGGGTCAGCAGCCGTTGATCGACCCCGGCAAGAGCCACACCTACAGCAGCGGCACGGTCATGACCACTAAGGTCGGCACCATGCAAGGCACCTATCAGATGCTTTCCGACGACGGCAAACATTTCGATGCCATCATCGCGCCCTTCCGCCTGGCGGTGCCCGGAGCCCTGCACTGATGGCAACGTACGCGGTCGGTGACCTGCAAGGCTGTCTGCAAGCCCTGCAATGCCTGCTCAAACAAGTGGCGTTCGACCCACAACGGGATCACCTGTGGCTGGTGGGCGACCTGGTCAACCGTGGCCCGCAATCGCTGGAAACCTTGCGCTTCCTCTATAGCATCCGCGAATCGCTGGTGTGTGTGCTCGGCAACCACGACCTGCACCTGCTGGCGGCCGGACGCAACATCGAACGCCTGAAGAAAGCCGATACCCTGCGCGAGATCATTGAAGCGCCGGACTGCGCCGAGCTGCTCGAATGGCTGCGCCAGCAAAAGCTCATGCACTACGACGAACAGCGCAACGTTGCGCTGGTCCATGCCGGCATTCCACCCCAGTGGTCGCTGCGCAAAGCCTTGAAGTGTGCCGCCGAAGTCGAGACTGCCTTGCGTGACGACAACCTGTTGCCGCCCTACCTCGATGGCATGTACGGCAACGATCCGGCGAAATGGGACAACGACCTCAAAGGCGTCACGCGCCTGCGGGTAATCACCAACTATTTCACCCGCATGCGTTTTTGCACCGCTGAAGGCAAACTCGACCTCAAGAGCAAGGAAGGCCTCGGTACTGCACCGCCTGGCTACAAGCCTTGGTTCCAGCACAAGGAACGCAAGACCAAGGATCTGAAAATCCTCTTCGGTCACTGGGCCGCACTGGAAGGCAAGTGCGACGAACCGGGTATCTCGGCCCTCGACACCGGTTGCGTCTGGGGCGGCGCCCTGACCCTGATGAATGTCGACAGCTTTGAGCGCCTGTCCTGCAAATGCGACGAACACGGTCATGCCGTGCCGCCAGTCGCCTCATCCATCCCCCAATCATCGCCAGCCAGCGCCCCGCGCTAGACTACCCATTCTGCCGAGCCACAGGAGCCCGCCATGAGCGAATTCAAACGTATCCCCCCCGAACAGGCTCAGGCCCTGCGTGAACAAGGCGCAGTAGTGGTCGACGTCCGCGACCCGGCCACTTTTGCCGCCCTGCACATCGCAGGCTCGAGGCATCTGGACAATCATTCCCTGCACGCTTTCATCCAGGGTGCCGACCTCGATGCACCGACCGTAGTGGTCTGCTACCACGGCAACTCCAGCCAGGGGGCGGCCGCCTACCTGATCAGCCAGGGCTTCTCCGACGTCTACAGCATGGATGGCGGATTCGAGTTGTGGCGTACGACCTACCCTGCGGAAACGGCGCAAGGCACCTCCGAATAATTTTTTTGTAACGTTGCAGGCCCCGGCTTCCGCGGGCTCGCGCGGTGGCAGACGAACGGTCTGCCACAACTAATTACGTATCTCGCCTTTACCTCCCGAATTCCCAACTATCCTTAAGCCCAGGCCATCCAAAACAGGGGAGAGCCGGTACACCGGCGCACGGGTCATCGGGAGTAGCTTTCGGAGTAGTCAGCTCCGGGAGAGTTCTGGGGGGTAAACAGCAATCGCCTGTTCGGTTGCTGCCAGCATCGACTGAGTGATCCGGCGTCGGCTCCACGTATCGAGCGAGGTGACGTCATGAGTATCTTTAGCCACTTCCAACAACGCTTCGAGTCCACACGCCAGGAAGAACTCTCGCTGCAAGAGTATCTTGAGCTGTGCAAACAAGACCGCAGCGCCTATGCCTCCGCCGCCGAGCGTCTATTGCTGGCCATTGGAGAACCGGAGCTGCTCGACACCTCGACCAACTCGAGACTGTCACGCATATTCTCCAACAAGGTCATCCGCCGCTATCCGGCCTTTGAAGACTTCCACGGGATGGAAGAATGCATCGACCAGATCGTGTCGTATTTCCGCCACGCCGCTCAGGGCCTGGAAGAGAAGAAGCAGATCCTTTACCTGCTCGGTCCCGTCGGTGGTGGTAAATCGTCCCTGGCTGAAAAGCTAAAGCAACTGATGGAAAAGGTGCCCTTCTATGCGATCAAGGGCTCGCCGGTTTTCGAGTCGCCCCTGGGTCTGTTCAACTCCACTGAAGATGGAGCGATCCTCGAGGAAGACTTTGGCATTCCACGGCGCTACCTCAACACCATCATGTCGCCATGGGCGACCAAACGCCTGGCCGAATTCGGTGGCGACATCAGTCTGTTCCGCGTGGTGAAACTCTACCCGTCGATCCTCAACCAGATCGCCGTGGCCAAGACCGAACCTGGCGACGAAAACAACCAGGACATCTCGGCACTGGTGGGCAAGGTCGATATCCGCAAACTGGAAGAGTTCCCGCAGAACGACGCCGACGCCTACAGCTATTCGGGTGCACTGTGCCGGTCCAACCAGGGCCTGATGGAATTCGTCGAAATGTTCAAGGCACCGATCAAGGTGCTGCACCCATTGCTGACCGCCACTCAGGAAGGCAACTACAACAGCACCGAAGGCCTCGGCGCGATTCCGTTCACCGGGATCCTGCTGGCCCACTCCAACGAATCGGAATGGCACACCTTCCGCAACAACAAGAACAACGAAGCCTTCATCGACCGGATCTACATCGTCAAAGTGCCGTACTGCCTGCGGGTCAGCGACGAAGTGAAGATCTACGACAAGCTCTTGTTCAACAGCTCGCTGGCCAAGGCCCATTGCGCGCCAGACACCCTGAAGATGCTGGCCCAGTTCACCGTGCTCTCGCGCCTCAAGGAGCCGGAAAACTCCAACATCTACTCGAAGATGCGCGTGTACGATGGCGAGAACCTCAAGGACACCGATCCGAAAGCCAAGTCGATCCAGGAATACCGCGACAATGCCGGTGTCGACGAAGGCATGAACGGTCTATCGACCCGTTTCGCTTTCAAGATCCTGTCGAAGGTCTTCAACTTCGATCCACACGAAATCGCCGCCAACCCGGTGCATCTGCTCTACGTACTGGAACAACAGATCGAACAGGAACAGTTCCAGGCAGAAACCCGTGAACGCTACCTGCGCTTCCTCAAGGAGTACCTGGCACCGCGCTACATCGAATTCATCGGCAAGGAGATCCAGACCGCCTACCTCGAGTCCTACAGCGAGTACGGCCAGAACATCTTCGATCGTTATGTGCTGTACGCCGACTTCTGGATCCAGGACCAGGAATACCGCGACCCGGAAACCGGCGAAATCCTCAACCGCGTAGCCTTGAACGAAGAGCTGGAGAAAATCGAAAAACCGGCCGGCATCAGCAATCCGAAGGATTTCCGCAACGAAATCGTCAACTTCGTCCTGCGCGCCCGGGCCAACAACAACGGCAAGAACCCGACCTGGCTCAGCTACGAAAAACTGCGGGTGGTCATCGAGAAAAAAATGTTCTCCAACACCGAGGACCTGCTGCCGGTCATCAGCTTCAACGCCAAGGCCAGCAAAGAAGACCAGCAGAAGCACAACGACTTCGTCACACGGATGGTCGAGCGCGGCTACACCGACAAACAGGTACGACTGCTGTCCGAGTGGTACCTGCGGGTCAGAAAATCACAGTAACCCGCTGCCGGTCAGACCGGTTGTCGTCAGCCAGAGGCCTGTGTACGCGTTTTCTGTTACACAGACCTCTGGAAGGTGTTCGAAAGTCGGTAGCGAGGTACAGGCAGCATCCAAAAGCGCTTGGGGGAGCGTGAACATCCCTTGGCACCGGTCCGATGCTGCATAACCGCTCGCCCCTTTCAGGACAGCTTCTAAGGAGCAGTCATGAGCTATGTGATCGACCGACGTCTCAATGGCAAGAACAAGAGCACGGTGAACCGCCAGCGGTTTCTGCGGCGCTACCGTGATCACATTAAAAAGGCTGTCGAAGAGGCGGTCAGCCGACGCTCCATTACCGATATGGAACACGGCGAACAAATCAGCATTCCCGGCCGCGACATCGACGAACCGGTACTTCACCACGGTCGCGGTGGCAAGCAGACGATCGTGCACCCGGGCAACAAGGAGTTCACCAGCGGCGAACATATCGCCCGCCCACCGGGAGGCGGTGGTGGTCGAGGCCCTGGCAAGGCGGGCAATTCCGGTGAAGGGATGGACGAATTCGTCTTCCAGATCACCCAGGAAGAGTTCCTCGAGTTCATGTTCGAGGATCTCGAACTGCCAAACCTGGTCAAACGCAACCTGACCGGCACCGATACCTTCAAGACCGTACGTGCCGGGATCAGCAACGAGGGCAACCCGTCGCGGATCAACATCATCCGTACCCTGCGTTCAGCCCACGCCCGGCGAATCGCCCTGTCCGGCAGCAGCCGGGCAAAACTGCGCGAAGCCAAGGAAGAACTTCTGCGACTCAAGCAGGAAGAACCGGACAACTTCGGCGATATTCAGGAAATAGAAGCTGAGATAGAAAAACTCAGCGCACGTATTCACCGCATACCGTTTCTCGACACATTCGACCTCAAGTACAACCTGCTCATCAAGCAACCGAACCCCAGTTCCAAGGCCGTGATGTTCTGCCTGATGGACGTGTCCGGCTCGATGACCCAGGCGACCAAGGACATCGCCAAGCGCTTCTTTATCCTGCTGTACCTGTTCCTCAAGCGTAACTATGAAAAGATCGACGTCGTGTTCATCCGCCATCACACCAGCGCCCGTGAAGTGGATGAAGAGGAGTTTTTCTACTCCCGGGAAACCGGCGGTACCATCGTCTCCAGCGCCTTGAAACTGATGCAGGAGATCATGGCCGAGCGCTATCCGAGCAACGAGTGGAACATCTACGCCGCCCAGGCCTCCGACGGTGACAACTGGAACGACGACTCTCCGATCTGCCGCGACATCCTGATCAACCAGATCATGCCATTCGTGCAGTACTACACTTACGTTGAGATCACCCCTCGCGAACACCAGGCCCTGTGGTTCGAATACGAGCGCATCGCCGAAGCCTTTTCCGACACGTTTGCCCAGCAGCAACTGGTCTCGGCCGGTGATATCTATCCGGTCTTCCGTGAACTCTTCCAGCGCAGGTTAGTGACATGACCGCCAAAGAGCAGAAGCGCCAACCTATTTCCACCGGCTCGGAATGGACGTTCGAGCTGATCCAGGCGTATGACCGCGAAATCAGTCGTATTGCGGCCGGTTACGCCCTCGATACGTACCCTAACCAGATCGAAGTAATCACCGCCGAACAGATGATGGACGCCTATGCCTCCGTTGGTATGCCGCTGGGTTATCACCACTGGTCCTACGGCAAACATTTCCTCAGTACTGAAAAATCCTACACTCGCGGCCAGATGGGGTTGGCGTACGAGATCGTGATCAACTCCGACCCATGCATCGCCTACCTGATGGAAGAAAACACCATCTGCATGCAGGCGCTGGTGGTGGCCCATGCCTGCTACGGGCACAACAGCTTTTTCAAAGGCAATTACCTGTTCCGCACCTGGACCGACGCCAGTTCGATCATCGATTACCTGGTGTTTGCCAAGCAGTACATCATGCAATGCGAAGAGCGCCACGGTATCGACGCGGTCGAGGACTTGCTCGACTCCTGCCATGCACTGATGAACTATGGTGTCGACCGCTACAAGCGCCCCTATCCGATCTCCGCGGAAGAAGAGCGTCGCCGGCAAAAGGACCGGGAAGAGCATTTACAGAAACAGATCAACGATCTGTGGCGAACCATTCCCAAGGGCGCGGACAAGTTCAGCGAAAAGGACAACGCACGCTTCCCCGCCGAACCTCAGGAAAATATCCTGTACTTCATCGAAAAACATGCGCCGCTGCTGGAGCCATGGCAGCGGGAAATCGTGCGCATCGTGCGCAAGATCGCCCAGTATTTTTATCCACAGCGTCAAACCCAAGTGATGAACGAAGGTTGGGCCACGTTCTGGCACTACACCCTGATGAACGACCTGTACGACGAGGGCCTGGTCACCGACGGCTTCATGATGGAGTTCCTGACATCCCACACCAGCGTGGTGTTCCAGCCGGGCTTCGATAGCCCCTACTACAGCGGTATCAATCCGTATGCCCTGGGTTTTGCCATGTACCGCGACATCCGCCGCATGTGCGAACACCCTACGGAAGAGGATCGCCGCTGGTTCCCGGAAATAGCCGGCTCCGACTGGCTGTCGACCATCAAGTTCGCCATGAGCAGCTTCAAGGATGAGAGCTTCATCCTGCAGTACCTGTCACCCAAGGTGATCCGTGACCTGAAGCTGTTCAGCATTCTCGATGACGACCAGAAGGACGACCTGTTGGTGCCCGCCATTCACGACGAAGGCGGCTACCGCATCATCCGTGAAACCCTCGCGGCACAGTACAACCTGGGCAATCGCGAACCCAACGTGCAGATCTACAGCATCGACCGGCGCGGCGATCGCTCCCTGACCCTGCGTCACCAGCAACACGACCGCAAACCGCTGGGAGAGTCCACCGAGGAAGTGCTCAAGCATCTGCACCGCCTGTGGGGCTTCGACATTCACCTGGAGACCCTGCAAGGGGACCAGGTAATGAAAACCCATCATGTTCCACCCAGGAGCGAGCACAGCGAAGGCGATTACGGCCGCCTGGACCTGGCTGTCATTCATCTTTGACACTGTTTCGGCCTCCGAAAGCCCGACGCAACGGTTATCCTGTCGAGCTAACGGAGGTTTTTTATGCGGATCTATAAAGTCGGCGGCGCGGTACGCGATCGCTTGCTCGGCAAACCGGTCACCGATATCGACTGGGTCGTGGTCGGTGCTACTACCGAAGAAATGCTCTCCAAGGGTTTCCGTCCGGTAGGTGCGGATTTCCCGGTGTTTCTTCATCCCAAAAGCGGTGAGGAATACGCCCTCGCCCGCACCGAGCGCAAAAGTGGGCGCGGCTACGGCGGGTTCACGTTTCACGCCAGCCCTGAAGTCACCCTCGAAGAAGACTTGATCCGTCGCGACCTGACCATAAACGCCATGGCCGAAGACGATCAGCAGAACCTGACCGACCCCTACCACGGCCAGCGCGATCTCGAAGCGCGCCTGCTTCGCCATGTTTCCCCGGCATTTGCCGAAGATCCGCTCCGGGTCCTGCGTGTTGCCCGCTTTGCGGCGCGTTATGCGTCGCTTGGCTTTACCGTCGCCCCGGAAACCCTGGAACTGATGCGTCAACTCAGCGAGTCAGGCGAGCTTGAGGCGCTGACCCCGGAGCGCAGCTGGAAGGAAATCTCCCGCGCCCTGATGGAAGATCAGCCACAGGTGTTTGTTGAGGTTTTGCGCGCATGCGACGCCCTCAAGGTACTGATGCCAGAGGTCAACGCGCTGTTTGGCGTACCGCAACCACCAGCCCACCACCCGGAAATCGATACAGGCGCACATACCCTGAGCGTTTTGCAGCAAGCCGCCATACACAAACAGCCACTGACCGTGCGCTGGGCCTGCCTGCTGCACGACTTGGGCAAGGGCCTGACGCCAGAGGAGGAATGGCCGCAACACATTGCCCACGAGTTCAAGGGTTTGAAGTTGATCAAGGCGGTCAATGAACGCTTCAAGGTGCCCAGAGACTGCCAGGAACTGGCCCTGCTGGTGGGCGAGTATCACACCCATGGGCATCGCGCCCTTGAGCTGAAGCCATCGACATTGCTGGAATTGCTGCAAAGCTTCGACGTTTACCGTCGGCCACAGCGGTTCGAGGAGTTCATCACGGCATGCGAGATGGATGCACGAGGGCGCAAAGGACTGGAAGAAAGAAGTTATCCACAGGCGGATTATTTGCGCGGCGCAGCAATCGCTGCTCGCAGCGTGGCGGTTCAGCCGTTGCTGGAGAAAGGCTTCAAGGGACCGGAACTGGGGGAGGCGATCAAGCGCGAGCGGCTCAAGGCACTGAAGATGTACAAAGCGGCGTCGTCCTGAAAAGCCTCGCGAGCAGGCTCGCTCCCACAAGTGTTGCGCTGAACCCTGTGGGAGCGAGCCTGCTCGCGAAGATGTCAGTCAGCTCACATCAAATCTGAAGGCGTCAGTTGCTCACCGCGCCATTCAAAAGCCACCGGCGCCAGCACCTGATCGATCTGCGATTCGGCCCACAACGTGGCGAAACTTTTGCCTACGCCCGGGTGCACGCGATCCGGCGCTATCAACGACAACGGCCACAGAACAAAAGCATTTTTCAGGATTTCTGCCCGCGGCAAGATCAAGCCATCGAAGTTGCCCGTCAGATCACCGAACAACAATACGTCGATATCCAGCGGCAAACCTCGGCGATCCGGTGCATATCGGCCGTTATCGGCCTCAATGAATTTCAACCGGCGATCCAGCTCCATGAGCGGCAGATCGGTATACGCCGACACCACGAAATTGAAGAACGGCCCGCTCTTGATACCTACCGGCTGGCTCTCGAACACCGCCGAACAGCGGATATCGACAAGGAACGCCGCTAACGCATCGAGCCCCGCCCGCAAATGTGTTTCACGCTCGATATTGCTACCGAGCCCGAGGTATACCTGAGTCAGCGACATCCGCGCTCGATCTCCACGCCCACACCGCCAGTGGCAGCCGGGATGGCGCCGGGTTTGGTCAGTTTCAGGCGCATCCAGGTGATCTTGAATTCGCTCATCAGCACTTCAACCAGACGCTCGGCAAAGGTCTCGACCAACTGGAATTGCGCCTGCTCGGCAAATGCCTGGATGCGCGAGGAAACACTGGCGTAGTCGAGCGCCAGGGTCAGGTCATCACCGGCTGCGGCCGGGCGATTATCCCAGGCGAAGCTCAGATCAAGACGCAAGCACTGTCGGATGCTTCGTTCCCAGTCGTAGGCACCAATCACCGTGTCGACTTCCAGGCCCTCGATAAACACTCTGTCCAAGCACTTCTCTCCGCTACACGACAAGGGCGCAATGCGCCGTTAGAATCAGGGCTTCCTCGCCCGGAATAGTTAGCATGTTTTGGTTATTGGCGATCCTCGCCTACCTGCTCGGCTCTCTGTCCTTCGCCATTTTGCTCAGCCGCCTGACCGGTAACCCCGATCCGCGAATGAGTGGCTCGGGCAATGCCGGTGCCACCAACATGTTGCGCCTGGCCGGCAAGAAACTCGCCATCCTGACCCTGCTCGGCGACCTTTGCAAAGGCCTGCTGCCGGTACTGATTGCGCGTCTTGCGGGCCTTTCGCAGCAGGAGCAGGCCTGGATCGGCGTCTATGCCGTCATCGGCCACTTGTTTCCGCTGTACTTCCGCTTTCGCGGCGGCAAGGGTGTCGCCACCGCTGCCGGCATGTTATTGGGACTGTACCCGCCTGCAGCCCTTCTGGCGGTCTGCGCCTGGCTCTTGACGTTCTACCTGACCCGCACCAGCTCCCTGGCCGCCCTGATCGCCACGCCGCTGACCCTGCCTTTGCTGGCCTGGCAAGAACCGGCGGCCCTGCTGCCCATGAGCACGCTCACCGGGCTGATCGTCTGGCGTCATCGCGGCAATCTACGCGACCTGTTTGCCGGGCGCGAACGGCATTTCTAGTTGCCGGGCATGAGCGCCCCTCATCACAACGCCGACAATTGCTCCATCGGCCAACGCGCCTGCACGCTGATCGCCAGGCTTTCCTGCTGACCGGCCTGCAAGCGCTGACAACCGGCAAAGGCGATCATCGCGCCGTTGTCGGTGCAGAACTGCGGACGGGCATAGAACACATCGCCCTTCATGTCGCCGAGCATTTTCTCCAGAGAAGTGCGCAACGCCTTGTTGGCACTGACACCGCCAGCGATCACCAGGCGCTTCATGCCAGCGGCTTTCAAGGCACGCTTGCACTTGATGGTCAAAGTCTCCACCACGGCCTGCTGGAACGCCAGCGCGATGTCGCAACGGGCTTGCTCGCCGTCGTCCCCGGCGCTGACGCACTGCTGCCAGGTATTCAACGCAAAGGTTTTCAGGCCACTGAAGCTGAAATCAACGCCCGGGCGGTCGCACATCGGACGCGGGAAAACGAAACGTCCTGCAACGCCCTGCTCCGCAAGGCGAGCGATCTCCGGTCCACCCGGATAATTGAGACCCATCATCTTGGCCGTCTTGTCGAAGGCTTCGCCGGCAGCGTCATCCAGGGTCTCGCCCAGGAGTGTGTACTGACCGATTCCGTCGACCTGAACCAGTTGCGTATGGCCACCCGACACCAACAAAGCGACGAACGGAAACTCCGGCGGTTGCGACTCCAGCATCGGCGCCAGCAAGTGGCCTTCCATGTGATGCACGCCGAGAGCCGGAATGCCCCAGGCAAAGGCCAGCGCCTGGGCACAGGAAGCCCCTACCAGTAACGCGCCCACCAGGCCAGGACCCGCGGTGTAGGCGATCGCATCGATCTCGGTCGGTACGCAGTCGGCCTCGGCCAACACCTGACGAATCAAGGGCAGCATGCGTTTGACGTGATCGCGCGAAGCCAGCTCCGGCACCACACCGCCATAGGCGCGGTGCAGGTCGATCTGACTGAACAGCGCATCGGCCAGCAGGCCGCGCTCACTGTCGTAAAGTGCGACACCGGTTTCGTCGCAGGAGGTTTCTAATCCCAGTACTAGCATGGGTTTGCGCCTTGTTTAGGCTGAATTCGAAGGCGCGCATAATAGTCGTCGCGTGATGCCCCGACCAGCGGTTTTCGATCAGAGGCTTTGCATTCCGAGCGATGAGGGGTTAACATCCGCAACCCTTAAAAACCGACGTCTTCAAGTGCTCTTTTGCCGCGAGGATGTTGACCCCGGTAATGAATGAAGGTAGCTCTGGATGCCAGCCGTCAAAGTAAAAGAGAACGAACCCTTCGACGTAGCTCTGCGTCGTTTCAAGCGCTCCTGCGAAAAAGCCGGTGTACTGGCTGAAGTTCGTAGCCGCGAATTTTACGAGAAGCCAACTTCTGAGCGTAAGCGCAAAGCAGCAGCCGCTGTTAAGCGTCACGCCAAGAAAGTTCAGCGCGAACAGCGCCGCGCCGTTCGTCTGTACTAATACACAGACGATCGTAGCAAGCTTCTGCCAAGCCCGGCCCTCAGCCGGGCTTATGGCATTTGCGTAAAACGCTTGATGCTTCACTGTCAAAGCCGCAGATGCGACCGAGACAAATCTGCTTCACCGCGTCAGACCTGGCTCTTTTGCCAGCGGTGCACGTCTTTTCTGACGAGCCTTTCAAGGCTACTGACGAGCACACCCACTGATTCCTCTCACGACGATCAGCCCAAGGCACCTGCTTGCGTGCCAGATGATGAGCTATCCGAGGCCTGTGATTGGCCGCAGCGGATTCAGCGCAACACATTCAAACAGTCGAATACTGATTGGTATTAACGTCAGTGGATTTTCGGCAGATACACTTCCCGACAGCGATTACGCAGACGACACTGGTCGAGCCGCACACTTTGTGCGCCTCAAACAATGACCGCGTTCGGTCGCCGTACGTTTCGGGTTCCTTTCAGCGCAGATGACGAGAACGCCATGGCCGGGCTAATTCCCCAGAGCTTCATTGACGACCTTCTGAACCGCACCGACATCGTCGATGTGGTCAGCTCGCGCCTGCAACTGAAAAAAGCCGGCAAGAATCACACCGCCTGCTGCCCGTTCCACAAAGAAAAGACTCCGTCGTTCAGCGTCAGCCCCGACAAGCAGTTCTATTACTGCTTCGGCTGCGGCGCTGGCGGCAACGCCCTCGGCTTCATCATGGACCACGATAACCTGGATTTTGTCCAGGCCGTCGAAGAACTGGCCAAAGCCGCCGGCATGGAAATCCCCCGCGAAGAAAGCGGCCGGCCGCACAAACCGCGACAGCCGACCGATTCGCCGCTGTATCCGCTACTCAGTGCCGCCGCCGACTTTTATCGCCAAGCGCTGAAAAGCCACCCATCGCGCAAGGCCGCCGTGGATTACCTGAAAGGTCGCGGGCTGACCGGCGAAATCGCCCGGGACTTCGGTCTCGGCTTTGCTCCGCCCGGCTGGGATAACCTGTTCAAGCACTTGAGCAGCGATACCCTGCAACAAAAAGCCATGATCGATGCCGGCCTGCTGATCGAAAACGCCGAAAGCGGTAAACGTTACGACCGCTTCCGTGACCGCGTAATGTTCCCGATCCGCGACAGTCGCGGGCGCGTCATCGCCTTTGGCGGCCGGGTATTGGGCGACGACAAGCCGAAATACCTGAACTCCCCGGAAACCCCGGTTTTCCATAAAGGCCAAGAACTCTATGGCCTGTACGAAGCGCGCAAGACCAACCGCAACCTTGACGAAATCATCGTCGTCGAGGGTTACATGGACGTCATTGCCCTGGCCCAGCAAGGCTTGCGCAACGCCGTCGCGACCCTGGGCACCGCCACCAGCGAGGAACACCTCAAGCGGCTGTTTCGCGTCGTGCCCAGCGTATTGTTCTGCTTCGACGGCGATCAGGCCGGTCGCAATGCTGCATGGCGAGCATTGGAGGCAACACTTTCGAGCCTGCAGGACGGTCGTCGCGCACGCTTTCTGTTCCTGCCCGAGGGCGAAGACCCGGACACCCTGGTCCGCTCCGAAGGCACCGACGCCTTCCGCGCACGCATCAACCAGCACGCGCAGCCTCTGGCCGATTACTTCTTCCAGCAACTGACAGAAGAAGCCGACCCGCGCTCGCTTGAGGGCAAAGCCCACATGGCTACCCTCGCCGCGCCGCTGATCGACAAAGTCCCGGGCGCCAACCTGCGTACCTTGATGCGTCAGCGCCTGAGTGAAATCACCGGCCTGAGCGGCGAAGCGGTAAGCCAGCTGGCACAAAGCGCCCCGCAAGAAGCACCGCCGACCTACGACCCGGGCATCGATTACGACGCAATGCCCGATTACAGCGACTATCATCAGCCGCAGGCACAGGAAATGTATGTGCCGCAGCAGGAATGGACGCCGAAGAAACCCGGTGCAGGAGGCAAGAAATGGGACAAGAAACCGTGGGACAAGAATGGCAAACGGGGCGGTGATCGCGATCAACCCCGCGCGCCACGGGTGCCCGCCGCTGTAGAACCGCCGACCCTCGCCGCCTTGCGCACTCTGCTGCATCACCCGCAACTGGCCGAAAAAGTCGAGGATGCCGGGCACTTCGCCGCCGAGGATCACACCAACACACAATTGCTGGTGGCGCTACTCGAAGCCGTGCAGAAGAATCCCAAGCTAAACTCAATTCAGTTGATTGCGCGCTGGCACGGCACAGAACAAGGCCGCCTGCTCAAAGCCCTGGCGGAAAAGGAGTGGCTGATTGATGGAGACAACCTTGAACAACAGTTTTTCGACACCATTACTAGCTTGTCAGCCCGCCAACGCGAGCGAAACCTGGAACAACTTCTTAGAAAAGCGCGTCAAAGCGAATTGACCAGCGAAGAGAAAAATCAACTGCGCGACCTATTGAGTCGCAATGTTTCCGCATCAAACCCGACCTCAACTGGCGCGTGAGGTCATAGCTCAGGTATAATCCTCGGCTTGTTTTTTGCCCGCCAAGACCTTCAGTGGATAGGGTGTTATGTCCGGAAAAGCGCAACAGCAGTCTCGTATCAAAGAGTTGATCACACTTGGTCGTGAGCAGGGCTACCTGACTTACGCGGAGGTCAACGACCACCTGCCGGAGGATATTTCAGATCCGGAACAGGTGGAAGACATCATCCGCATGATCAATGACATGGGGATCAACGTATTCGAGGTTGCGCCAGATAAGGATTCCCTTATGCTGGCCGACGCCGATACCGACGAAGCCGCAGCCGAAGAGGCCGCTGCAGCGTTGGCTGCGGTCGAGACCGACATTGGTCGCACTACCGACCCGGTGCGCATGTACATGCGCGAAATGGGTACGGTGGAGCTCCTCACACGTGAAGGCGAAATCGAAATCGCCAAGCGTATTGAAGAGGGCATCCGTGAAGTGATGAGCGCAATTGCGCACTTCCCTGGCACGGTTGATCATATTCTCTCCGAGTACACCCGCGTCACCACCGAAGGTGGTCGCCTGTCTGACGTCCTGAGCGGTTATATCGACCCGGACGACGGCATTGCGCCGCCTGCGGCAGAAGTGCCGCCGCCGATTGACGCGAAAACCGTCAAGGCGGATGACGATTCCGACGACGAAGACGGTGAAGCCTCGGATGACGAGGAAGAAGCCGAAAGCGGTCCGGATCCGATCATCGCCGCCCAGCGTTTTGGCGCTGTGGCCGATCAGATGGAAATCACCCGCAAGGCGCTGAAAAAGCACGGTCGTCACAACAAGGCAGCGATTGCCGAGTTGCTGGCCCTGGCCGATCTGTTCATGCCGATCAAACTGGTGCCGAAGCAATTCGAAGCCCTGGTCGAGCGTGTTCGCAGCGCCCTGGATCGCCTGCGTCAGCAAGAGCGCGCAATCATGCAGCTCTGCGTTCGTGATGCGCGCATGCCGCGTGCGGACTTCCTGCGCCAGTTCCCGGGCAACGAAGTCGACGAAAGCTGGAGTGATGCCCTGGCCAAAGGCAAAGGCAAATACGCTGAAGCCATTGGCCGTCTACAGCCGGACATCGTCCGTTGCCAGCAGAAGCTGACCGCGCTGGAAACCGAAACCGGTTTGACCATCGCCGAAATCAAGGACATCAACCGTCGCATGTCGATCGGTGAGGCCAAGGCCCGCCGCGCGAAGAAAGAGATGGTTGAAGCCAACTTGCGTCTGGTGATCTCGATCGCCAAGAAGTACACCAACCGTGGCCTGCAATTCCTCGATCTGATCCAGGAAGGCAACATTGGCTTGATGAAAGCGGTAGACAAGTTCGAATACCGTCGTGGCTACAAATTCTCGACTTATGCCACCTGGTGGATCCGTCAGGCGATCACTCGCTCGATCGCCGACCAGGCCCGCACCATCCGTATTCCGGTGCACATGATCGAGACGATCAACAAGCTCAACCGCATTTCCCGCCAGATGCTGCAGGAAATGGGTCGCGAACCGACCCCGGAAGAGCTGGGCGAACGCATGGAAATGCCTGAGGACAAGATCCGCAAGGTATTGAAGATCGCAAAAGAGCCGATCTCCATGGAAACCCCGATCGGTGATGACGAAGACTCCCATCTGGGTGACTTCATCGAAGACTCGACCATGCAGTCGCCAATCGATGTTGCAACCGTTGAGAGCCTTAAGGAAGCGACTCGCGAAGTGCTGTCCGGCCTCACTGCCCGTGAAGCCAAGGTACTGCGCATGCGTTTCGGTATCGACATGAATACCGACCACACCCTCGAAGAGGTTGGCAAGCAATTCGACGTGACCCGTGAGCGGATTCGTCAGATCGAAGCCAAGGCGCTGCGCAAGCTGCGCCACCCGACGAGAAGCGAGCATCTGCGCTCCTTCCTCGACGAGTGATACCAGAACCCCCGGCCCAGGCCGGGGGTTTTGCTTTATGGCAGATTAATATCTCAGCACCTCCCCCCGTAGCCCGTCTACACTCGAAACATTCCCCAGAGCCATAACGAGACCGTTATGCCCAGACTGCCGACCGTGCTTTTTTTGCTGTCGCTGATGACCTGGACCGCAACGGCTGGCGCGCTGACTCTAACCGACGATGAACGTAGCTGGCTGGCGGCTCACCCGGACTTGCGCCTGGGTGTCGATGCATCGTGGCCGCCCTTCGAGTTTCGCGACGATGAGGGCCGCTACCAGGGCCTGGCTGCGGATTACATCGAGGTCATCCGCAAAAGGCTGGCAACCCGGCTCACGCCCATCGAGCCGGTGAGCTGGACCGCCGTCCTGGAACAAGCCAAAAAGGGCAAACTGGACCTGCTGCCGGGCATCATGTCGACCCCGGAGCGCCAGAAATACCTGTCGTTCACCCGTCCCTATCTGGATTTTCCGATTGTCATCCTGGCCCATGTGGGGGGCCCCCAGCCACACAACCTGCAAGAACTGTACGGCCTGAAAATTGCCGTGGTGGAAAACTACGCCCCCCACGAGCTGCTGCGCACCCACCACCCCGACCTGAACCTGGTGGCGATGCCCAATGTCAGCTCGGCGTTGCAGGCACTGGCCACCGACGCAGTAGACGCCGTGGTGGGTGATCTGGCGTCCAGTGTCTGGAGCCTGCGCCAGCTCAGGCTCGATGGGTTGTATGTCAGCGGTGAAACCCCCTATCGCTACCAACTGGCCATGGCGGTACCTCGCAACAACGCAATGCTTGTCGGTATTCTCGACAAAGTCCTGGCGGACATGAGCCCCGCCGAAATCAGTGCCATTCAGGAGCATTGGGTCGGCAACGTCCTCGATCATCGAACGTTTTGGAATGACCTGTTGATCTATGGCCTGCCCGGATTGCTGCTGCTGACCATCGTGCTGGCGTCGGTTATCCGAATCAACCGCCGCCTGAGTTCGGAAATCGCCCGCCGGGTCGATCTTGAACAGGAACTGCGCAGCAGCGAGTACCACTACAGAGGCCTGGTGGAGAGCCTGTCGGCCATCGCCTGGGAAGCAAAGGTCACCGACTACACCTACAGCTATGTATCGCCCCACGCCGAAGACCTTCTCGGCTATCCACTGTCCCATTGGCTGATTCCGGGCTTCTGGCGCAACATCATTCACCCCGCCGACTTGACCCGCGCCCAGAACTTCTGCGACCACGAAATACTGGCCGGGCGCGATCACCGCCTCGATTACCGGGTGATCACCGCCGACGGCCGCTGTCTTTGGGTGCGCGATATCGTCAGCCTGATCGAACACGGACATGAGCCGGTGTTGCGCGGGTTGATGATCGACATCACCGACGCCAAGCGCACCGAAGAAGCGCTGCGCCTGTCAGAACAGAAATTCGCTTCGGTGTTCCAGCAATGCCCGGACATTCTGGTGATCGCGCGCCTGAGCGACGGTTGCCTGCTGGAAGTCAACGAAGCGTTCGAAGAACAGATCGGCCTCAAGGCCGAGGACGTCATTGGCCACACCGCCACCGACTTGAACATCTGGGGAATACCCGGCGTTGGGCCGGGCCTGTTGCAACGCTTGCAGGCCGGCAGCATCCGCAACCTGGAAATGCCCTTTCGTCGCAGCAATGGCCACGTGTTTACCGGCCTGATCTCAGCTGAACCGTTCAATCTCGACATGACATCGGCGCTGGTGGTCGTGGTGCGGGACATCACCCAGCTCAAGGAAACCCAGCAGCAACTGCAAACCTCCGAAGAAAAATTCGCCAAAGCCTTCCACGCCTCCCCCGACGGCTTACTGCTGTCGCGGCAAAGCGATGGCTTGCTGCTGGAGGTCAACGACGGCTTCAGCCGCATTACCGGGTTCAACAGCGCGATGTCGGTGGATCGCTCAGCGCTGGAGCTCGGTATCTGGGTCAACCTTAACGAACGCAAACAGATGCTTGATCTGTTGCACCGGGACGGTTTCGTCCGCGACTTCAGCTGCCATATCCGCCGCAGTGACGGGCAGATCCGACTCTGCGAAGTGTCCAGTCGCCCACTGCCGATTGGCGATGACGACTGCATGCTGACCATCGCCCGGGACATCACCGAGCGACACCTGATGCAGGAAAAACTGCAACAGGCTGCCACCGTGTTCGAGAGCACCGCCGAAGGCGTATTGATCACCGATACCCAGCAACACATCAGCGCGGTCAATCGTGCGTTCACTGAAATCACCGGCTACAGCGAGAGCGAAGCCCTGGGCCATACGCCACGCCTGCTCGCCTCGGGTCTGCACGACAGCGCGTTTTACGCGGCCATGTGGCATCAATTGACTGCCGAGGGTCACTGGCAAGGCGAGATATCCAACCGACGCAAGAACGGCGAGCTCTACCCGAGTTGGCTGACCATCAGCGCCGTACGCAACCGCGAAAAATTCATCACCCACTTTGTTGCGGTATTCGCCGATATTTCCAGCCTCAAACACGCCCAGGCCAAACTCGACTATCAAGCGCATCACGATCCGCTGACTGGCCTGCCCAACCGCACTCTGTTTGAAAGCCGCTTGCTCACCGCGCTCAATAGCCAAAAGGAAAATGGTGGCCAGGGTGCCGTGTTGTTCCTTGACCTCGACCGCTTCAAGCACATCAATGACAGCCTGGGCCACCCGGTCGGCGACCTGTTGCTCAAGGGCATTGCCGTACGTCTCAAGGAGCAGTTGCGTGATATAGACACCGTCGCGCGCCTGGGCGGTGACGAGTTCATTATCCTGCTGCCGGGCCTGCAACAACCCAGTGATGCCGACCACATCGCCACCAAGTTGCTCAATTGTTTCGCCGCGCCGTTCCAGGCCGGTGAACACGAGTTTTTCATCAGCGCCAGCATCGGCTCCAGCCTCTATCCGAAAGATGGCTGCGACGTTGCCACACTGATCAAGAACGCCGACGCCGCGATGTACAGCTCCAAGGCCAAGGGCCGCAACCGTGTCGAAAGCTACACCCGCGACCTCACCGCCCAGGCCAGCGAACGCGTGGCACTGGAACACGAACTGCGCCGCGCCATCGAACGCAACGAGTTGCACCTGTGCTACCAACCGAAAATCAGCCTCGAAGACTACAGCCTGGTCGGCGCCGAAGCCCTGATCCGCTGGCGCCATCCGACCTTTGGCGACGTGCCGCCGGAACACTTCATCCCGCTGGCTGAAGAGAATGGCATGATCCTGCAAATCGGCGACTGGGTCCTGGAAACCGCGTGCCGGCAGATGGCCGAATGGCACCGGTTGTACGAAAATCCCGGCCCGCTCTCGGTCAACCTTGCCGGCGCCCAATTGCGCCAACCCAACCTGCTGGGCCGTATCGAACAGTTGCTCAAGGACAACCGCCTCAACCCGGGTTTCCTGCAACTGGAAATCACCGAAAACTTCATCATGAGCCAGGCCGAAGAAGCGCTGGCGGTACTGCATCAACTCAAACATCTGGGTGTGCAACTGGCCATCGATGACTTCGGCACCGGTTACTCGTCCCTGAGTTACCTCAAACGATTGCCACTGGACATCCTCAAGATCGATCAATCCTTCGTCCGCGGCCTGCCGGACGATCCCCACGATGCGGCGATCGTAAGCGCCATCATCGCGCTCGGACGCAGCATGCAATTCACCGTGATTGCCGAAGGCGTCGAGACCCAGGCGCAACAGCAATTCCTCGCCGCCGAGGGTTGCGAGCAAATCCAGGGTTACATCGTCAGCCCGCCACTACCCCCGGACGAATATGCCGCGACGTTTCTTCGTACAACCGTAATGGCTTTTTCGGATGGCACAGTCGCGAAACCGTCGTTATAATCCGCGGCCTACTGAGGGCCTATAGCTCAGTTGGTTAGAGCAGAGGACTCATAATCCTTTGGTCCACGGTTCAAGTCCGTGTGGGCCCACCAAACAAGAAAGCCGCGTTCATACGCGGTTTTTTTTCGTCTGACGTTTAGTTAAGGAACCTGTAGGAGCGAGCTTGCTCGCGAAGAATCCAAGGGCGCCGCTGGGCATCTGGCTTTACGCGTAATCGTTCACGACCTTCGCGAGCGAGCTCGCTCCTACAGGGAGCGGGCCCGACTTATTTCCAACCGCTCAAGCATTTCACGGGTCAACACGATCTCATAGGTGTCCGCCGGCCTGCCCCATTGCTCCACGAGCACCATGCGATCTACCAGACTCTCTCCCAGCTCGGTAATGGTCTCGGACAGCATCTCGACGATTTCCTGAGTCCGCATCCACAGGCAATCATTGATCGCTTTCATCTCGGTCGTGATGCTGTCGGACGACGCTGGATCGGTATCGGGATAGGCGATGTTACGCAGCAGATGCTGAAGCTCCCTGATCTTTGCGTAATCCTGCTCCGCCCCCTGCTCGCCTTTGAGGATGGCTGTGGCTTTCGGCTTGTCGACGCGTTTTCCGGCTGAAGGTCTTGAAGGCAGTGTCTGCGCCATTGCGCCAGCCAGGAGCACCATCATCCGGGCTTCCAGGTGCTCCTTCATGGTTTCTATCGACGAAATCGGGCGCACCAGCGTAATGCAGGCCCCTCCCTGGTGCCGCAAGTCCATGGTCACCGTCAAGGTCACGCCGCCCGTGGCAAAGCCCAGGGCGCGGGCCACGACGTAGTGGCCCATTTCGTGATGGGCGATCTGCAGGGCATGATCGCGTACTGCGGGGGGCATCTTCCTCGTCATATCCATTGCCTCGGAACCTTCGTTCTCGCATTCGACTACGAGTGACGGTCGCTGTCCATCCTGATGCCCCGCGCAATGTGGGAGCGAGCCTGCTCGCGATGGATTTGAAAGCACCGCGCCTATACAGGAAGCACGCGTTATCGTTCACGACCTTCGCGAGCGAGCTCGCTCCTACCTCACCTTATTTGGGCAAAGCGTAGGCAATCACATAATCCCCACGATCGGTCGACTGACGCGCACCGCCCACCGTCAGCAGGATGTACTGCTTGCCGGTTTTCGGCGAAACGTAAGTCATCGGCCCGGACTGGCTGCCCACCGGCAAGCGCGACTTCCAGATTTCGTTGCCGTTGCCGGTATCGAAGGCGCGCAGGTAGAAGTCCTGGGTGCCGGCGAAGAACAGCAGGCCCGATTGGGTGGCGAGTGACGCGCCGAGGGTCGGCATGCCGATCGGGATCGGCAGGTGCATGCGGATGCCCAGCGGGCCGGTGTCCTGCACGGTGCCGACCGGAACTTGCCACATCAGTTTGTGGGTCTTGAGGTCGATGGCGGACATGGTGCCGAACGGTGGTTTCTGGCACGGAATGCCGACCGCCGAGAGGAAACGCTCGCGCATGGCGCCGAACGGCGTGCCTTCCTGCGGCACCACGCCCATTTCGATGCCGCTGGCCCCGGCTTTGATCTTGTCGCGCGGGATCATGTAGTTGGCCAGGCCCAGGCGCATGTCGTTGACGAACATGTAGTTCGTGTTCGGATCGACCGAGACGCTGCCCCAGTTCATGCCGCCCAGCGAACCCGGGAATTGCAGGGCACGGTCCATCCCCGGAGGGGTGTAGACGCCTTCATGGCGCATGCCTTTGAACTGGATGCGGCACATCAACTGGTCGAACGGTGTGGCGCCCCACATGTCGGATTCGCTCAGGGTCTTGTTGCCGATTGACGGCATGTCGACCGAGAACGGCTGGGTGGGCGAATAGCGCTCGCCGGGGACCTTGCCTTGCGGCACCGGGCGTTCCTCGACGCGGGCAATCGGCACGCCGGTCTCGCGGTTGAGCAGGAAGATCTCACCCTGCTTGGTAACTTGCGCCAGGGCTGGCTGAGTGCCACCCTTGTCGTCCGGCACGTCGTACAGCAGCGGTTGCGCCGGCAGGTCGAAGTCCCACAGGTCGTGGTGGGTGGTCTGGAAGTGCCAGCGTACCTGGCCGGTTTTTACGTCGATGGCGACGATGGACGAGCTCCACTTGTCGTCGAACCCGGTACGTTGACCGCCAAAGAAATCTGGCGTCGCGTTGCCGGTCGGCAGGTACACCAGACCGAGTCTGGCGTCGTAGGACATGGCCGACCAGACGTTCGGCGTGCCACGGGTGTAGGTCTCACCGGCCGGCGGACGTTTGGTGGTGTTCGGATTGCCCGGATCCCATGCCCACACCAGCTCACCGCTGCGCACGTCGTAGGCACGAACCACGCCCGGCGGCTCGCCAGTGGAGTAGTTGTCAGCCACGCGGCCACCGACGATCACCACGTCCCCTGCAACCAATGGGGTCGAGGTCTGCTGGTAGTAACCGGGCTTCACTTCGCCCATGTCGGTGGTCAGGTCGACAGTACCGTGGTTGCCGAACTCTTCGCAGGGCTTGCCGGTGTCGGCATTGATGGCGATCAGGCGCGCATCGCCGGTCGGCAGAAACAGACGTTTCGTACAGGATGTTGGCTGATTGTCCGAAGAAGCCGGGGTTTCGGAGTAGCCCAGGCCACGGCAACGCTGCCAGTTGGGCGCGGTGCCTTGCGGGTCGAACTTCCAGCGCTGGGCGCCGGTGTCGGCATCCAGGGCGAAGACTTTGCCGTAGGCGGTGCAGGTGTAGACCGTGTCACCGATTTGCAGCGGGGTGTTCTGGTCTTCGGCACCGGCACCGGTGCTTTGCGGGATGTCGCCGGTGCGGAAGGTCCAGGCGACCTGCAACTTGTCGATATTGGCTTTGTTGATCTGGTCCAGCGCGGCAAAGCGATTGCCGGCGGTGGTGTTGCCCCAGTGAGCCCAGTCTTTCTGCTCGGTGCCCGGCGCGACCGGCGTTACCCCAGGCTCAACGGTGGCCTTGACCACATGGGTCGGGACGAACATGTAGGCCATCGTCGCAACGACGCCCACGCCCAGAATGCCGGCCAGACCGTAAGCACCACGCCCGCCGGTCGCGCCCGAAGCGCGGACCAGGGTCGGATAGATCAGCGCCACAACCAGGCCGATCACAGCGAAGGTCAGTACCCGCGAGACCAGCGGCCAGTATTCGAGACCGGCATCCCATACCGCCCAGATCGCCGTGAGGACCAGCGCCACACCATACAGCCAGGCGCCGAGCGGCTTACGCCGGGCGATCATCCACCCGGACACCAGCATCGCCAGGCCCATCAGCAGGAAATACCCACTGCCACCGAGCGCGATCAGATAGCCACCGCCACCGGCCAGGCCGAGCCCGATCAGAGCAATCAGCACACCCAGCCCCGCCAGCAACCATTTGCTGCCGGCGGCAGCCCCAGAATTGTTCATGTCGGAAATTTTCCCCATTTGTGACAAGCCCGGAATAATGTACTAACCAGTTACTTATGGCAATTTGTCGCAGGCACAAATGTCATGAACGGTACCCAGGCCAGATCAGGGATCCGTCGCGAGCGCCGTACAGAATCTGCCTGTAACATGCTTGCGCACTGATCCATACCGCTGGAGATAACCCTTTGCCTGACACTCGCCCACCCGTTCTCGATGAAATCGACCGCCAGTTGATTGCCGCCCTGCAGATCAACGCCCGCGAGAGCGTGGCCATGCTGGCCCGGCAACTGGGCATCGCCCGCACCACGGTCACCTCGCGCCTGGCTCGGCTGGAAAAGGCCAAGGTGATCACCGGTTACGGCGTACGTCTCGGGCAGCGAGTGGTGGATGGCGGGTTGCAGGCGTATGTCGGGATCACTGTGCAACCGCGTTCCGGCAAGGAGGTGTTGCGACGCCTGAGCGCGATGGCGCAGGTACAGCAGCTGTGTGCGGTGAGTGGCGAATTTGATTATGTGGCGTGGTTGCGCACTGATTCGCCGGAGCAGCTGGATCAGTTGCTGGATCAGATTGGCAGTGTGGACGGGGTGGAGAAGACCACGACTTCGATCATCTTGAGCAGCAAGATTGATCGGGGGCAGCCGGTTTGAGTTTGTACCGGTGGATTTGAGGTACCCGGTCGGACCTCTTCGCGAGCAGGCTCGCTCCAACATTGGACAGTGTGTAGCAATAGATCGTCATATTGATATGTGATATGGCAAAACGACGACACTTTGCGTCTTATTAACGTGTTCCGTGCTCTCTAGAATGGCTGGCATCTTTTCCTATACTCAGATGCGCATTCCGCGTCGGGTCGCCAGCAAGGTCAGCCATGAACAAGAACAATCGCCATCCTGCAGACGGTAAAAAACCAGTCACCATTTTCGGCCCGGACTTTCCCTTCGCTTTCGACGACTGGATCGAGCACCCGGCTGGTCTGGGCAGCATTCCCGAGCACAATCACGGCGCCGAGGTGGCGATTGTCGGCGGCGGCATCGCCGGCCTGGTGGCCGCTTATGAGCTGATGAAGCTGGGTCTGAAACCGGTCGTCTACGAAGCTTCGAAAATGGGTGGCCGTCTGCGCTCGCAGGCGTTCAACGGCGCCGAAGGCATCGTTGCCGAATTGGGCGGCATGCGCTTCCCGGTGTCGTCCACCGCGTTCTATCACTACGTCGACAAACTGGGTCTGGAAACCAAACCTTTCCCTAACCCGCTGACCCCCGCGTCGGGCAGCACGGTAATCGACCTCGAAGGCCAGACCCATTACGCACAGAAGCTGTCGGATCTCCCTGCACTGTTCCAGGAAGTGGCTGACGCCTGGGCCGATGCCCTTGAGGCCGGCTCGCAGTTCTCGGATATCCAGCAAGCCATTCGCGACCGTGACGTGCCGCGCCTCAAGGAGCTGTGGAACACCCTGGTGCCGCTGTGGGACGACCGCACCTTCTACGATTTCGTCGCCACCTCCAAGGCGTTCGCCAAGCTCTCGTTCCATCACCGCGAAGTATTTGGCCAGGTCGGCTTCGGCACCGGCGGCTGGGACTCGGACTTCCCCAACTCGATGCTGGAAATCTTCCGCGTGGTGATGACCAACTGCGACGATCATCAGCACCTGGTGGTCGGCGGCGTGGAACAGGTGCCGCAGGGGATCTGGCGTCATGTACCGGAGCGTTGCGTGCACTGGCCAGAAGGCACCAGCCTCAGCTCCCTGCACAACGGCGCACCGCGTACCGGCGTGAAGAAGATTGCCCACGCGCCGGGTGGCCGTTTCGCCGTCACCGACAACTGGGGCGACACCCGCGAATACGCCGCGGTGCTGACCACCTGCCAAAGCTGGCTGCTGACCACCCAGATCGAATGCGACGAAACCCTGTTCTCGCAAAAGATGTGGATGGCCCTGGACCGCACCCGCTACATGCAGTCGTCGAAAACCTTCGTGATGGTCGACCGCCCGTTCTGGAAGGACAAGGACCCGGAAACCGGCCGCGACCTGATGAGCATGACCCTCACGGATCGCCTGACTCGCGGCACCTACCTGTTCGACAACGGCGACGACAAGCCGGGGGTGATTTGCCTGTCGTACTCGTGGATGAGCGACGCACTGAAAATGCTCCCGCACCCTGTGGAAAAACGCGTGAAACTGGCGCTGGATGCACTGAAAAAGATCTACCCGAAAGTCGACATCGCCGCGCGGATCATCGGCGATCCGATTACCGTGTCCTGGGAAGCCGACCCACATTTCCTTGGTGCATTCAAAGGCGCCCTGCCCGGCCACTACCGCTACAACCAGCGCATGTACGCGCATTTCATGCAGGACGACATGCCGCCCGAACAGCGCGGGATCTTCATTGCCGGCGACGACGTTTCATGGACGCCGGCCTGGGTCGAAGGCGCGGTGCAGACCTCGCTCAACGCGGTGTGGGGCATCATGAAACACTTCGGCGGTGCAACTCACGCCGAGAATCCGGGTCCAGGCGATGTGTTCAACGAGATCGGTCCGATCGCCCTGCCCGAGTAAGAGGAATCCGAAATGCGCGTAGCCCTTTACCAATGTCCGCCGCAGCCTCTGGATGTCGCCGGCAACCTGCAACGCTTGCAGCAGCTTGCGCTGGAAGCCAAGGGTGCGGACCTGCTGGTGCTGCCGGAGATGTTCCTGACCGGCTACAACATCGGCGTCGATGCCGTCAGCGTGCTGGCGGAGGTGTACAACGGTGAGTCGGCGCAGCAGATCGCGCGCATTGCCAAGGCGGCCGGGATCGCCATCTTGTATGGCTATCCCGAGCGCACTGCCGACGGCCAGATCTACAACGCCGTGCAATTGATCGACGCCAATGGCGAGCGCCTGTGCAACTACCGCAAGACGCACTTGTTCGGCGATCTCGATCACTCGATGTTCAGCGCAGGTTCCGACGAGTTTCCCATCATTGAGCTCAACGGCTGGAAGCTCGGTTTCCTGATCTGCTACGACCTGGAATTTCCGGAAAACGCCCGACGCCTGGCCCTGGCCGGTGCCGAGCTGATTCTGGTGCCGACCGCGAACATGATTCCGTTCGATTTCGTCGCCGATGTCACCGTGCGCTCCCGCGCCTTCGAAAACCAATGCTATGTGGCTTACGCCAACTACTGCGGCCATGAAGGCGACATCCGCTATTGCGGTCAAAGCAGCATCGCCGCACCGGATGGCAGCCGCATCGCTCAGGCAGGCCTTGATGAAGCATTGATTGTCGGTGAGTTGGATCGTCAGTTGATGCTCGACTCCCGTGCCGCCAATCGTTACTTCCTCGATCGCCGCCCTGAGCTTTACGGCGACCTGAACAAGCGCTAGTCCACTCTAATCCGCTAGCATTGGCACTTCACTGTTCTGGAAGTGCCCATGCCCGCGCTGAATCACCCTCGCCCCCACACTGAAACCCTGGCCAATGGTCTACGGGTGACCTTGCGTCATGCCCCGAACCTGAAGCGCTGCGCAGCAGCGTTGCGCGTCGCTGCGGGCAGCCATGATGTGCCGCTGGCGTGGCCCGGCCTTGCGCATTTTCTTGAACATCTGCTGTTTCTGGGGACTGAGCATTTTCCCGCAGGGCAAGGGTTGATGGCCTACGTCCAGCGTCATGGCGGGCAAGTGAATGCGCGGACCAGCGAACGCACCACGGACTACTTTTTCGAACTGCCGCCCCAAGCGTTTGCCGGTGGGCTGGAGCGTCTGTCAGACATGCTCGCCCATCCGCGCATGAATCCGGACGACCAGCAACGGGAACGGGAAGTGTTGCAGGCGGAATTTGTCGCCTGGTCGCAGGATGCCGCAGCACAGCAACAGTCTGCTTTGTTCAGCGGGCTTGGCGAGGCTCATCCATTGCGGGGTTTTCATGCCGGCAATCGTGACAGTCTGCCGCTGCAGCTACCCGAGTTTCAGCAGGCGTTGCAGGACTTTTATCAGCGGTTTTACCAGACCGGGCAAATGACCTTGAGCCTGGTCGGGCCACAGAGTCTCGATGAATTGAAGGCGATGGCCGAAGCCTTTGGCAACGTCATTGCCAAAGGCGAAACAGTCACTCAACAGCCTCCGGCGCCACTGATGGATGCCTCGGCCAACAGTTATCAACAGGCTGGCGAGCGGCGCCTGGATCTGCTGTTTGCCCTTGAAGCCCTGCCCGAACTTTCTGCCGAGGCGCTGGCGTTCCTGTGCCACTGGCTGAACAGGGCAAAACCCGGCGGCTTGTTGGCGGACCTGCGCGAACGCGGGCTGGCCGATCAGCTGAAGGCCCAGCCGCTGTACCAGTTCGCCAGTCAAGCCTTGCTGCATATCGAATTCACCCTGCCCGCCGCGTCCCCGGCTACAGGCATCCGCGAATGCCTGATGGACTGGCTCGGCTTCTTTGCCGAACAAGACTGGCGCCCATTGCGCGAAGAGTACGCCACCCTGCTCCAGCGCCAGCAGCAAGTCAGCAGCGCCTTGCAACTGGCCCGACTGGACAGCGAACAACGTGAAGTCGGGTTAACCGAGCCAGGTGTTACAACCCTCAAACAGATCCTCAAACAAATCGGCGCTGTGGATAACTTCAGCGGCCCATGGCAATTGCCGACACCCAACCCGTTCTTGCGCTCCGAAGCACCGGCACCCAACGCCGGATTGATTCGCGGCCAGACCAGTGCCCACCGCGGCCTGCGCACGTTTGCCCAGGACCGTTCGCGCAGCCGCCGTGAACGTTCGCCGATGCAATTCAGCCAGGCATTCCCGGACAACGCTGTTGAAGGTGCGATCTATCTGCGCTGGCGTCTGGGCTCGACTCCCGGCAGCCACCTTCAATCACGACTGGAAAACAACCTGCAACCGTTGCGCGAAGACGCGTGTCAGGCCGGTGTGGATTTTTCCTTCAGTGCGTCGGGCAACGAATGGCTACTGAAGTTGAACGGGCTACAAGAGCCGATGCCCAGCGTCCTGGAGCATGCGCTGAAAGAACTGACACAACCTGATGCCGCTGCCTCACAAGCCGAACCGACGAGCGTGGCGCTAATACCGATTCGGCAACTGCTCAAGGCATTGCCCGATCACTGCCTTGCGCACACCGCGAACTCGGATGACTTGCAGCAACTCTGGTCGAGTGCGCGATGGGATGGGCTGGCCGTCGGGTTATCGGCTCAGACTCAAGCGGCCATGGGTCTGGCCCTGAGCCGCATACCCGGCACGCCGGACAATCAACTGACGCCGCCCGCTTCGATCCATTCACAGCATCTGTGGAGCCATGTCGATACCGCCTCCAGCGAGCACGCGCTGCTGCTGTTCTGTCCGACAGCCACCCAGGCGATAGCCGACGAAGCCGTGTGGCGGTTGCTCGCTCACCTCTCCCAGACGCCGTTCTACCAGCGCCTGCGGGTGGAGTTGCAATTGGGTTATGCGGTGTTCAGCGCCCTGCGGCAGATTCACGGGCAAACCGGGCTGCTGTTCGGCGTGCAATCGCCTAGCGTTGCGCCGATGGAGCTGCTGCAACACATCGAGCAATTCCTGAATCAATTGCCGGACCTGATCCAGGCGCTCGACGACAGCACCTTCAACGCTCAACGCCAGGCTCTGGCGGATCAATTTTCCAGCGCCGCACTCACCACCGGTCAAGCGGCCGAATTGCTCTGGCAGGGCAAGCTGGCCGGCCACTCGTCGGAATATCTGACGCAATTGCCCCAGTCCATTGTGCAAATTGATCGGGCTGCTCTACTGGATATGGCCCGACGCCTGAATCAGGCCGAGGGCGGCTGGCGCTGCCTGGCCAGCTCGGCCAGCCCGGGTGAGCCATGGCAAGCGGCAAAATGATCATTACTGGGGCTGCAAGGAGCTTTCTCAAAGTTTCACGGGCAATTTCTTTGAAATTTTGAGTAACATAGCAACCTAACTATCTGGAACATCTCTGACTTGAGGTGGACTATATCTATAGATAGCGCTATCCCACCCTACATGAAGGAGTTCGATTTATGGCCTGGACCAAACCTGCTTACACCGACCTGCGTATCGGCTTTGAAGTCACCATGTACTTCGCAAGCCGCTAATCTCTGCTTTGGCAGATGAGCAGCACAACGCCTCGGTTATCCGAGGCGTTTTATTTTCAGCGTTGAAATGATGGAGCGCCCATGTTTGTCCAGATTCTAGGTTCCGCTGCCGGCGGCGGTTTTCCCCAGTGGAACTGCAACTGCGTGAACTGTGCAGGCTTTCGCGACGGTAGTCTGCGGGCCAAGGCGCGGACGCAATCATCCATCGCGATTTCCGATGACGGCGTGAACTGGGTGCTGTGCAACACCTCCCCGGACATCCGCGCCCAACTCCAGAGCTTCGCCCCGATGCAGCCGGGCCGGGCCCTGCGCGATACCGGGATCGGCGCGATCATCCTGATGGACAGCCAGATCGACCACACCACCGGCCTGCTCATGCTGCGTGAAGGGTGCCCGCATCAGGTCTGGTGCACCGACATGGTCCACGAAGACCTGAGCAGCGGCTTTCCGCTGTTCAACATGCTGACCCACTGGAACGGCGGGCTGAACTGGAACCGCATCGAACTCGACCGCAGCTTCAGCATCCCGGCCTGCCCCAATCTGCGCTTCACCCCGTTGCCGCTGCGCAGCGCCGCGCCGCCGTACTCGCCGCATCGCTTCGACCCGCACCCGGGGGACAACATCGGCCTGATCATTGAAGACCTCAACACCGGCGGCAAACTGTTCTACGCGCCGGGCCTGGGCAAGGTGGATGCGCCGCTGCTGGAGATCATGGCCGGCTGCGATTGCCTGTTGGTTGACGGCACCTTGTGGGATGACGATGAAATGCAGCGCCGCGGCGTCGGCACCCGCACCGGCCGGGAGATGGGCCATCTGGCGCAAAACGGCCCCGGCGGCATGCTCGAAGTGCTTGAGCAACTGCCTGAACAGCGCAAGGTGCTTATCCACATCAACAACACCAACCCGATTCTCGATGAGGATTCGCCGGAGCGGGCGGAGCTGGATCGGCGCCAGGTTGAAGTGGCTTTTGATGGCATGAGTATTGTGCTGTAGCTAATGGCCCCAGACGCCAGATCAGGCACTAAAGAATCCACCGGTTGTACCCGGAGAAAAGCAATGACCGACACCCCAATGTCCCCCGCCGAATTCGAAGCGGCCCTGCGCGCCAAGGGCGCCTATTACCACATCCATCACCCCTACCACGTGACGATGTATGAAGGCCGGGCGAGCCGTGAGCAGATCCAGGGCTGGGTCGCCAACCGTTTCTACTATCAGGTGAACATCCCCTGAAGGACGCGGCCATTCTGGCTAATTGCCCGGACCGCGAGATTCGCCGCGAGTGGATTCAGCGCCTGCTCGACCACGACGGTGCGCCCGGTGAAGACGGCGGCATCGAAGCCTGGCTGCGCCTGGGCCAGGCCGTGGGGCTCGACCCGGACCAGTTGCGTTCCCAGGAGCTGGTGCTGCCCGGTGTGCGCTTCGCCGTGGACGCCTACGTCAACTTCGCCCGTCGCGCCCGCTGGCAGGAAGCCGCCAGCAGCTCGCTGACCGAACTGTTCGCCCCGCAAATCCACCAATCGCGCCTGGACAGCTGGCCACAGCACTACCCGTGGATCGATCCGGCCGGCTACGAATATTTCCGCACGCGTCTGGGCCAGGCACGGCGTGATGTCGAGCACGGTCTGGCGATCACCCTGCAGCACTACACGACCCGGGAAGACCAGGAGCGCATGCTGGAAATTCTCCAGTTCAAACTGGACATTCTTTGGAGCATGCTCGATGCCATGAGCATGGCCTACGAACTGAAACGCCCGCCGTATCACAGCGTGACCGGAGAACGGGTCTGGCACAAAGGAATCACCCTATGAGTTTCGATCGCAGCAAGACCCCGACCTGGCGGCCCGGCTACCGCTTCCAGTACGAACCGGCGCAAAAAGGCCATGTGCTGCTGTACCCGGAAGGCATGATCAAGCTCAACGAAAGTGCCGCGCTGATCGGTGGTTTGATTGACGGAGAGCGGGATGTCGCGGCGATCATCGCCGAACTCGATCGACAGTTCCCCGGCGTGCCCGAGCTTGGTGACGACATCGAGCAATTCATGGAGGTTGCCCGTGCGCAGCACTGGATCGAACTTGCCTGATGCATCGGTGCAAGTACCGCCCACACCTGAAGTCGGCCTGCCGCTGTGGCTGCTGGCCGAGCTGACCTATCGCTGTCCGCTGCAATGCCCGTATTGCTCCAATCCGCTGGACTTCGCCGAGCAAGGCCAGGAGCTGAGCACCGAACAGTGGATCAAGGTGTTCCGCGAAGCGCGAGAAATGGGCGCGGCGCAACTGGGCTTTTCCGGTGGCGAACCCCTGGTGCGTCAGGACCTTGCCGAACTGATTGCCGAAGCCCGCCAACTGGGCTTTTACACCAACCTGATCACCTCCGGCATCGGCCTGACCGAGCAGAAAATCAGCGACTTCAAGAAGGCCGGCCTCGATCACATCCAGATCAGTTTCCAGGCCAGCGACGAGCAGGTGAACAATCTGCTGGCCGGTTCGAAAAAGGCCTTTGCGCAGAAACTGGAAATGGCCCGGGCGGTGAAGGCCCACAGCTATCCGATGGTGCTGAATTTCGTCACCCATCGGCACAACATCGACCAGATCGACCGCATCATCGAGCTGTGCATCGCCCTTGAGGCGGACTTTGTCGAGCTCGCCACTTGCCAGTTCTACGGCTGGGCGCAGCTCAATCGCGTCGGGCTGTTGCCGACCAAGGAACAGCTTGTCCGAGCAGAGCGCATCACCAATGAATACCGCGCCAAACTCGAAGCCGAAGGCCATCCGTGCAAGCTGATTTTCGTCACCCCGGACTATTACGAAGAACGCCCGAAAGCCTGCATGAATGGCTGGGGCAGTATTTTTCTGACGGTCACGCCAGACGGAACCGCCCTGCCCTGTCACGGTGCCCGACAGCTGCCGGTACAGTTTCCCAACGTGCGCGACCACAGCATGCAACACATCTGGTACGACTCGTTCGGCTTCAACCGCTTTCGCGGTTATGACTGGATGCCCGAGCCGTGCCGCTCCTGTGACGAGAAAGAAAAAGACTTCGGCGGCTGCCGCTGCCAGGCATTCATGCTCACCGGCGATGCCAGCAACGCCGACCCGGTGTGCAGCAAGTCGCCACAACACGGCGTGATCCTCAAGGCTCGCGAAGAAGCCGAACACGCGACCCAGACCATTGACCAACTGGCCTTTCGCAATGAACGAAACTCACGCCTCATCGCCAAAAGCTGAACCTCTCAGCGCTGCCAAAGCCGTCGCGGCCGGTATCGATTTTGCCGAACTGCAGGTCGGTCGACAGGGCCTGTTCTGGAACGAGTACCGCCCCGAAGACGCGGCGTGCCGGATCTGGCAGTGGCATGACGGCGCAGCGAAATGCCTGACGCCACCGGGCTTCAGCGTGCGCAGTCGTGTGTACGAATATGGCGGTGGAGCGTTTTGTCTGACGGACGACGGTATCGTTTTCGTCAACGAGGCCGACCAGCAGTTGTATCGGCAAACACTGCAAGGCGAAGCGCCCGAAAAGCTGACGTACGGGGTGTGCCGTTACGGCGATCTGCAATGTGCCGAAGGGCAGGTTCTGGCAGTCGAGGAACATCGCGATCAACACCGGCTGGTGGCGATCGATCTGAAGGATGGCGCACGTCATCTGCTGGCCGAAGGAGCTGATTTCTACGCCGCGCCGACGTTGAGCCCGGATGCCCGGCGCCTGGCCTGGATCGAATGGAGTCACCCATATCAGCCGTGGACTGCAACCCGTTTGATGGTTGCCGAGCGCCATGCCAACGGTGGATTTGGCGAGGCTCGTTGTGTGGCGGGCGACGGTGCTCAAGAGTCTGTGCAACAACCACGGTTTGATGCCGGCGGTCGCTTGTATTGCCTGACGGATCGCGCCGGTTACTGGCAGCCATGGAGGGAGTCCGGAAAAGGCCTGAGCCCATTGCCAAGTGCCACCGCCGACCATGGCCCCGCGCCCTGGCAACTCGGCGGCTGCACCTGGTTGCCGCTGAGTGAAGAAAGCTATCTGGCCAGTTGGACCGAAGGCGGGTTTGGCCGATTGGGCATAGGCGGCGATTCCAGCACCGACTTCACCGGCGACTACAGCCGCTTCCGCCATCTCGCCGTTGATGAGCAGTTCATCTATTGCATCGCGGCATCACCCGTCAGTTCAACCGCTGTCATCGCCATCAACCGCCAGAGCCGGCAAGTGAAGGTATTGGCCGGCGGCATCGCACCACTGCCTCCCGAACAGATCAGCCGCCCGCAAACCTTGCGCTACCCAAGTGGCTCAGGCGAAGCACACGGCTTCTTCTACCCGGCGATGACCGGCGAGGCGAAACCGCCATTGGTGGTGTTCATCCATGGCGGACCGACGTCGGCGTGCTACCCGATGCTCGACCCGCGCATCCAGTTCTGGGCCCAGCGGGGCTTCGCCGTGGCCGACCTCAACTATCGTGGCAGCAGCGGTTATGGCCGGGCCTATCGCCAGGCACTGCACCTGAGTTGGGGCGATGTGGATGTGCAAGACGCCTGCGCTGTGGTCGGGTACCTCAACGAGTGCGGCTTGATCGACGCCGACAAGACCTTCATCCGCGGCGGCAGCGCCGGTGGCTACACCACCCTTTGCGCCTTGGCCTTTCACAACGTGTTCCGCGCCGGCGCCAGCCTGTATGGGGTCAGCGACCCGGTGGCGCTGGGGCGCGCGACCCACAAATTCGAAAGCGACTATCTGGATTGGCTGATCGGCGATCCGCAACTGGATGCCGAACGCTACGCGGCCCGCACGCCGCTGCTGCATGCGAGCAACATCCGCGTGCCGATGATCTTCTTTCAGGGAGAACTGGATGCCGTGGTCGTCCCGCAACAGACCCGCGACATGGTCACGGCGCTGCAGGACAACCGCGTCCTGGTCGAAGCGCATTACTACGCCGACGAACGCCACGGCTTTCGCAAGGCCGGTAACCAGGCCCATGCGCTGGAGCAGGAGTGGCTTTTTTATCGAAGGGTGATGGAGCACGCCAGCTGAAATCGGCGGTGCTTCAATCGCTGGCAAGCCAGCTCCTACACAACGGTGATCTCCTGTAGGAGCTGGCTTGCCAGCGAAAGCGATCTATCTATTGCCACAAAAACTCAGCGCTTGGCGATGATGTAAACCGCATGCACGATCCCCGGAATGTAACCGCACAACGTCAGCAGAATATTCAGCCAGAACGCTCCGCCGAATCCTACTTGCAGAAACACACCGAGTGGCGGCAACAGGATGGCGATGATGATGCGAATAAAGTCCATGGGCAGCTCCTGATTGGGGTGGGCTCGTTCGAGCCCTACAGCTAATCGACCCGTGCCGTTTGTCAGGGTTCAGTCCCTCTACTCCCGTGCGGTGCCCTTCATTGAATTTCGCAGACAAAAAAACGCCTCACGCCAAAAGAGTCAGGCGTGAGGCGTGCGTTTTACCGCGAGACGGTTCTGGAAATTGTGCAGGGCGCGTCGGATCAGACGGCAATCCCTTTGCGGCACTGCAATTGCGCGGTGCGTACGCGGGAGAAAGCGCGCGCCAGGCGCAGGAGCATTTCATCGATGTTGGCGTTGCTGATATTCAACGCAGGGGTAAAGCGCAGGCAGTCGGGTTGCGGGGCATTGAGCAGCAAGCCTTCGTACAGCGCGGCCTTGACCACCGCGTCAGCGGAATCGTCCGACAGCGTCAGGCCCCAGAGCAGCCCTTGTCCGCGCAGCTCGCCGTGACCGTATCGATGGGCCAGACGCCCCAAGCCTCCGCGCAGGTGTTGACCCGTTTCTGCGACGTGCTTGAGGAAAGCCTTGTCCTGCACCGTAGCGAGCACCGAAAGCCCCGCGGCGGTCATCAACGCATTACCGTGATGAGTACCCGTCACTTCGCCAATGTCGAAACAGCAAGCCTTGCCCCGCGCCAGCAGCGCGGCCAGGGCACGCCGCCGCCCAACCCTTTGCCGAGCACGACGATGTCCGCCGTTACGCCATAGGACTGTTCCGCGAGCAAGGTGCCACAACGACCAATGCCGGTTTGCACTTCGTCGAAAATCAGCAAAATGCCGAGTTCACGGCACAGGCGTTCGACACCCTTGAGGTAATGTGCGGTGGCCGGAATCACGCCGGCTTCGCTCTGGATCGGCTCGAGCATGATCGCTACGGTCCGTTCATCCACGGCCGCATGCAAGGCCGGAAGGTCATTGAACGGGACATGGCTGAAGCCCGGTAGTTGCGGCTCGAATCGGTTGATCAAAGTCGAACTGTCCGACGCCGAAATCGTCGCCAGGCTCCGGCCATGGCAACCGTTGTTGGCCACAATGATTCGCGATGCACCGCCGCGATGCTGCTGGCCCCATTTGCGCGCCAGTTTGATCGCCGCCTCACAGGCTTCGCTGCCGGTATTGAGCAGATAAGCCTGATCACTGCCGGTGCTGGCACACAGATGTTCGGCGACGCTGAGCATGCCGCGGTTATGCAGGCCGAAACCCGGATTGATCAGCGATTGAGCCTGGGCAGTGATTGCGTTGACCAGCACCGAAGGGCTGTGACCAAGGCTGTTGGCCCCGCCACCCTGGGAAAAATCCAGATACGCACGGTCATCGCTGTCCCACAACCATGAACCCTGACCACGCACGAACACCTGTTTCGGCCGCTCGACACTGGGCATCAAGTACTCGCTGGAAAGGTTATCGCCTTGGGATGGCAGGGAAGCGTCCAGAACCAGATCATCAAGACTGGGAGGACTGCGACGCAGACTGAACAGATTCATCTGAAAAAACCTCTTTTGAGGTTTTTTGCCTTACCTATGTAAACACCATCGAAACAAACGGTATTCATCGCGCTCTATGGCCCTGTAAGCCCTGTGAATGCGGTTAGACTAGGCTCAGACGAGGTGTTCAGCCATTTCGATTTCTCAGCATTTTCAATAAGCATTACTTATGGATTTCAAGCAACTGCGTTATTTCGTCGCGGTCTATGAAGAAGGCCACGTGGGCCGGGCCGCCGAGCGCCTGTCCATCTCCCAGCCGGCGCTGTCCCAGCAAATCCGCCACCTGGAACAAAACCTCGATGTGAGCCTGTTCGAGCGCAGTAGCAAACGCCTGTTGCCGACGCTCGCCGCCCACACGCTGTACAACCATGCCCTGCCATTGCTCGATGGCCTGCAACGGGCTCGGGAAGCGCTCGGCAACTTCAAGGGGCAGGCGCTGCGCACCCTGGCCATCGGTGTACTGCAGACCGTGCACACCAGCCTCGTTCCACAGATGCTCGAGCGAGTACGCAAGGCGCAGCCGCATCTGGTGGTGCAGATCTACGAACTGACCGGCCTGGAAATCGAGCGGCGACTGCTCAACGGTTCTCTGGACATCGGCATCAGCTACCTGCCACCCCGCCAGCCTGGTTTGCACGGCGTGATGTTGTACGAGGATGAACTGACCCTGGTCATCCCGGCAGAACATCCGTTGCGTGAATTCAAGAAAGTGTCCATGAGTCAGGCCGCCGAGCTGCCGATGTTGCTGCTGGGCGAGGAATTTCAAATAAGGCAGATCTGGCAGGCACAACTGGCCAGCCTCGGACGTCGCCCACAGGTGCAAGCCGAACTGAACAACATGGCCGGTATCCTCGACAGCCTGCCGCACACGCGCCTGGCGACGGTACTGCCCGGGCGTTCGCAAAAGACCCATGGCAACCACGAACTGCTGTGGAAACCTCTGAGCGAACCGCGGGTGCCGCTGAAAGTCGGTCTGGTGTGTCGGGATGTGCAACGGCAGCAGACTTCTCTGGCATTGCTGCGGACATTGCTGGAAGAGGTGATAAATGGCCCGGATGTGCGCATGAACAGCGCGCAGGCCCTGGATGGGCTGAGCTAGAAACTTTTCTTTGGGCATAAGAAAACCCCGCCGAAGCGGGGCTTTGCAGACTGTTTCCCTGACATCCATTTCACTCCGCCGTCCTGGCAGAATCCTACGTGTCCCTGTTGTTGCTTTGCGCTTCCTGCGCTACGTCCATGTGAAGTAGATTAGCTCTGGATCCAATTTGCATCTATGGGAGAACAGCAGCACGTTATGTAAGAGAATGCTTACAAAATGCTACTGCCTCAGAATTGTCCTGCATCCAGCAGGAACAACGATTCGCTACCGGCCTTCACCGATGCGCTCAACGAGTGAATGCGCGGCAACAGGCGGGCGAAATAGAACCGCGCCGTGCCCAGTTTGCTGGCGTAGAAATCGTCTTGCGCTTCCTTGCCGAAAGCCGCCTTGGCCATCAGGGCCCACATGTAGGCGTAGGCCACGTAGCCGAACACCTGCAGATACTCGACCGACGCCGCGCCGATCTCGTTCGGGTTGGTTTTGACCCGATCGAGCAACCACGCGGTCAGTTCATCGAGGGTGGTCACGGCGTCGTTCAGCGGCTTGGTGAACTCGGCGAGGTCCGCGCTGGCGGTCGCCGTGAAGTGGCGGATCTCGTCGGCGAACAGGTTGTAGAACGCCCCGCCGCTACCGACGATCTTGCGCCCGACCAGGTCCAGTGCTTGGATGCCGTTGGTGCCTTCGTAGATCTGGGTGATGCGCACATCACGCACCAGCTGCTCCTGGCCCCATTCACGGATGTAACCGTGGCCGCCGAAGATCTGTTGGCCGTGCACGGTGGTTTCCAGGCCGAGGTCAGTCAGGAACGCCTTGGCCACCGGGGTCAGCAACGCCACCAGGTCTTCCGCACGCTTGCGGGTGGCGGCATCTTCGCTGAACTTGGCGGTGTCCAGTTGCATCGCCACGTAAGTGGAGAACGCACGGCCACCTTCGTTCGAGGCTTTCATGGTCAGCAGCATGCGACGCACGTCCGGGTGGACGATGATCGGGTCAGCCACTTTGTCCTTGTTCTGTGCGCCGGTTGGCGCACGGCTTTGCAAGCGATCACGCGCGTATTCCACGGCGTTCTGGTACGAGCGCTCGCCAGTGGCCAGGCCCTGGATACCCACGCCCAGTCGCTCGTAGTTCATCATGGTGAACATCGCCGCCAGGCCTTTGTTCGGCTCGCCGACCAAATAACCCACGGCCTCGTCGAAGTTCATCACGCAGGTGGCGGACGCCTGGATGCCCATCTTGTGCTCGATCGAACCGCAATTCGCCGGGTTGCGCGCGCCCAGGCTGCCATCGGCATTGACCATGAACTTCGGCACCAGGAACAGCGAAATGCCTTTCGGACCCGCCGGTGCATCCGGCAGCTTGGCCAGCACCAGGTGGATGATGTTCTCGGTCAGGTCGTGTTCGCCACCGGTGATGAAGATCTTGGTGCCGCTGACCTTGTAGGAACCGTCGGCCTGAGGCTCGGCCTTGGTGCGGATGATGCCCAGGTCGGTACCGGCGTGGGGTTCGGTCAGGCACATGGAACCGGCCCAGATGCCGGCATACATGTTCGGCAGGTACGCGGCTTTCAGCTCTTCGCTGGCGTGGGCGTTGATCGACAGGCAAGCGCCGGCGGTCAGCATCGGATACAGACCGAACGACAGGCTGGCGGAGTTGACCATTTCTTCGACCTGGGCGGAAACGGCCTTGGGCATGCCCATGCCACCGTAGGACGGATCGCCACCGACACCGACCCAGCCGCCTTCTGCGTAGGTCTGATAGGCCTGCGGAAAACCTGCCGGCGTGGTGACGGCACCGTCCGTCCAATGGCAACCTTCTTCGTCAGCGGCGCGGCTCAGCGGTGCGATGCTTTTGCTGGTGACCTTGCCGGCTTCTTCCAGGATGGCTTCGACCGTTTCTGCATCGACGGTCTCGGCCAGTGCAGGCAGCTCGGCCCAGAGTTTGGCGACCTCGAAAACTTCATTGAGGACGAAGCGCATATCGCGCAGGGGCGCTTTGTAGTCAGCCATGGCAAACCTCGCAAGATCTATACAGGTGATTCACAGGAAGAGTGTTTTCGTTGGGTCGGAGTGTACATCAACAACTTTTGTGACACATAGAGTCAGCTCATGACTGTTTTGTTATTTTTAGTCATTGCCGAGGGCGGGAGTGAACGGATGAAACTGTAGGAGCGAGATAGCTCGCGAAAAACCCGAAGACGCCGCGGGCATCTGGTTTTACGCGTTTTCGTTGACGACCATCGCGAGCAGGGCTCGCTCCTACAGGGGGCGATGTCAGAGCGCAAACATCTCCGCTGGCAGTTGCATCAGGCAATCGCTACCCGCTTCGATGGCCGCCCGATGAGCGGCCGTGCGTGGCAACAGACGCTTGAAGTAAAACTCGCTGGTCGCCAGTTTGCCCCGGCAGAAATCGCCATCGCTGCTGCCAGCATCGAGCTGCGCCTGAGCCACCAGCGCCATGCGCAACCACAGGTAGCCGAGGATGATGTAACCGCTGTACATCAGGTAATCCACCGACGCGGCACCGACTTCGTCAGGATTTTTCATCGCCGCCATGCCGACCCTGGTGGTCAACTCACCCCACTGCTGGTTCAGTTGATTGAGCTGCGCCACATACCCGGCCAGTTGTGGATGCCCGGCATTCGCCACACAGAACTTGTGGACGATTTTGGTGAACCCTCGCAGCAGCTTGCCCTGGCTGCCAAGTACCTTGCGCCCCAGCAAGTCCAGCGCCTGTATACCGTTGGTACCCTCATAGATCGGCGCGATCCGACAGTCGCGGACCAACTGCTCCATACCCCATTCGCGAATGAACCCGTGGCCGCCAAACACCTGCATGCCGTGGTTGGTCACCTCCAGCCCGGTGTCGGTCATGAAGGCTTTGCAGATCGGTGTGAGGAACGCCAGCAGGTCTTCGGCATCCTGACGCGCCGTTTCATCCGGGCTCAAGTGTGCAACGTCGAGCAACTGCGCCGTGAAGTAGGTCAGCGCGCGATTGCCTTCGTTGAAGGCTTTCATCGTCAGCAACATCCGCCGCACATCAGGGTGCACGATGATCGGGTCAGCGGCTTTTTCCGGTGCTTTCGGGCCGGTCAGCGAGCGCATCTGCAAACGCTCGTTGGCGTACTTGATCGCGCCCTGGAAGCTCGCCTCGCCCAGACACAGCCCTTGCATGCCGGTGCCCAGCCGCGCATGGTTCATCATGGTGAACATGCAGTTCAGGCCCTTGTTCGCTTCACCGATCAGGAAACCCTTGGCCCCGTCAAAATTCAGCACACAGGTAGCCGAGGCCTTGATGCCCATCTTGTGTTCGATGGAGCCGCAAGACACGCCATTGCGCTCCCCTGCCTCGCCCGAGGCATCGGGCAGGAACTTGGGCACGATAAACAGCGAAATGCCCTTGGTCCCGGCCGGTGCGTCCGGCAATTTGGCCAGCACCAGATGAATGATGTTGTCGCTCATATCGTGCTCACCGGCAGAGATGAAGATCTTGCTGCCGGAGATCGCGTAACTGCCATCGGCCTGAGGTACGGCGCGGGTCTTGATGATGCCAAGGTCAGTGCCGCAATGGGCTTCGGTCAGGCACATGGTGCCAGTCCATTGGCCAGCGGTGAGCTTCCTCAAATAGATCTGCTTCTGCTCTTCGGTGCCATGGGCGTGGATCGCCGACATCGCACCGTGGGTCAGGCCGGGGTACATGCCCCACGAAGTGTTGCTGGAAGCCACCATTTCGCTGATGACCAGCCCCAGAGAGCTCGGCAACCCTTGGCCGCCGTACGCTGGATCAGCCGCCAGGCCATGCCAGCCGCCCTCGACATATTGTGCGAAGGCCTGCTTGAAGCCCGCTGGCGTGGTAACCACGCCATTGTCGAAATGGCAGCCTTCTTCATCGCCGCTGCGGTTGAGCGGCGACAGTACGTTTTCGCAGAATTTCGCGCCTTCTTCGAGGATCGCATTGACCATGTCCGGGCTGGCATCGGTGGCCCCCAGCGCGACGTAGTTACTATGAAAGTCGAAGACGTGGTCGATCAGAAAGCGCATGTCGCGCAAGGGAGCTTTGTACTCGGGCATGGTCATTCTCCGTCGGCAGATTTCTTCAACCTACTGCCGACGACCACGCCTCACAATCACAGTCCAGACGCTGAATGCGTCATCATCACTCAACCGTAGCCGCGTCCATGCGCACCGCGCCACGGCGGTTCTGCCCGAACGCCATCACGCAGTTGCGCCCGGCGCCCTTGGCGCTGTAGAGCGCCTGGTCAGCGGACTTGAGCACCTCTTCCGGGGTGCGTTGATCGATCCGTTCGGCAACGCCGATACTGACCGTCACCGATACACTCGACGCACCGGAGCCGGCACGCCGCCGGCGCCCCTGATTATCGTCCTGCGGGCGATTTTCCTGATTACGCAGCTGGATGTTGTAAGTGGCGATGGACTCGCGGATGACTTCCAGGTGCGGCATGCACTCTTCAAGGGTCTTGCCTGCAAACACCAGGGCGAATTCCTCGCCGCCATAGCGATACGCCTTGCCGCCACCGCCGATTTTTGCCAGCTTGCTGGCCACCAGCCGCAGCACCTGGTCGCCGACATCGTGGCCGTGGGTGTCGTTGAATTTCTTGAAGTGGTCGACGTCACTCATCGCCAACACGTAGTTGCGCCCCAACCGTTGCATGCGTTCATTCAGCGCTCGACGGCCCGGCAGCCCGGTCAGTTCGTCGCGGAAGGCCATTTGATAGGCTTCATGGGCGACGGCGGCGGCGATCATCAGCATCACCTGGCTGCACATGATGTTCAGCGTGAACGGCAGGATGAAAGTTTTCGGCAACATCCAGAACAACCCGAGCAGCCCCACCCATTGCGCGGCATGCAGCGGTCGCGGGCTACGCCAGTATTGCCAGGCCAGCAGCCCAAACGCAGCAATGAACACCGGATAGGACAACTGGATCAGGCTCATCCAGGCGCCATGCAAAGCGGGCCAGCGAATCTCCGACAACCAGATCAGCAGCGCGTGCGGATAGCTTTGCTCTAGCCCCAGCGCCACGCTTCCGACCGCCAGCAATACGGCGAAACGCGCCACCATGTCCTGGAACAGATGGGTGCGCTCCTGCCATGCCGCGAAGATGCCAAACAGCAACGGCAGCAGCAGGCAACACAAATGAAAGACCACGGCGGCATCGTCGCGCACCTTGCCGTTGTCGCGGTAATAGTCAGTCTGGGTGTCGAGCAAGAAGTAGGCGATGTACACCGTGACCATCAGAAACAGTTCACGCTGACGTCGGTATACCGCGCAATAGGCGCCACCGAGCAACAACACCAGGGTGGGCAGCACGTTAAACAGCGAGGTGAAGAAGACGTTCAGATCCTTGATGTATGCAGCCGCAAGCCCCGCCAGCAACAGCAGTAATGACGGCAGGAAGTGACTGAAACGCACAGCGGAAGAACGCGGCAAGGGTAAAGCTCCGACCGGTCAAATCAATTGATGGCAATGTGCCAACCACTGTAACGGCAGAAACTCCGATTTACTGAGTGAAATACTGCGGTATTTGTAAAAAGGCGTCACTGGCGTCCATCGGTCACCAGTGACGCAAGGGCAAAACCTGTTACAGGTCGTTGTTGAACGGTTGCAGCGGCCCTTCCATACGTGTGCGACCTTCCGCACCGACCGGTCTGAGATGCATGTCGGCGTCCTGCGCCTGCCGGGTAGTGATCTTCGGATTGGCCGGTTTTTGCGCGACCGAGTTTTCATCACCCTTTTCGCCCTGAGGCAGTACCAGCGACGGGTGGTCAAACGGCGCCCGTTCCCACGCAACCCGAGGATCGGTCAGGCCGACTTCCATGAATTTGACCAATGCATCCACTTCATCCGGGGTCAGGTTCAGCCGGGTCATGTTCGGGTCGAGGTTCGAACCGTTGTGCTGGTTGACCGCCAGGTGCTCGAAGCCACTGGTGTTGCTGGCATCTTCGCCACGCCGGTCCCCGCCACGGTTGTAGAACTCCATGACCTGTTGCAGCGTTGCGCGACTGCCGTTGTGGAAATACGGCCCGGTCAACGCGATGTTGCGCAAGGTCGGCGTCTTGAAGGCGCCATCGACCGCGTCGCGGAAACCGACACTGGGCTTGAGCGTCGCATCACAAGGGATGGCCGGGCTCAAAGGCGCTTCGAAGGTGCACACATCAACTTCCAGCGGGTCAGGGATCTGGCCGCCCTGGAGCAAGGTGTTGTACTGGCGAGTGAAGGACAACGGATTACCCCAGGCATCCGAGCCACCGAGCGCCAGGTCTTCCGATGTTGGACGCACCCCGGTGTTGTAGAACCCGTTGTCGTACAGCGTGGTCAGGTTGTCGGCCATGACCATGCGCTCGATCCGTTCCCGAGGATGGAACAGCAACCGGCTGCCGGCGTTGGTCAATTCCGCACCACCGTGGCAACTGATGCACTTGCCCTTGCCCAGGAACAGGTTCATGCCCTGGACCTGCTGGTTATTCATGGCTGTGTGATCACCCTGCAGATAGGCATCCAGCGGCGCCTGGTCCGAGATCAGCGTGGACTCATACATCTGGATCGCCAGCCCGAAGAACAGCGGGAAGTTCGCCTCCATCTGGGTGTAGGGTGCACCGCCCAGCGAGACCTGCTGCGTGGCATTCCACAGGCGCGGCTGGAACGCGTTCTTGATCAGTTCACGGTAGGTCGGCCGATGACCACCGGATACCGGCCCGAGTACCGAATCGGTCGACGAAATCCGCTGTTGCTTGAGCATCAAGGTATCGAGCATGCGCCGGCCGATGTCGGCGAAGGTACGCCCACCGCAGGACATTTCCACCGGGCTGCCGGGAGGCCCTACCGCTTGCGAGGCGGCGGCAGCATCCTTGAGCGCCAGCCTGACTTTGGTCGCCACGCCACTGCGATCGCTGGTCACGAAAATCCCGGCGTCAGGGTCGCGATTGCCGAACGGCGAGAAGCCATTGAAGACGTTATTGGCCCTGCCATCCCAGAAGTTGCGCACGTTCAACGCGGCGTTGATCACCGTTGGCGCGTTGCGCCCGGTGCTGCGGCGAACATTGATACCGCCCACCTGGAAGATGCCGTCCGGTTGCAGAATGCACTTGTCGAACCGCGACTGACGGGGCTTGACGAAGTTGGCGTCGAACACGCCTTGAGAGCCGATCACATCGTCACTTGAATAGACAATCGCCGAGTTGCGATCCAGCGGATCAGCCAGCACATGGGTCGGGAAGTCGCTTTTCTTCAACAGGTAGTTCGGACCGCCCTTGCCACCGGATCTGGTGGTGTAGGCCGGCACGTCACCCGGAATATCCGACGCGGTAAACGGCTTGTTGAAGATCGACGAGACGTTCGCATTGGTGTTCGCCTGTCCCGGGTTGATCTGGTTGGTGGTGCGGTGATCGACACCCGCGTGGAAGTGACAGGACGCACAAGCGGTGGAACCATCGCTGCCGATCTCCATGTCCCAGAACAGTGCCTTGCCCAGGAGCACTGCCGCCGAGCGATTGACCACGTAGTCGGTCATCAGGTCGACTTTGCGCCCGTCTTCGGTTCCCGAAGGGTCGGGTGGTGTCAGGCCGCGCAGAGACTGCAGGCTGGGCACATCCGGCACGGCCGGAACGACCCCGACTGGGTCTGCGGCCCAAACGTTCATGCCAGCCAGGCCGGTGGCGAAAAGAGCCATCGCCATCGCACGGATCAGGCAGGTGGCTCGCAACGTGTTCAAATACTCAAACATGACAGCGTTCCCGATTCAGTATGGAGTCATCAACTCCGTGATTTCCCTGTTGCGAGATGAACTCATCGCCATGGATCTTGCTGCCCGCTCGATTAGCCGCATCAACTTCAAGTTGCATGGGCAAGGCGAGACCTGACTGGCAAAGCACTCTCGCGGCCCAGGCCTTTTTTTAAAAAATGATATTTCGCGCCATTGGATGGCGCTAGATACAACTCTAGTCGCAACAAAACATTTCAACAGAAAATTTCAATATTATTTTATTCACACCAATTCCAAAAACCCTACTGATAACAGCGACTGCGCACTGTTCCTCAGTTCTGGTTAAACTTCGCCCCATTATTGGGTGCCATTCCCCAAACAGCCCGCGACAGGCGATCACCAACGACCTCTAAAAGCCAGTATTTAAAGGGCATCACGCCACCAGGCTGCGCTTTCTTGAAGCTGGCAGAGTATTTGCTGACCAAAACACCGCGGTGTAAACGGCACTTTAATAAACACCTGAAAACCTACATCGCCAGCCAATAAAAACATCCATCAGACATACAAAATCCATTCGTGCGCAAGTTGCACTGCGCCAGCTATTGCCTTTTTTATTTATACCTCCCATTCAAGATCACTTCCTCACCACCCTCTTCAATACTTCCTCTTGCACATCTCCGACTTTAGTCTTATTTAAAAGACATTACTTCTCAACCACTACTACCGGAAACACACCCAGTAAAATTTTTTACAGCACTCCAAACTTGGGCATATATCCCCACCTACTTTGGCGCTAATCACACAACTATAACTTTGTGTATATCACCAACATCAGCGTAGCCCGCATTTTTGCTGGCTGACAAGCGTTTGTGCCAATCAGGCACGACTACTGCTATGTGTCCCTCAGGCTCAAGGAAATGTCTCTCGCGATTGCATTCGGAACCGGCCCCATGCAACGCAGGTTGAAAGCATCCAAAGGGTAGGTGTCGATGATCTACCACCTCACCTCCTTCTGGATTGAGCCTCACATTCGACGCGCTCACCTCTGCACTTCTCTTGCGCGGGATTCAGCGCATTAAAGGGTCTGCAAGTCGATTGACCGGCAACTGGTCCTGAAACGTTTGGAGAGAACCATGACCTCATCTGAAGTACACGACAGAACGCTTGGCATACCGTCGCTCCCTGGCAAACTCGGTCGCTACACACTGTTCGCCAGTGTCGTTGCCATCGCACTGGCCGTCGGAGCGGCAGATCCTGCAATGGCTAAAAACGGGACGGCCAAACCCCCCGTCAAGGGCGCAACCCCGCCGTTCTCGACCCCCACCCTACCGGATCCGGTGTTCGCAGACCCGAATGCGGTCCATGGCTTTGACGTCACCGGGTTTATCCAGAACATGACCCTGGACTCCACCAATGCCAACTGCCCCGGCACCACAGACCCGAGTCGCTTCGGGGGCACCGTCCAACTGAACGGCGTCACGATAACCGTCCCTTGCAACACGATCATGCAGATGCCGGCCAACACCCTGAGCTGGGCGGACTTTGTCCACGGCGGCTCACTGGCACTCAACAAAACACCACCGGCCTATCCTTCGTTCGAGATCCATGTGGTGGGCAACTTTGTCGCCAACAAAAAAATTGCCGGGCTGATTTATGTCTCGCAACAATCAACCAATGCCGGCAGCGGCTACATCTCACGAATCGACTACACCAACGGCAACATCGAAGTTGACAGCGGCAACCCTTCGCTACCGACCATCATCCAGATCAACGATCCGAACGGACGCTTTGGTCGCCCGCAAAGTCCCGACCCCCGTTTCTCCGTCGATGACGCCAACCCCACCATCCACGCCGCCACCGGCTACCCGATGTGTGTGCCACGCACCATCTCCGGCGACGATGCCCTCTGCCCGCAGAAAAACCGGCCTAAGGTGGTCACCCCGACCACCACAAACAACTGCCGTAACTTCAACCAGGCCGGTGTAACACTGCCGGCCAGCGGAGAGCTTTCGCCACCGGCAGTCGGTCAGGTCTTTTGCAGTCAATTCGTCATGAAGCGGTTCAGCGATGCGACGCGCACTGCGACAGATCCCGACCCGACACAACAGGCACCGTTCGAAGTCGGCGACTTCATCAGCTACGCCGGCACATTGTTCAAATCCGCGACCACGGGCAGCCCGGACTTCATCTCCGCGCACACCATCGAGGCCAATGTCGGGATCTACACCCAACCGGGTACTCAGCCCAGCTACCTGTCTATCGGGGAATTTGGTGTGGGGACTGCTGACCCTGCGGCGGTCGCTATCGGCGGTGCAGCCCAGGAAACGCAGGACCGGATTTTCCTTGAAGCCTCGACCACCGACATCAAGACTCCGGTCGACATTTACCTGATCGATGTCAATCCATCGACGGGCGAACAGACCAATCGCTGGGTGACACCCTTTGAGATGACGGGTGAATGCAACCCTGCCACCGGTCTTGCCACCAGCTGCCTGGGAGCTTCGGGCGGCATCACCACCCAGAATCTGGGAGCCCAGCCACAACGCGCCAGGTTGCGCGCAACCAAGGCCCCGACCGGCCTGCTCAGCCAACCGACCCGTACCTTGCGTGTCGTTGCGCGTTCCTTGTGCGCTCCACAAAACTCCCTTTCCCAGACCGCCGTGGACAGTTGCATTCAAAACGCCAGCCGGCTGACCGTAGCCAATGGTTTGACTGCAGGACAATACGTGGCACCGGTGTTCGAGTTCATCTTCCCCGAAGGCGTCAGACCCGGCGATCCGAATGTTCCGAACGACTTCTGGCACCTGCCGTTCATCCGCAACGGAGAAGGCGCGAGCACCCCGACTGGCGTCGGCCCTCTGGAACCAACGCCATGGTAAGAAACGCCTGACAGCAGAAAATCGAGCAAAAAAAAAACCGCCGCTCCCGGAGGACGCGGCGGTTTCTTTTTGAAGGACTGCGTTAGGGGGCGTTCTCAATTAGTTTTCACGCTGCGAAAACTAATTGAGAACGCCCCCCCCTAAGACTTAGTAGCCCAGATCGAAGTTCTCTTCTTTCATGTCCATCAGGTTGTTGGCGCCCGACAGCATGGTTGCAACGTGAGTGCGGGTACGCGGCAGGATGCGCTGGAAGTAGAAGCGCGCAGTCTGCAGCTTGGCGGTGTAGAACGCCTCTTCGGACGTGCCGGCAGCCAGTTTCTCGGCAGCCAGGCGCGCCATGTCAGCCCAGAAGTAGGCCAGGCAGGCGTAACCGGAGTACATCAGGTAGTCCACGGAGGCCGCGCCGACTTCTTCGCGATCTTTCATGGCGGCCATACCGACCTTCATGGTCAGCTCGCCCCATTCCTTGTTCAGTGCAGCCAGCGGAGCGACGAACTCTTGAACCGCTTCGTTGCCTTCGTTGGTCTGGCAGAACTTGTGGACGATCTTGGTGAAGCCTTTCAGAGCCTCGCCCTGGGTCATCAGCACTTTACGGCCCAGCAGGTCGAGTGCCTGGATACCGGTGGTGCCTTCGTACAGCATCGAAATGCGGCTGTCGCGAACGTTCTGCTCCATGCCCCACTCGGCGATGAAGCCGTGGCCGCCGTAGATCTGCACGCCGTGGTTGGCCGATTCGAAACCGACTTCGGTCATGAATGCCTTGGCGATTGGCGTCATGAAAGCCAGCAATGCGTCGGCTTTCTTCTTCTCTTCTTCGTCCACACCGTACTTGACGATGTCGACTTGCTTGGCGGTGAAGTAAACCATCGCACGGTTGCCTTCGGCGAATGCCTTCATGGTCAACAGCATGCGGCGTACGTCAGGGTGAACGATGATCGGGTCAGCGGCTTTGTCCGGTGCTTTCGGGCCAGTCAGCGAGCGCATTTGCAGACGGTCGCGAGCGTATTTCAGGCCGCCCTGGAAACCGACTTCGGCGTGGGCCAGACCTTGCAGAGCAGTACCCAGACGCGCGGTGTTCATAAAGGTGAACATGCAGTTCAGGCCTTTGTTCGCCGGGCCGATCAGGTAACCGGTAGCGCCGTCGAAGTTCATCACGCAGGTGGCGTTGCCGTGGATGCCCATCTTGTGTTCCAGGGAACCGCACGACACGGCGTTACGCGTGCCAACCGAGCCATCGGCGTTCGGCAGGAACTTCGGCACGATGAACAGGGAGATGCCTTTGGTGCCAGCCGGTGCATCCGGCAGGCGGGCCAGTACGATGTGGACGATGTTGTCGGCCATGTCGTGTTCACCGGCCGAGATGAAGATCTTGGTGCCGGAAACCTTGTAGGAGCCGTCGGCCTGAGGCTCGGCCTTGGTGCGCAGCATGCCCAGGTCGGTGCCGCAGTGCGGCTCGGTCAGCACATGGTGCCGGTCCACTCGCCGGAAACCAGCTTGGTCAGGTAAGCCTCTTGCTGCTCAGGGGTGCCGTGCTCGGAGATGGTGTTCATCGCACCGTGCGACAGGCCTGGGTACATGCCCCACGACCAGTTGGACTCGCCGACCATTTCACTGATGGCCAGCCCTAAGGATTCCGGCAGGCCTTGGCCACCGTGCGCTACGTCGTGGGCCAGGCTTGGCCAGCCGCCTTCGACGAACTGTTTGTAGGCTTCCTTGAAGCCAGTCGGGGTCTTAACGCCGGACTCGCTCCAGGTGCAGCCTTCGAGGTCGCCCACGCGGTTCAGCGGAGCCAGTACCTGCTCACAAAACTTGGCGCCCTCTTCGAGAATGGCGTCAACCATGTCCGGAGTTGCGTCCGCACAAGCCGGCAGGCTCTGATAGTGCGCTTCGTAGCCGAGCAGTTCGTCACGTACGAAGCGAATATCACGCAAGGGGGCCTTGTAGTCAGGCATAGCGATAAACCTCTGTTGATGTAACCGGGAATGAACGACCGCGTTGATTTGCTGTGGCGGTCAAACAGTTGTTTGAAACATACGTTTACGCCCAAATCTTGTCAAGCGTCGATCTTTTGCCGTTCGTCATCGCAGGTCTGGACACACAGGCACACGACAACGCTACCGCGCGTTCGAAGCAGCCCGCCATACAGGAAAGATTAGTTGAGCAAGAAAGACTTACGCAGAAAAACGCCGCGAACAGGCGCGGCGCTGGAAGGTGCGAATTCAGTGAAAAATCAAGCGTAGGTATCGATCAAGGTTCCGAGCACTTCATCGGCTGCCTTGGCGACTTTCACGCCCAGCGCCACTTGAAATTTGCCCTGAGACATTTCGAGCACGTTGCTGGCCAGGTCCGATTGCTGGCTGCGATCAACGGAACGCAATCGATCAACCTGGGCCTCGGAAGACTGGCTGGTGACCGAGCGTTCAATTGTGGTGTTGGCGATCTGCCCGGCGGCTTGATCGACGCGGTTCTGCCCTGTCTGAATAGTGCTCAGACCGGCATAAAAAGCGCTGCTTCCTGAGATTTCCATGGGAGAACCCGTCCTTGCAAAGGATCAACAGCGGGCATTGAAGCAGAGTGGCCGGCAAAACGCCCGACAAAAACACTAATGGCACAGTGCCTTGTCATAGGCAAAGCCCGCATTGCAAAAACGTCAGTCCAACAGGTCCAGTTGCAAGTGCTCGGCCACCGCTTCGGCCGTGATGGCCTTGAGTTTGGGCACACGCCCCAGGCACGGTGCTGGCAGGCGCTCGGCGAGGGTGGCAAGGTTTTCTTCAAGTCGCGAGGTCTTCGGGTCGATGATGTTGGCCACCCACCCGGCCAATTGCAGACCGTCCCGGGCAATCGCTTCGGCCGTCAGCAATGCATGGCTGATACATCCCAAGCGCACGCCGACCACCAGAATCACCGGCAGATCCAGCGCCATCGCCAGGTCCGACAGATTGTCCTGATCGGCCAGCGGCACGCGCCAGCCTCCAGCGCCTTCGATCAAAGTGAAATCGGCCTGCATGGCCAGAATCTGCCGCATCGGCGCCAGCAACGACTGCACTGTCAACGCCACGCCCGCCTCCCGCGCCGCCAGGTGCGGGGCAATGGCCGGTTCGAAGGCCACCGGATTGACCTGTGCATACGTCAGCGGCAGCGAACACTCCGCCAGCAAGGCCAGCGCATCGGCATTGCGCAAGCCTTTGGGTGTCACATCGCAACCGGAAGCGACCGGCTTGCCCGCCGCCGTGCTCAAGCCTGCCGAACGTGCCGCATGCAGCAGCCCTGCAGCGACCGTGGTTTTACCGACATCGGTATCCGTGCCGGTGATGAAATAGGCTGCGCTCATAAGGGTTTCTCCAAAACGGCGTACACCACTTGATAAGTCGCCGGCAGGCCCCGGGCCTGACGAAACTGCTCGTAAGCCTCAATCAGACCCAAAATCCGCGCCCGACCGGTCAAGCCACCCGGTCGGCCGGGATTAAGGTTGTGTGCGCCCAGCGCCTTGAGTTCATGGGTCAGGCTGCGCACATCCGGGTAATGCAGCACGTGCGGAAGGTTTTGCAGACTGACCATCTTCAAGCCGCTGGCCGCACACAACTGCTGATAAACACCGAACTCCCGGAAACGGTTGACGTGCACCATGCCATCGACCTGCCGCCAGCTGTCGCGCAATTCAAACAACGTCCCTGCACACAGACTAGCAAACGCAAAAATGCCACCCGGTTTCAGCACCCGACAGGCTTCACTGAGCACCGATTCGAAGTCCGCGCACCACTGCACCGCCAGGCTGGAAAAGATCAGGTCGCAAGTCGAATCCTGCAGTGGCAAACGCTCGGCATCGCCGGCCACGAAGTGCGCGGCACCGCCCAATGGCCGGGCATGGTTGAGCATGCCCTCGGCGATATCCAGCGCCACACCGTGACCGCCCGGAAATTGCTCATCCAGGGCACGACTGAAATGCCCGGTGCCACAGCCAAGATCCAGCCAACGCTGCGGTACGAAGTCCTGGGGCAAGCGCCTGAGCAATTGGCTGCCCACATCACGTTGCAACTCGGCCACGCTGTCGTAGCTCGCCGCTGCGCGGGAGAAGGAAGCGGCGACCTGGCGCTTGTCGGGCAAGGCGCCGGGCAGGTTGGGAAGGGATAAATCAGTCATCGCCGCACTCATGCAAAAAGGCCTGGATCGCCCCCGCCACACCGTGGGGATCTTCCAGGAGAAACGCGTGGCTGGCCTGTTCAATCAGACCGATTTCAACATCCGGCAGCAATGCCAACAACTCGCCCGCCGCTTGGGCTGGTACCAGCCCGTCATGGCCGGCGAACAGATGCAGTTGCGGACCGCGGAACGACTGCAGTGCCTGTCGTGTATCCAGTTGCGCGAGCACTTGCAGACCACTGAGCAGCACCGGCGCGACGGTGTTCGGTGCGCCACCGAGCAACAACCGCGACAATCCCCGCGGGTCTTCGGCGCCTTGGGCGCAGAGCAGAGAAAAGCGTTTCAACGTCGTGCGCGGATCGGCTTCACAGCCCGCCAGAAACGCATCGAAGGTTTCCCGGGGCATGGCACTGGCCCATTGTTCATGAGCGACAAAAGAAGCGTTGCTGGCCAGGGTGAACACACCACAGCAGCGGTCTGCGCGCCGGGCCGCCAACTCGCAGGCGAGCATGCCGCCCAATGACCAACCGCCAAGCCAGGCGTCTTGCGGCAGTGTCGAATCAAGCTCATCGAGCCACTCTTGAAGATCGCTCGACTCCAGCTCCGGCAACGGCTCGATCTCGACATGCAGGTGCTCATCCAGGCCGCGCAAGGCCGCCGCCAAAGGCTCCAGCGGTGAAACGCCAAGGCCCCAGCCGGGCAGCAGAATCAGACGATCACGCATGGCTTGGCTCCGGCTTCAGTTGCTGAAAACAATCGGCCAGTCCATTCAACAATAGCTGTACCTGGGCCTCGCTGTGAGCAGCCGTCAGCGTGACCCGCAGTCGGGCGCTGCCGGCGGGCACGGTCGGCGGGCGAATCGCGGTCACCATCAACCCGCGTTCGCGCAGCATGTGCGACAGGCGCACCGCGCGCCCCGCGTCACCGATCATGATCGGCTGGATCGGCGTGAAGCTGTCCATGAGTTCCAGGCCAATCTGTTCGGCGCCGTGGCGGAACTGGCGGATCAGCGTCTGCAAATGCTCGCGACGCCAGTGTTCGCTGCGCAGCAGCTCCAGGCTTTTCAACGTGGCACAGGCCAGCGCAGGAGGCTGACTGGTGGTGTAGATGTAGGGACGGGCGAACTGGATAAGACTTTCAATCAGCTCTTCGCTGCCAGCCACAAAGGCACCCGCCGTACCGAACGCTTTGCCGAGGGTGCCGACCAGTACCGGAACGTCATCCTGGCTCAAACCGAAATGTTCGACGATGCCGCCACCGTTGGCACCCAGCGGGCCAAAACCATGGGCATCGTCGACCATCAACCAGGCGCCTTTGGCCTTGGCTTCTCGAGCCAGCGCCGGCAAGTCGGCGATATCACCGTCCATGCTGAACACGCCGTCGGTGACCACCAGGGTATTGCCGGTGGCTTTTTCCAGGCGTTTGGCCAGGCTCGCCGGGTCGTTGTGCAGATAACGATTGAACCGCGCGCCGGACAACAGCCCCGCGTCGAGCAGCGACGCATGATTGAGCCGGTCTTCGAGCACCGTATCACCCTGCCCCACCAGCGCCGTGACCGCGCCGAGGTTGGCCATGTAACCGGTGGTGAACAGCAACGCGCGCGGGCGACCGGTCAGGTCGGCCAGCGCTTCTTCCAGGGCATGATGCGGGGCGCTATGGCCGATGACCAAATGTGACGCCCCTCCGCCCACACCCCACTTCGAAGCGCCTGCGCGCCAGGCTTCGATCACCTGCGGATGATTGGCCAGGCCCAGGTAGTCATTGTTGCAAAACGCCAGCAACGGCTGGCCATCGACCACCACTTGCGGTCCCTGCGGGCTTTCGAGCAGCGGGCGCTGGCGGTAGAGGTTTTCGGCACGACGGGCAGCAAGGCGTGCGGCGAGATCGAAAGACATGCAGGCCTCGACTTTCAAATGACATAGAGCTTTTTGTGGGAGCGGGCTTGCTCGCGAATACGGTCTGACATTCAACAAAGATGTTGACTGATACACCGCCTTCGCGAGCAAGCCCGCTCCCACAGGGTTTTGCATTCATTCAGTGGAAGCAGAGATTGCTCAAACAGCCGCGTTATAAAACTGCTCGCTGCTCTTCTGCTCCACCAGCGCCTGCTCGATCGCCGCCTGATGCACTTCATCGGCGTGCTCTTCGCGGGCTTCCGGCAGGATGCCCAGACGCGAGAACAGTTGCATGTCCTTGTCGGCCTGCGGGTTGGCGGTGGTCAGCAGTTTTTCGCCGTAGAAAATCGAGTTGGCACCGGCAAAGAACGCCAGGGCCTGCATCTGTTCGTTCATGGCTTCGCGGCCGGCGGACAGGCGCACGTGGGATTGCGGCATCAGGATGCGGGCAACCGCGAGCATGCGGATGAAGTCGAACGGGTCGACGTCGTCGGCATTTTCCAGCGGCGTACCGGCCACTTTCACCAGCATGTTGATCGGCACCGACTCCGGGTGCTCCGGCAGGTTGGCCAGCTGGATCAGCAGGTTGGCGCGATCGTCCAGCGACTCGCCCATGCCCAGAATACCGCCGGAGCAGATCTTCATCCCCGAGTCACGCACATACGCCAGGGTTTGCAGGCGCTCGCTGTAGGTGCGGGTGGTGATGATGCTGCCGTAGAACTCCGGCGAGGTGTCGAGGTTGTGGTTGTAGTAATCGAGGCCGGCCTTGGCCAGCGCTTCGGTCTGCTCCTGGTCCAGGCGACCGAGGGTCATGCAGGTTTCCAGGCCCAGGGCTTTCACGCCTTCGACCATCTTCAGTACATAAGGCATGTCCTTGGCCGACGGGTGCTTCCACGCAGCACCCATGCAGAAACGGGTCGAGCCGATGGCCTTGGCGCGAGCGGCCTCTTCGAGGACCTTCTGCACCTCCATCAGTTTTTCTTTTTCCAGGCCGGTGTTGTAGTGACCGGACTGCGGACAATATTTGCAATCTTCCGGGCAGGCGCCGGTCTTGATCGACAACAGGGTCGACACCTGGACGCGGTTGGCGTCGAAATGCGCGCGGTGCACCGTCTGCGCCTGGAACAACAGGTCATTGAATGGCTGAACGAAGAGTGCTTTGACTTCGGCCAAAGACCAGTCATGACGCAGGTTTGCAGTGGTGCTGGCGCTCATGGGCGATTCCTTGATTTATGCTTGGCTGGCGACCGGGGGAATGGAATACCCACAGGCGCGACACGGATGTTCGGCATATTTAAGGAAGAGCGATGCGCTGTCAACCACGATACAAAGGACCGGTTTACATCTGGTTAAAAAACAAACAGCACTGTTTGCTCTGCGATGAAATCGCCGACGGCACCCTCCCTGTCTGCATGGCCTGCGAAACCGAGCTGCCCTGGCTCGGCGATCACTGCCAGACCTGCGCCCTGCCGCTCCCGGCCGCGGGCCTGACCTGCGGCCATTGCTTGAAGCAGCCGCCGGCCTTCGAACAAGTGATTGCTCCCTGGACCTACAGCTTTCCGGTAGACAGCCTGATCACCCGCTTCAAACACAACGCCAAGTGGCCGTTTGGTCGCCTGCTCGCCGAACTTCTCGTTCAATGCCTGCAACATCGCTTCGAAGACGATCTGCAGCGACCCCATGCGCTGATCCCGGTGCCACTCGCCAGCCGACGCCTGCGCCAGCGCGGGTTCAATCAGGCGGCGATGTTGGCCCAGTGGTTGAGTGCCAGTCTTGATATCCCTTGCGACGAACGGCTGCTGCTACGAACCCAGGACACCGACGCGCAACAAGCCTTGAACGCCGACGCCCGCCGAAAGAACCTGCGCAACGCCTTCGCCCTGGCACCCGGCGCCGTCGTCAAAGGCCAGCACCTGGCCCTGGTCGACGACGTACTGACCACCGGTGCCACGGCCCAGGCCCTGGCTCGGCTGCTGATGGACGCCGGCGCGGCGAGGGTCGACGTCTATTGTCTGGCCCGCACGCCCAAACCCGGCGAGACACCCTGACTTGACTCGCGCAGCCCAAGCGGCCAACGTCCTCATCATCGTCACCACCCAAAGCGACTCGCCATGTCTTTGCCCACCTTGTTGTCCCAGCACATTGTCCGCCGTCCGCAGCGCATCGCCCTGCTGCAGCACATCGCCGAACAAGGCTCGATCACCCGCGCGGCCAAAAGCGCGGGCCTGAGCTACAAGGCCGCCTGGGATGCGATCGATGAACTGAACAACCTGGCACAGAAGCCGCTGGTGGAGCGGATTGTCGGTGGCAAGGGCGGCGGCGGTGCCCGCCTGTCCAACGAAGGCGAGCGAGTGCTGCGGCTGTACCAGAAGCTGCAAGCCTTACAGGCTCAAGTGCTGGAAGCCGCTGAAGACGCGAGCGACCTCGACCTGCTCGGGCGTTTGATGCTGCGCACCAGCGCGCGCAATCAGTTGCACGGCAAGGTGGTGGCGATCGAACCTCAGGGACGCAACGACCTGATTCGCCTCGAAGTCGCCGAAGGCGTGATCGTCGACGCGCAAATCACCCACGACAGCACCGAGCGCCTGGAACTGCAAATCGGCACTGAAGTCGTGGCGTTGATCAAAGCCGGCTGGCTCGATGTACTGGAAATCGACTCTGCTGAAACGCATGGAAACAATTGCCTGAAAGGCACCATCGAGAAGATTCTCGACGCCGACGATGGCCCCAGCGAAGTGCGCATTACCCTGCCCAACGGCCTGACACTGTGCGCCCTGGACGAACCGAGTCATTTGCGGGCATTGGGGCTGACGTGCGGCAAGCCGGTGCGCGTGGAGTTTTCACCGTCCAGGGTGCTGTTGGGCACACCACTGTAAACAGAACTGCAACAAAAGGTTCATTACTCATCATTATGGTGTCTGCAAAACCGCAGGGAGCCTGAAATGAGCCTATTAGAAGAAAACCAGTCCACCGACCTCGAAACCATGGTCGGCCTCAGTCGTCGCGGTTTCATCAGTGCAGGTGCCCTGTGCGGCGCCGCGATGTTCCTCGGCGGCAACCTGCTGAGCCGCAGTGTGATGGCTGCCAGCGTCAGCGCCGGTAACAGCCAGTTGCTGGGCTTCGACAGCATTCCCGCTGCCACCAGCGACGCCATCACCCTGCCACCGGGCTACAAGTCCTCGGTACTGATCAGCTGGGGCCAGCCTCTGCACAAGGATGGCCCGGCGTTCGACCCGAGCGGCAACGGCAGCGCCGAACATCAGGAAGCCCAGTTCGGCGACAACAACGACGGCATGAGCCTGTTCGAATTCCCGGGCGAAAAAGATCGGGCGTTGATGGCGATCAACAACGAATACACCAACTACCGCTACCTCTACGCTCACGGCGGCACGCCGCAATCGGCGGAAGAAGTGCGCAAGGCGCTGGCCTGCGAAGGTGTGTCGGTGATTGAAGTGCAGCGCAAGAACGGCCAATGGCAATTCGTCCAGGGCTCGCGCTATAACCGCCGTATTCACGGCAACGCCCCGATCAGCATGAGCGGCCCGGCCGCCGGCCATGCCCTGTTGAAAACCAGTGCCGATCCCCTCGGCAAGAACGTGCTCGGCACCTTCCAGAATTGCGCCAATGGCAAGACGCCCTGGGGCACCTATCTGACCTGTGAAGAGAACTTCACCGACTGTTTCGGCAGCAGCAACGCCGAGCAGAAATTCGACCCAGCTCAAAAGCGCTACGGTGCGGTGGTGACCAGCAAAGAGATCAACTGGCACCCGCACGACGAGCGCTTCGACCTGGCCAAGAACCCCAACGAGCTCAACCGTCACGGCTGGGTGGTAGAGATCGATCCGTTCGATCCGAAGTCGACGCCAGTCAAACGCACGGCCCTGGGGCGCTTCAAGCACGAAAACGCCGCCCTGGCCGAAACCGCCGATGGCCATGCCGTGGTGTACATGGGCGACGATGAGCGCGGTGAGTTCATCTACAAATTCGTCAGCCGCGACAAGATCGACCACAAGAACCCCAAGGCCAACCGCGACATTCTCGATCACGGCACCCTGTACGTGGCGCGTTTCGATGCGGGGGACGGTAACGCCGATCACCCGAAAGGCCAGGGAGAATGGATCGAACTGACCCACGGCAAGAACGGTATCGACGCCAGCAGCGGCTTTGCCGATCAGGCCGAAGTGCTGATCCACGCCCGTCTCGCCGCCAGTGTGGTGAAAGCCACGCGCATGGACCGCCCGGAATGGATCGTGGTCAGCCCCAAGGACGGCCAGGTCTACTGCACGCTGACCAACAACGCCAAACGTGGCGAAGACGGGCAACCGGTGGGCGGACCGAACCCACGTGAGAAGAACGTCTACGGCCAGATCCTGCGCTGGCGCACCGAGCGCGACGATCATGCCTCGCACACCTTTGCCTGGGACCTGTTTGTGGTGGCCGGCAACCCGGGCGCCCATGCCGGTACACCAAAGGCCGGTTCGTCGAACATCACGCCGCAGAACATGTTCAACAGCCCGGACGGTCTGGGCTTCGACAAGGCCGGACGCTTGTGGATCCTGACTGACGGTGATGTGAGCAACGCCGGTGACTTTGCCGGAATGGGCAATAACCAGATGCTCTGCGCTGATCCGGCGACCGGCGAGATTCGTCGTTTCATGGTCGGCCCGGTGGGCTGCGAGGTGACCGGGATCAGCTTCTCGCCGGACCAGAAAACCCTGTTCGTCGGGATCCAGCACCCGGGCGAAAACGGCGGCTCGACCTTCCCCGAGCATCTGCCCAACGGCAAGCCGCGCTCATCGGTGATGGCGATTACCCGGGAAGACGGCGGGATCGTCGGCGCCTGACAGGCCCCTATCGCGAGCAGGCTCGCTCCCACAGGATTTGTGCTGATTTGGAACCTGCACATAACCCTGTGGGACCGGGCTTGGTCCGGGCGGCGATCCGACGAAGGCGTCAGCCCAAACACTGCACATCTCAAGCCCACCCCCTAAAGCCGCGCCGTCTGCGCTACCATGCCTGGCCGGACGCAGCAGCCTGCTGCGCGCAGGAGTCAGCATGGCCCACCCGTTTGAAACCCTTACGCCAGACCTCGTGCTCGATGCCGTCGAGAGCATCGGCTTTCTCAGCGACGCGCGCATCCTGGCGCTCAACAGCTACGAGAACCGCGTCTATCAGGTCGGTATCGAAGACGCCGAGCCGCTGATCGCCAAGTTCTACCGGCCGCAACGCTGGAGCAACGAAGCGATTCTGGAAGAGCACCAGTTCACCGCCGAACTCGCCGACTGCGAGGTGCCGGTCGTGGCACCGTTGATCCACAACGGTGAAACCCTGCACGAACACAACGGCTTCCGTTTCACCCTGTTCCCCCGCCGTGGCGGTCGTGCGCCGGAGCCGGGCAACCTCGACCAACTGTATCGCCTTGGCCAGTTGCTCGGTCGCCTGCATGCAGTCGGCTCGACCAGGCCATTCGAGCACCGTGAAGCCCTGGCGGTGAAAAATTTCGGCCATGACTCACTCAATACCTTGCTCGACGGCAACTTCATCCCCCGCAGCCTGCTGCCGGCCTACGAGTCGGTGGCCCGCGATCTGCTCAAGCGTGTGGAAGATGCCTACAGCAACACGCCGCACCAGAACATCCGCATGCACGGTGACTGCCACCCCGGCAACATGATGTGCCGCGACGAAATGTTCCATATCGTCGACCTCGACGACTGCCGCATGGGCCCGGCGGTACAGGACATCTGGATGATGCTCGCCGGCGATCGCCAGGATTGCCTGAGCCAGTTGTCGGAACTGATGGATGGCTACAACGAATTCCACGACTTCGACCCGCGCGAATTGGCCTTGATCGAACCCTTGCGCGCCTTGCGCCTGATGCATTACAGCGCCTGGCTGGCCCGCCGCTGGGACGATCCTGCATTTCCCCGCAGTTTTCCGTGGTTCGGCACCGAGCGTTATTGGGGTGATCAGGTGCTGGCCTTGCGCGAACAACTGGCGGCGCTCAACGAAGAGCCGCTGAAGCTCTTCTGACCCCACCAGAAACCCTGTGGGAGCGAGCTTGCTCGCGATGACGGCAGCGAATTCAACATTGATACAAGCTGATCCACCGCTATCGCGAGCAAGCTCGCTCCCACAAGTTTTGTATTCACAAATGACCTACCTATTCAGTCAGGACATTCGCAAACAAATCTCCTTACAATCCCCTCTTTGTTAGCTGCCTAAGCAAGGATTCTGCATGCAAGCCGCCAACCCGCGTCGCGGGTACATTCTAGGCCTGAGTGCCTACATCATCTGGGGGCTTTTCCCCCTCTACTTCAAAGCCATCGCCAGCGTACCCGCCGTGGAAATCATCATCCACCGGGTGCTGTGGTCAGCGCTGTTCGGCACCTTGTTGCTGCTGGTCTGGAAGCATCCCGGCTGGTGGCGCGAGCTGCGGGAAAACCCGCGACGGCTGGCGATCCTGGCCCTCAGCGGTGCGCTGATCGCGGCCAACTGGCTGACCTACGTCTGGTCGGTGAACAACGGCCGCATGCTGGAGGCCAGCCTTGGTTACTACATCAACCCGTTGGTGAACGTGTTGCTGGGCATGCTGATCCTTGGCGAACGACTGCGGCGCATGCAATGGATTGCCGTTGGTCTGGCGGCTGTGGGTGTGGCGCAACAGGTGTGGCAAGTCGGCAGCCTGCCATGGGTGTCGCTGGTGCTAGCCCTGACCTTCGGCTTCTATGGCCTGATTCGCAAGCAAGCACCGGTCAAGGCACTGCCGGGGCTGGTAGTGGAAACCTGGATGCTGGTGCCGATTGCCCTCGGCTGGTTGCTGCTCAACCCAACCGCCAGCAGCGCCCAGGCCGAATTCTGGACCACCTCCCAAGCCTGGTGGCTGGTCGCCGCTGGTCCGATCACGCTGGTGCCGCTGGTCTGCTTCAACGCTGCTGCACGGCATTTACCCTACACGACACTGGGCTTTCTCCAGTATCTGGCGCCGACACTGGTGCTGTTGCAAGCGGTGCTGCTGTTTGGCGAGCACCTGTCGTCCAGCACCCTGGTAGCGTTCATGTTTATCTGGGCCGGTCTGGCGGTTTACAGCATCGATGCGTGGATAAGTTTGCGCCGCCGCAGCTGATCAAAAAACATACAAAGCTCCACAGGCCACGTCCACCGTGGCCTGCGTCGATCCTTCCCAAGGTTATCCACAGCGTGATCCCCGCCGATTGTGCGCAAGTGGCTGAAACTGCTGGTTTTTTGATCAAGTCCTGAAGAACCCCGGTCGGCGTGGCCTGGCGGGGTGTCTCTACAGGTTATCCACAGGCCGGTGCACCTTTAACTTGGATAACCTGATCAGGGATCACTGCGCAGCACCAATTCGACCATCAGATCGTCGGCCAGGGTTTCCAGGCGCGATTGCAGCACGTCCAGTGACAACGTCAGCGGGACAGCAAGAATCGCTTCGGCATGGAACAACGGCTCGCTGCTCATCGGTGCCGGGCGCACTTCGGTGACCAGCCGTTCCAGACTCACCCCCTGCTCGCTCAACAAGCGTGTGATGTCACGCACGATCCCCGGACGATCATTACCCACCAGTTCCATGGCGATCGGCTTCCAGGTGCAGGATTGTTCGATGCTGCTTTCGGCGACCAACACGCGAATGCCCTGGGCGGACAAGCCCTGCAGGGCATCGACCAATTCGTCGTAGGCCTCGGCCGGCACGCCCACCCGCAGAATGCCGGCGAATTGTCCCGCCATGCGTGACATGCGGCTTTCCAGCCAGTTGCCGCCGTGCTCGGCAATGCATTGGGCAATACGCTCGACTTGCCCCGGCTTGTCCGGAGCGAAAACTGTGAGTACGAGGTGATCCATGGCGCAGCCCTCTGGTCATGTTTTTTGTTATGGAAAAACAAGTATAGGCAAGGGTTGTCTCTGCGCTGAATCGGCTGACGCCATCGCTGGCAAGCCAGCTCCTACAAAAATTGCAAATACCCCCGTAGGAGCCGGCTTGCCGGCGATCCGATACACCGCCGAGCTAATGCCAACCAACAAATCGTGTACAACTTTTGATATTTAACTGGAACAATCCAATGGTTTTTTGAGAACATCACAATCCCCGACGTGACCGCAATGCGTCATGGGGTCGCAGAACGACGTAATTAGTCTAATTTTCACAACCGCAATTCATCATGTAGTATGCCGCAGCGCGCACTACATAATGTTGGATCGATGTCTGCCGCAGGCACGTTCGCAACCCTGAAAGCCCTGTCAGCAAGGCCCCAAGCCGTTGATTGGTCCCAACCCAGCCGCCCGTCATGGGCATGTACTGGTAGAGGGGTTTGTGGTTTAAATGGCCAAAGGCTTCATTGTTAAATTGAAGAGCTGAAAAGCGAAATAGCTGAGCAGAGTGAGGCAAGCAATGACTGAACACGTTCAAGTCGGTGGCCTGCAGGTCGCCAAAGTCCTGTTCGACTTCGTGAACAACGAAGCCATTCCCGGAACCGGCCTCACCGCCGATCAGTTCTGGGCCGGTGCCGACAAGGTCATCCATGACCTGGCGCCGAAGAACAAAGCCCTACTCGCCAAACGCGATGATTTCCAGGCTCGTATCGATGGCTGGCACCAGTCACGTGCCGGTCAACCCCACGACGCCGTGGCCTATAAAGCCTTCCTGCAAGACATCGGTTATCTGCTGCCAGAAGCGGCCGATTTCCAGGCGACGACGCAAAACGTCGATGACGAAATCGCCCGCATGGCCGGCCCGCAACTCGTGGTGCCGGTGATGAACGCCCGCTTTGCGCTCAACGCCTCGAACGCCCGCTGGGGCTCGCTGTATGACGCGCTCTACGGCACCGACGCCATCAGCGAAGCTGGCGGCGCGGAAAAAGGCAAAGGCTACAACAAGGTGCGTGGTGACAAGGTCATCGCCTTCGCCCGTGCCTTCCTCGACGAATCCGCGCCATTGGCGGCCGGCTCCCACGTCGACTCCACCGGCTACAAGATCGTCGATGGCAAACTGGTGGTCGCCCTTAAAGGCGGCAGCAACACCGGCCTGCGCAACGATGCCCAACTGATCGGCTTCCAGGGCGATGCCGCTGCACCGACCGCGATCCTGCTGAAAAACAATGGCCTGCATTTCGAAATCCAGGTCGACGCCAGCACCCCGGTCGGCCAGACCGACGCGGCCGGCGTCAAAGACATCCTGATGGAAGCCGCGCTGACCACCATCATGGACTGCGAAGACTCGGTTGCCGCCGTCGACGCTGATGACAAGGTGGTGATCTACCGCAACTGGCTCGGCCTGATGAAGGGCGATCTGTCCGAAGGCGTCGCCAAGGGCGGTCAGACCTTTACCCGCACCATGAACGCCGACCGCACCTACACCGCTGTCGATGGCAGTGAACTGAGCCTGCACGGTCGTTCGTTGCTGTTCGTGCGTAACGTCGGTCACCTGATGACCATCGATGCAATCCTCGACAAAGATGGCAATGAAGTGCCGGAAGGCATTCTCGACGGCCTGGTGACCTGCCTGTCGGCGATCCACAACCTCAATGGCAACAGCTCGCGCAAGAACAGCCGCACCGGCTCGATCTATATCGTGAAGCCGAAGATGCACGGCCCTGAAGAAGCCGCGTTCACCAACGAGCTGTTCGGTCGCATCGAAGACGTGCTGGGCCTGCCACGCAACACCCTCAAAGTCGGGATCATGGACGAGGAGCGTCGTACCACGATCAACCTCAAGGCCTGCATCAAGGCGGCGAGCGAGCGCGTGGTGTTCATCAACACCGGTTTCCTCGACCGTACGGGCGATGAAATCCACACCTCCATGGAAGCCGGCCCGATGGTGCGCAAGGCGGACATGAAGGCGGAAAAATGGATCGGCGCCTACGAGAACTCCAACGTCGATATCGGTCTGAGCACCGGCCTGCAAGGTCGCGCGCAGATCGGCAAGGGCATGTGGGCCATGCCTGACCTGATGGCGGCGATGCTCGAACAGAAAATCGCTCACCCACTGGCCGGTGCCAACACCGCCTGGGTACCATCGCCGACCGCTGCTGCGCTGCACGCGCTGCATTACCACAAGGTTGACGTGTTCGCCCGTCAGGCCGAACTGGCCAAACGTGCGCATGCTTCGGTGGATGACATCCTGACCATCCCGCTGGCGGTGAACTCGCAGTGGACCGCCGAACAGATCAAGAACGAACTGGACAACAACAGCCAGGGCATTCTCGGTTACGTGGTGCGCTGGATCGACCAGGGCGTCGGCTGTTCGAAGGTGCCGGACATCAACGACGTCGGCCTGATGGAAGACCGTGCAACGCTGCGTATTTCCAGCCAGCACATCGCCAACTGGCTGCGCCATGGCATCGTCACCGAAGACCAGGTCATGGAAAGCCTCAAGCGCATGGCGCCCGTGGTTGACCGCCAGAACGCCGGCGACGCACTGTACCGTCCGCTGGCCCCGAACTTCGACAGCAATATCGCCTTCCAGGCGGCGGTCGAACTGGTGGTCGAAGGCACCAAACAGCCAAACGGCTACACCGAGCCGGTCCTGCACCGTCGTCGGCGCGAGTTCAAGGCTGCCAATGGCCTGTAACTGAGCGTTTACGCCGGACATGAAAAAGCCCTGATCGAAAGATCAGGGCTTTTTCTTTTTTGGGCTGTCCGCGATCCCACAGCGGTTGCGCAGGGCCGACAGGTTTGAGCTAAGGCTTCATCCCAAGCTCACGCTTGACCAACTCAAGCAACTGCCCGGCATCGATCGGCTTGAGCAGAAAGTCCACCACGTTCAAATGCATCGCGGCGATCGCATCCTTCACGTCGGCGTCACCCGAGACAATGATGATCGGCAACGCCGCCCGAACCGACTCACGTATCTGGCGGATCAGATCCAGCCCGTCTACTTCGCCCATCCGCAGGTCGGTGATCATTAAACCGATCGAGGGCTTTTGGATCTCTGCCTCTGCCACCAGGATATTGAGTGCCGCTTTGCCACTGGCCGCTTTTTTGCAACGAATGCCTTCCAGCGCGAGGATCTCTGACAACAGCTCCCGGGCGTCTTTATCGTCGTCGACGATCAGCACCCGCTGCAGCGGCAGGTCAGGTTCCAGCATGACGGCACTGAGCAATTCCCGCTCGGCGTCACTCAAAATATCGTGGTCGGACATGGCGTTCCCTACATGTTCAGTTCAATGCCCTAGCACAGTGGTGAGACATCGCTAAGAGACCTTCAATGTGCACTTCGTCGTTTACTTTTCCTATATCAGGATAGAGCGATTTTTCTCTCAATTGCGTAAGGTTTTTCTGACATTCCGTCACACTCATTGCCTACCTAGACTTACGTCCAATGGGCACCCTGACCGTAGGGGCCGACCATGGGTGAGTCATCCGACAACAACAAATCCAAAAAAGACTGCGGTAATGGTTATGAGTAAAGCGGACGCCTTCACACAGGCAGGGAAAACTGCGGTGTTGCAGAACATCCAGGGCACGTTGCAATTCCTTCAGCGTTTCCCGCCCTTCAACCAGATGGAACACGCTCACCTGGCGTATCTGGTCGAGCAATGTCAGCTGCGTTTCTACGCCCCCGGCGAGAGCATCATCAAACCCGCCGACGGCCCGGTCGAGCATTTCTATATCGTCAAGCAAGGCCGGGTCGTGGGCGAGCGTCCGCATACGGCAAAAGGTGGCACCGAAACGGTCTTCGAGATCAGTACCGGCGAATGTTTCCCCCTCGCGGCATTGCTGGGTGAACGGGCAACCCGCACCGAACACCTGGCCGGCGAGGACACTTTTTGCCTGCAACTGAACAAGCCGGCGTTCATCCGCCTGTTTTCGCTATCGGATACCTTCCGCAACTTCGCCCTGCGCTGCGTCAGTAGCCTGTTGGATCAGGTCAACCAGCAAGTGCAGCAAAAAGCCGTGGAAACCCTTGGCACCCAATATTCGCTCAATACCCGGCTGGGCGAATTGGCCATGCGTCATCCGGTGACATGCGCCCCACAGACGCCGTTGCGCGAAGCCGTGACGTTGATGCACGAACAACAGGTCGGCAGCATCGTGGTGGTCGATGAACTCAAGGCGCCGCTGGGGATTTTCACCCTGCGCGACTTGCGTCAGACCGTGGCCGACGGCAGCAGTGATTTCAACGAAGCCATCGAAAGACACATGACCCGGGCGCCGTTTTTCCTGTCGCCGGATCACAGTGCGTTCGACGCGGCGATTGCCATGACCGAGCGTCACATAGCCCATGTCTGCCTGGTCAAGGACCAGCGCTTGTGCGGCGTGGTTTCCGAGCGCGATCTGTTTTCCCTGCAACGGGTCGACCTGGTGCACCTGGCCCGCACTATCCGCAATGCGCAGAAGGTGGAAAACCTGGTGGCGCTGCGGGGCGAAATCGGTCAACTGGTCGAGCGAATGCTGGCCCACGGCGCGTCTTCGACGCAGATCACCCACATCATCACCTTGCTCAACGACCACACCGTGTGCCGGGTGATCGAACTGACCCTCGCCGAAAAAGGCGACCCCGGCGTGCCGTTCAGCTGGCTGTGTTTCGGCAGTGAAGGCCGCCGCGAGCAGACCCTGCACACCGATCAGGACAATGGCATTCTGTTCGAAGCCAGGGATGCGGCCCATGCCGCCGAGATTCGCGGCAAGTTGTTGCCCATTGCCCAGCAGATCAACCAGAGCCTGGCGCTGTGCGACTTCACGTTGTGCAAGGGCAATATCATGGCCGGCAACCCGGAGCTGTGCCTGTCCCGGGCCGAATGGGCGCGACGCTTTGCGGCGTTTATCCGCGAGGCAACCCCGGAGAACCTGCTGGGTTCGAGCATCTATTTCGATTTACGCGTGGTCTGGGGCAGCGAGCAAGGCTGCGAGCAGTTGCGTCGGGGCATTCTCGATCAGGTCGGGGACAACCGTTTGTTCCAGCGCATGATGGCCGATAATGCGTTGCGCAATCGCCCGCCCGTAGGGCGTTTCCGCGAATTCGTGCTGACGCGCAAAAATGGCGAGAAGGCCAGCCTGGACCTGAAGATCCAGGGCCTGGCACCCTTTGTCGACGGTGCCCGGTTGCTGGCCCTGGCTCACGGTATCGAAGCGAACAACACACTGGAGCGTTTTCGCCAGTTGGTCGCCAGGGAGGTCATCGACCCCCTGGACGGCGCTGCGTACGAAGAGGCCTATCACTTCATCCAGCAAACCCGCATGCAGCAACATCAACTACAGACCCGGGAGAATTTGCCTTACTCGAACCGGGTCGATCCCGACAGCCTCAACCATCTGGACCGGCGCATCCTGCGTGAGTCCCTGCGCCAGGCACAGCGCCTGCAAAGCAGCCTGACGTTGCGGTATCAGTTATGAGCCTGTTTTCCTGGTTGCGCCCGACGCTCCCCACCCTGCCTGCCCACCTGCAACATCGGCTGGAACGCTTGCCGACTGCTGCCGACCTGGCGGAGTGCAGCCTGCGCGAGCAGCGCTGGGTGGTGCTCGATCTGGAAACCACCGGGTTGAACCTGAGCAAGGACCACCTGTTGTCCATCGGCGCCGTGGTGATCGAGGACGGGGCCATCGACTTTCGCCAGCAGTTCGAGCGCACCCTGCAATACCCGCAAGTAAAACTCGGCCCCAGCGTGCTGATCCACGGTATTGGCCCCAGCGCCATTGCGGCGGGCAGCGACCCGGCAGAAGCGCTGCTCGACCTGATGGAGTACCTCGGTGACAGTCCGGTGCTGGCCTTCCATGCGCCGTTTGACCAGCACATGCTCGGCCGTGCGCTGAAAGATCATCTGGGTTTGAAGTTGCAGCATCCGTTTCTGGACGTGGCGGACATTGCACCACTGCTGTGCTCCCAGGCGCACATTCGCGAGGCCGGGCTGGACGATTGGATCGACTGGTTCAAGCTCGAAGTCTTCGAGCGCCACCACGCCAGCGCCGACGCCCTGGCCACCGCCGAACTGGCGCTGATTCTGTTCAGCCGCGCGCGGCAACAGCAGATTCATAGCCCGTTGAATTTGCAGCAGCGCTTGAGTCAGTGGAAGCGCCGGCAGCAGGCGCCTTCCTTCTGAGTTTCAGGCCCCTCCTGTAGGAGCGAGCTTGCTCGCGATGATCCCAAGAACGCCGCGGGGCGCCAGGCTTCCCGCGTTATCGTTGACGACCATCGCGAGCAAGCTCGCTCCTACAGGGGCCGTCGCGAGATTCCCACCCGACCAACGCCAATTGCTTACCTCCCCCTCCTCTGTCACAATCGCAAACAATTCTCGTTAGTTAATATTTCCCAATCGGTAATGCTGCGTGTCGTCAATCCCAAGCCCTCAAAGTGAGCTCGTCGGTGCGTTGTATCGCGACCATCGCGGTTGGCTATTGGCCTGGCTTCGACGCAACGTCGCCTGCCCGCAGCGGGCCGAAGACCTGAGCCAGGACACGTTCGTGCGCTTGCTGGGCCGCGAGGAACTGAAGGCCCCGCTCGAGCCTCGGGCATTCCTGGTGGCGATTGCCAAGGGCCTGCTGTTCGATTATTTCCGGCGCGCCGCGCTGGAGCAGGCTTACCTCACCGAGTTGATGCGGGTTCCCGAAGCCGAACAGCCGTCGGCGGAAGAACAGCAGATGATCCTCGAAGACCTGAAAAACATCGATCGTTTGCTCGGCAAGCTTTCCAGCAAGGCCCGGGCGGCGTTCCTCTATAACCGTCTCGACGGCCTCGGCCACGCGGAAATCGCCGAGCGCCTGGGGGTGTCGGTGCCGCGGGTACGCCAGTACCTGACCCAGGGCATTCGCCAGTGCTACATCGCGCTATATGGTGAGCCGACATGAATCCGCTCGGTTCCAAACCGGTATCGGCCAAGGTGCTGGACGCGGCGATTGCCTGGCAGTTGTCCATGGATGGCGCCAATCCGGTGGAGCGCGAAGAGTTCGCCAAGTGGCACGCGGCCCACGAAGAGCACGCCCGCGCCTGGCGCCAGCTGGGCATGCTCGACCAGCGTTTCAGCGTGGCCACCGGCCCGGCTCGAACGGCGCTGCTGCAATCGCGCGAAGGCATTCGTCGACGGGTGCGCAAGCTTGGCAGTGGCGTAGCCAGTATCGTTGCGGTGATCGGCCTGGCGCTGTTCGCCGGGGAGCGTTATCTGCCGATCGACTATTGGCTGGCCGACCAGAGCACCGCCGTTGGCGAGCAGCGCACCCTGCGCCTGGCTGATGGCACGCTGATCAATCTCAACACCCACAGTGCCCTGGATGTGCGCTTCGATGAGAAGCAGCGACGCATCGTGCTTCAGCAAGGCGAAGTCCTGGTGGAAACCGGCCATGGCGATCCCCGGCCGTTCATTGTCGAAACCCGCGAAGGCAGTATGCGTGCACTGGGTACCCGGTTTCTGGTCAAGCGCGAAGAAGAAGGCACGCGCCTGAGCGTGCTGCAGTCGGCAGTGGCGGTTCATCCGCAATCCATCCCGGACGAACAGATCCTGCACGAAGGCCAGCAGGTACTGATCCGCAACAACGGCCTGGGCCCGGTTCTGGCCGTCAACCTCGGCGCGGATGCCTGGACCCGCGGCATGCTGGTGGTGGACAACACGCGGCTGGAAGATCTGGTGCATGAAATCGGCCGCTATCGAACCGGTTACGTCGGCGTCGCACCCGAAGTGGCCGACCTGCGCATCACCGGCAGTTTCCCGCTGCGCGACACCGACCTGGCACTCAATGCCCTGCTGCCGACCCTGCCGGTGCAGATCGAACAGCACACGCAATGGTGGGTGAAGGTCGTGGCCAAGGCCGCTACCAAGCCCTGAATCCGCACACAGACCCTTTGTGGCAAGGGAGCTTGCTCCCGCCGGGTCGCGAAGCGGCCCCCCATTTTCCAGTTAAAACGCATTGGCTGACTTTACGGCTGCTGCGCAGCCGAACGGGGGCAAGCCCCCTCGCCACAAAGGCGCACGCCTGAACCCTTCAGTGCCCACTGAATAACTGAATCGAAATTATTTTCATCCAGCCCTATCACTTTTCAATTCTCGTTCGGCACACAGGCAATTGATAAATATTTACATTCAGGAGCCGCTGTATGCCTCGTTCGCTAGACTCCCTGTTGCGCCGCAGTTTGCTCGCGGTTGCCATTGCCTTTTGCACCCCTTTGGCCAGCAGCCCACTGTTCGCCGCTGAACAGGCTTCCAGCGTTCGCGCCTACAACCTGCCGGCCGCTCCGTTGGCCAACACCCTGAACCAGATCGCCAGCCAGGCCGGCTTGGCCCTGGCCTTGACCCCATCCCTGGCGGCGGGCAAAACCTCGGCGCCAGTCAACGGCCAGTTCGACGCAGCCGGCGCTCTGCGTGAGGCCCTGCGTGGTACCGGCCTGCAACTGGAGCAAAGCAATGCGGGCACCTACAGCCTGGTGGCTGTGCCCGAGGGCGTGATGGCCCTGCCGGCCACCAGCGTGATCGGCGTGGAAGACGCTGAAAGCGCCTGGGGTCCGGCGCAGGGCTACACGGCCAAGCGCACCGCCGCCGGCACCAAGACCGACACCGCGCTGGTCGAAGCACCGCGCTCGATTTCGGTCGTCACTCGCCAACAGATGGACGACCGCAACGTGCACACCCTCGATGATGCCGTGCGCTACTTGCCGGGCATCACCGCCAGCAGCTTCGGCAGCGACACCCGCTCCGACTGGTTGCGCGTGCGTGGTTTCGGGCCGACCCAATTCCTCGACGGCCTGCCGCTGCCAAAAGGCGTGTACGCCAATCCGAAACAGGAAACCTGGAACCTCGACCGCCTGGCGCTGCTACGCGGCCCGGCCTCGTCCGTATACGGCCAGACCCCGCCGGGCGGCCTGCTGGACATGGTCAGCCGTCGCCCAAGCGCTGAAGCCAGCAGCGAGATCCAGCTGCAGTACGGCAGCGACAACCATCGCCAGATCAACTTCGCCAGCACCGGTAAAATCGACGACGAAGGTCAGTTTCTGTACAGCCTCAGCGGCGTGCTGCGCGACGGTGGCACGCCAATCGACCACATCGATGACATGCGCTACAACATTGCGCCAAGCCTGACCTGGAACATCGACGACGACACCAGGTTCACCCTGCTCACGCAGTTCACTCGCGACGATACCGGTATCACCAGTCAGTTCTATCCGATCCAGGGCACCAAGATCGACATGCCGTTCGGCGAGATTTCCCATCACAAGAACCTGGGTGATCCGAACTACGACTTCTACGACCGCACCTACTACGCGCTGGGTTACGCCTTCGAACATCGCCTGAACGATGTCTGGCAGTTCCGGCAGAACCTGCGCTATACCAAGTCGGAGCTGTCGTTCCAGACCGTGACCGTCAATAGCTACGGCCCCTCCTTCGGGTCTGTCGTCGACGATCAGGGCAACACCGGCCGTGGCACCACCAACGTCGACGAAGACATCGCCCAGTTCGCCGTGGACAACAACTTCCAGGGCGACTTCGTCACCGGCGACGTCAGTCACACCTTGCTGATTGGCCTGGACCACCAGCGCAACACCACCAACTACCTGTCGATCTTCGGTACCGCGCCGGGCATCAACGTCAACAATCCGATTTATGGCTTGCCGATCGAGCGTCCGGCACGCTCCACGGCCTTCTATGACTACGAACAGAAGACCCAGCAGACTGGCCTGTATATCCAGGACCAGATGGCCCTCGACCAATGGCGCCTGACCCTAGGTGGTCGTGAAGACTGGGTCCACACCGGAACCACGTTCTTCAACAAAGGTGATGCCACCAACACTGAGCGCGACAAGAACTTCAGCGGTAACGCGGCGATCAGCTACGTGTTCGACTCGGGCTTCGTGCCTTACCTGTCCTACGCCGAATCGTTCCAGCCGACCAGCAATGCCGTCGCCTCGCCGACCGAGTCGTTCAAGCCGACCGAAGGCAAGCAGTGGGAACTGGGTATCAAGTACCAGCCACCGGGCAGCAACACACTGCTGACGGCGGCTGTGTATGACCTGACCCAGAAAAACGTTTCCGTCACCAATAATGTGGGCAACGTGACGGTCACCAGCCAGACCGGCGAAGTGAAAGTCAAAGGCCTGGAGCTGGAAGCCGTTTCCGACGTGACCGAAAACCTCAAGGTCACGGCTGCCTACACCCTGGCCAAATCCGAAGTGCAAGAGGGCATCTACAAGGGCAATCGCCTGCAGCTGATGCCTAACCAGCAAGCGTCGGTGTGGGGCGACTACACCTGGCACAACGGCGCGCTGGACGGCTTCGGCATCGGCGCCGGCGCACGCTACACCGGCAACACCTACGGCGACCAGGCCAACACCTGGCTGGGCAAGGCCGGTGCCTACACGGTGTTCGACGCGGTGGTTCACTACGACCTCGGTCGCCTGGACAGCAGCCTCAAAGGCGCTTCCCTGGCCGTTAACGCGACCAACCTGTTCGACAAGGACTACATCTCCACTTGCGACAGCTTCTACTGCTACTACGGCGACCAGCGCAGTGTCGTCGCGAGTGCAACGTACAAGTGGTAACGCCTTGAGCTGACACGCCCAATGACCAGGCCGTCCTTCGAGGACGGCTTGGCCTTTCTGAAGGCCATGACATGAAAAGTAAAACCATTCGCCACTGGTCCGCTGTCCATACCTGGACCAGCCTGGCTTGTACGGTGTTCCTGTTGCTGCTGGCGCTGACCGGCCTGCCGTTGATCTTTCATCACGAGATCGATCACTTGCTGGGCAATGCGCCCGACGTGAAGGCAATGCCGGCGGACACCCCACACCTGAATTTGCAGCAATTGGCAGAGGCGGCCGAGCGACATCGCCCCGGTGAAGTCTTGCAATACTTCGGCTTCGAGGACGATGAGCCCAACGCGGTGCTGACGATCATGGCCGCGACCGCCGGTACCGAGCCGAACTCGTCCCACACCTTCATGCTCGATGCCCGTACCGGCGAAGCACTGGAAACGCCATCGGCCAACGGCGGCTTCATGCTGACCATGCTGCGCCTGCACGTGGACATGTTCGCCGGCTTGCCGGGCAAGTTGCTGCTGGCGTTCATGGGGGTTCTGTTCGTGGTGGCGATCGTTTCCGGAACGGTGCTGTACTTGCCGTTCATGCGTCGCTTGAAGTTCGCCACCGTGCGCCAGGACAAATCCACGCGCCTGCGCTGGCTCGACCTGCATAACCTGATCGGTGTCGTGACGTTGACCTGGGCCCTGGTGGTCGGCGTGACGGGTGTGATCAGTGCCTGCGCCGACCTGATCATTGCCGCCTGGCGCAACGACAGCCTGAGCGCGATGGTCGCGCCGTACCGCGATGCGCCGCCGCTGACGCAATTGGCACCGGCGACCCGTCTGCTCGACATCACCGAGGAGGTTGCGCCGGGCATGCAGCCGGACTTCATCGCCTTCCCCGGCACGCGGTTTTCCAGCGAGCACCATTACGCAGTGTTCATGAAAGGCAGCACGCACCTGACTTCACACCTGCTGACACCCGTGCTGATCGACGCCAGCACCCTGCAAGTCACCGCCGTGGCCGAGCGACCGTGGTACATGGACGCCATGGGCATGTCGCAGCCGCTACATTTCGGTGACTACGGCGGCATGCCGATGAAAATCCTCTGGGCGACCCTGGATGTGCTGACCCTCATCGTGCTCGGCAGTGGGGTGTACTTGTGGGTGGTGCGACGCAAGGCTGCCAGGCCTGTGCTGGAAAAAGCGGAGAGCGTGGCATGAAGCCCCGGCAGTCGAACTTCTGGAAAGTGTTCAGCCCCCCAATCGTCATCGCCCTGTTCAGCGCGGCAGGGTTGTTTGCCGCGTTGCTCGGGGATGGTGTGTGGGATTCGCTGAGCTGGCTGGGCTTGGGCATCCCCGCCGCGGTTGCCCTGCGGGGCCTCCTGCAACGCCACTGAAGCGACATCCCTTGTAGGAGCGAGCTTGCTCGCGATGCACCCGAGAGCGCCTCGGGGTGTCAGTCTTCCAGCGTCATCGTTGACGACCATCGCGAGCGAGCTCGCTCCCACAAGGGATATTGAGCTATCTCCCCAACACGCTATGCTGCCCGACACTGCCACCGATCGAGACGCTGCCATGTCCGCCCCGAGCATGACCCTGTACCACAACCCGCTCTCTCCCTTCGTTCGCAAAGTCATGGTGCTGCTGCACGAAACCGGTCAACAGGACCGCGTGGCGTTGCAAAACTGCGTACTCACCCCGGTCAACCCGGACCTGACCCTGATCGACGACAACCCCCTGAGTAAAATCCCGGCGCTGCGCCTGGCCGATGGCAATGTCATCCATGACAGCCGGGTCATCCTCGACTACCTCGATCAGCAGCACGTCGGCAATCCGCTGATCCCCCGCGAAGGCTCGGCCCGCTGGCGGCGCCTGACCCTCGCCTCGCTCGCCGACGGGATCATGGACGCGGCCGTGCTGGTGCGCTACGAAGTCGCCCTGCGCGCCCCGGAGAAACACTGGGACGAATGGCTCGACGGCCAGCGCGACAAGATCCGCCGTACCTTGGCGCTGCTGGAAAAAGACGCGATTGCCGAGCTGACCTGCCATTTCGACGTGGCCGCGATCAGCGTGGCCTGTGCACTGGGTTACCTGGACCTGCGCCATCCGGATCTGGATTGGCGCGAAGCCAATCCACAACTCGCGGCGTGGTATTTCGAGGTGAGTCAGCGACCTTCGATGATTGCGACGATGCCGAAGGTTTAAGCCTTCAAAAGATCAGCAATCCGGCTTGTCGGCCGTAAACCGCCGAGCAGGGTTCACCGCCGCCCCGAATTCGCGCAACGCCTTGGCGCCGATCAGCAACGGGTAGTTGAAGCTGCTGCGGTCGGTGAGGTTGACCTCGACCGTGCGCTTGACGTTGCCCAGGCACAATTCCAGATCAACCACAGGCCGCTTGGTGGGTGCTGCCGCTTCGTCATCCTCCTCTTCGGACCGGGTCTTGATCTTGCTGATGCGCGCGATCTTGTGTTCGTAGACCTGGTTGTTCGCGTCCTTGGTGCCAAGGCGGAAACGCACCCAGTCTTCGCCGTCACGCTTGAAGGTTTCGATGTCCTTGGCCGACAGCGACGCGGTCAGGGCGCCGGTGTCCATTTTCGCCTTGAGGACCTGCCCGCCGATCTCCGGCAGGGCGATGTATTCGTAACGCCCATAGAGGGTGGGTTCGGCGGCCATGACCGGCAGGGCGATGAGGGAGAGCACTGCAAGGAGGGATTTCACGTGATGGGCTTCCATGAGAGTGAACAGCGGGATTTTAGACCGTCGTTCGCTTGATCGTTCCCACAAGGTTACCGGCCCAAAGGTGAAACATTCGTCACCGCCGATTTGGCCTGTCGCCCGAAGCTGCTTATCATGGCGCGCCCAACCGCCCCACGAGTGACTTATGCGCCGCCTGCTCACCGGCTGTTTCGTGACCCTGCTGCTTCTGCTCAACACCCTGGTCCTGATCGGACCGCTGATGGTGTTTGCCCTGCTCAAACTGGTCCTGCCCGGCCGTTTTCGCGATTACGCCTCATGGTCGGTGATGTGGATTGCCGAGACCTGGTCCGAGATCGACAAGCTGATCTTCCGCCTGTGCATCCCCACCCGATGGGACATCCGCGGCGGTGACGATCTGCGCCGTGACACCTCGTACCTGGTGATCAGCAACCATCAATCCTGGGTCGATATCCCGGCGCTGATCCAGACGCTGAACCGCCGTACGCCGTTCTTCAAGTTCTTCCTCAAGAAAGAGCTGATCTGGGTGCCCTTCCTGGGCCTGGCGTGGTGGGCGCTGGATTATCCGGTCATGAAGCGCTACAGCAAGGCGTTCCTGGCCAAACACCCGGAACTGGCGGGCAAGGATCTGGAGATCACCAAACAGGCCTGCGAACTGTTCAAGCGCCAACCGGTGACGGTGGTCAACTACCTCGAAGGCACGCGCTTCACGGCGGCTAAACGTGCCCAGCAACAGTCACCATTCAATCACTTGCTCAAGCCCAAGGTCGGTGGAGTGGCCTTTGTGCTGGCGGCGATGGGTGAACAGCTGGACGCGATCCTCGATGTGACGGTGGTTTACCCGCAGCAGAACATTCCGGGGTTCTGGGACTTGATCAGCGGCAATGTGCCAAGGGTCATCATCGATATCCAGACCCGCGAACTCGACCCGGCGCTGTGGCAGGGCGATTACGAGAACGATCCGCTGTTTCGCGAAAAAACCCAGAACTGGGTCAACCAGCTCTGGATCGAGAAGGACCGGCGCATCGACGCCTTGCGCACCGGGCGCCGCTGAATCAGCTACCGGTGCCGAAGCCCGTGCCCGTGCCCGTGCCCGTGCCCGTGCCCGTGCCCCAGATGCTGCCCAGATTGCTCAGCAGCGAACCCCCGACGCCCTGCTGACCGAGGTATTGCAGGAGCACCGGGGTAAACAGCCCGATCATGCCGCTGTCCATGCCCAGGGCGCTGAAGGCATTGTTCAGGTCATTGGTGTTCTTGACGTTGCCCAAGGCGTTATCCAGGCCTGCGGCCTTGCCGGTGGAGCCGAGCAATCCGGCGAGTGCACCCAGCTCGCCACCGCCGGACAGCATGTCGATACCCGGCACGCTTTTGGCCAGTTCCGAGTAGTTGGTCGAACTCAACTGGTTCTTCGCCAGCCCCAGCATCGCCCCGGCGCCGCCAAGGGCTTGCTGTGGGGTGATATTCAATTCAGTGAGCGCGCCCAGCAGGTCCGCCGTTTCCGTAGTCGGTGCAGCATCGGCCGCCGCATTGCCACCCTTCATGCCGGAAATGGCATTGGCCGCATCGCTCAGGTTGAACTGGGCAAAGGCCGGGCTGACTGCCAGGGTCAAGAGCGATGCCAGGACAAAACCGCGTGAAATCTTCATTCAGACATCCTCTATGAACGCCGCCCGCAATGGACGGCGAAAAACTGTGCATTGGACTGATATCCCCCGACATTGTTCCCAGCCACCCATCCCCTGTAGGAGCGAGCTCGCTCGCGATGGACGTTAACGATGACGCGTACTTCCTGAATTGGCGCGTTGCCCCCAAGTCCATCGCGAGCAAGCTCGCTCCTACAGGGATCAGGTTCATCAAAATATTTTCCCGGTGCTGCATCCAGTCCCGCCCCACGCCCGTATATCAAGCACGGACAGACATTCCTGGCCGATTCCCCACCAAAGGATCATCACCATGAAACGCACTTCGATCAAAACACCGTTGATTGCCAGCCTGCTGACCCTGGCCCTTGGCGGTGCTTTCGCCCTGAATACCGTACAAGCGGCAACCATGAGCCATGACAGCGTGACCGTCGGCGGCCAGGCCATGCTGCCGAGCAAGGACATCGTCGATAACGCGGTGAACTCCGCCGATCACACCACCCTGGTCGCCGCGGTAAAAGCCGCCGGCCTGGTCGACACCCTCAAGGGCAAAGGCCCGTTCACCGTATTCGCCCCGGTCAATTCAGCCTTTACCGCCCTGCCTGCCGGCACTGTCGATACGCTGCTCAAACCGGAAAACAAAGCCACCCTGAGCAAAATCCTCACCTACCACGTGGTCGCCGGCAAACTCGACATGGCAACCCTGGCCGAGAAGATCAAGGCCGGTGGTGGCAAGACCGAGCTCACCACCGTCGCCGGCGGAAAACTATGGGCGATGATGAACGGCCCGCACAACATCACCATCAAGGATGAAAAAGGTGACGTCGCCGACATCACCACCTATGACGTGTACCAGTCCAATGGGGTGATTCAGGTCATCGACAAGGTGCTGATGCCGAAAAGCTGAGCCGTGCCGCCGTCCCCGCGCGCCGGGGGCGGCGGTCCTCCCGAGGTGTTCGCCGTGAATGGAACAACTGCACGCTGTGAACTAACCTCTGCCTGCAACCGGCCCCCTGCCCTGCTTTCCGGGAGAACCGCTATTCCCATCACCGACACCGATCAGCTCAGGCAACTGCTGGCCCAGTGTTCACTGGGTGACCGCCGCGCCTTCGAGACGCTGTACCGCAGCGTCGGACCTCGGCTGCACGGTGTCGCCCTGCGATTCATGGGCCGTCCGGACCTGGCCGAAGAGGTGCTGCAAGAGAGCTTCGTGCGCATCTGGAACAATGCATCGCGCTACGAAGCGCATCTGTCGGCGCCGTTGACCTGGATGATCAACATCACCCGCAACCAAGCCATCGACCAGTTGCGCAAACACCGTGATCGGCCCTTGAGTGATCTCGAAGAACAGATGCTTGTGGATGAAAGTCCATCGGCCCACGAGCAATTGGACAGTGCCCGTGAAGCCAGCGCCTTGAGCCGCTGCCTGGACAGCCTCGAAGGCATGCAGCGCCAGTCGATTACCGTCGCTTATTTCCAGGGACTGTCGTGCTCCGAGTTGGCCGAACACCTGGCCGCGCCGCTGGGGTCGGTGAAGTCCTGGATCCGCCGCGGCCTGGAGCGCCTGCGCAGGTGCCTTGAATCATGAACTATAAAACCCCGACCCTGCGCCGCGCCCTCGCCGCCGACTATGCCATTGGCCTGATGCCCGCCACCGCGCGTCGGCGTTTCGAACAGCTGTTGCTGGAAGATGCGGCCTTGCGTGCGGAACTGGCACAGTGGCAGGAAAGCCTGGTCAGCCTGACCGAAGCCCTGCCGGAGCAACCGGTGCCGGATCGCGTCTGGCAAGGCATTACCGAACGGATCGAACCACAAGTGCTGCACGTGCCAGAGAAGCGTCCGTTCTGGAACTGGCTACGAGTGACAGCGGCGGTTTGCTCACTGCTGATTGCAGTGATTCTCGGCGTTCACTACATCTCCGACGATGCCCGCTACAGCGCCACGCTGGTCAACGCCGACGCGAAACCGGCGTTGCGTGTGCAGGCCCACGAGCATTACCTGCAAGTCGAGCCACTGACGCTGGCGGCTGTCGAACCCGGGCAAAGTCTGGAGTTGTGGGCGATTCCGGCGGACGGCAAACCGATCTCCCTCGGCGTGATTCCGGCTGGAGGCAAAGGCAAGGTCGAATTGAGCGAGGCGCAGAAAGCGCTGATCGGCAAGCCGATTGCGCTGGCGGTCAGTCTGGAACCGAAGGGCGGTTCGCCGACCGGGCAGCCGACGGGACCGGTGCTGTACCAAGGGGCATTGGCGGCACTGTGAAAGCAGAAGAGCAAAAGACCGCAAAATAAAACGGCGACCCGAAGGTCGCCGTTTTATTTTGCGTGAAGACTCAAGCCGCGCTGAACATCTTGTGCGGATCAATCACAAACTTCTTCGGCACGCCGGCATCGAACTCGCCATAACCCTGTGGAGCCTGATCCAGGCTGATCACCTGAACGCCCACCACTTCGGCGATGTTGATACGGTCCCACATGATCGCTTGCATGAGCGCGCGGTTGTACTTCATCACCGGGGTCTGGCCGGTGTGGAAGCTGTGGGATTTGGCCCAGCCCAGACCGAAGCGGATGCTCAGGCTGCCCATTTTCGCGGCAGCGTCGACAGCACCCGGGTCTTCGGTAACGTAGAGGCCGGGGATGCCGATCTTGCCTGCCACACGCACCACGCCCATCAGCGAGTTGAGCACGGTGGCCGGCGCTTCGTGCTTCACGCCGTCATGGCCATGACCACGGGCTTCGAAGCCGACGGCGTCGATGGCGCAATCCACTTCCGGTTCACCGAGCAGTGCGGCGATCTGTTCGTGCAGCGGCGTGTCCAGGGACAGGTCGGCGATTTCGAAGCCCTGGGCCTTGGCGTGAGCCAGGCGAATGGTATTGACGTCACCGATGATCACCACCGCCGCACCCAACAGACGGGCCGAAGCGGCCGCCGCCAAACCGACCGGACCGGCACCGGCGATGTACACGGTGCTGCCCGGGCCAACGCCAGCAGTCACGGCACCGTGGTAACCGGTCGGCAGGATGTCGGAGAGGCAAGTCAGGTCGCGGATTTTTTCCATGGCCCGGTCGCGGTCCGGCAGCTTCAGCAGGTTGAAGTCGGCGTACGGCACCATGGCGTATTCGGCCTGGCCGCCGGTCCAGTCGCCCATGTCGACATAACCGTAGGCACCACCCGGACGTGCCGGGTTGACGCTGAGGCAGACACCGGTGTGCATTTCTTTGCAGGAACGGCAGCGCCCGCAAGCCACGTTGAACGGAACGGACACCAGATCGCCGATTTTCAGGTTCTCGACGTCACTGCCCTTCTCGATCACTTCACCGGTGATCTCGTGACCCAGCACCAGGCCGGTTTGAGCGGTGGTACGACCGCGCACCATGTGCTGGTCGGAACCACAGATGTTAGTAGACACGACTTTCAGGATGACACCGTGCTCGATCTTCCTGCCGCGCGGGTCCTGCATTTCGGATAATCAATCTTCTGCACTTCGACCTTGCCAGCGCCGAGATACACCACACCACGATTGCCAGACATGCTTTCACCTCGCTGTTGTTTTTATGGAACCACGCTGCCCAGGCAGGCAGCGCGTTAAATGCTCGGGTACAGATGCTGTTTCTTGTGTTGCTTGTAAGGGCCTCTTCGCGGGCAAGCCCGCTCCCACAGTGGGCCGGAATAACCACAGATTTTGTGAACGACACAAAAACCTGTGGGAGCTGGCTTGCCAGCGAAAGCGATCTAAAGAACGACCGTACGATTGGCGTTCAAAAACACCCTTCTCTCAATGTGATAACCAACCGCCCGCGCCAGGGTCAGCCCCTCGATATCCCGCCCTTTGGCGATCAGGTCTTCCGGGTAATGGCTGTGGTCCACCGCCTCGACGCCCTGGGCGATGATCGGCCCTTCGTCGAGATCGTTGTTGATGTAGTGCGCCGTGGCGCCCACCAGCTTCACGCCCTTGTTGTAGGCCTGGTGATAGGGCTTGGCACCCTTGAAACCGGGCAGCAGGGAGTGGTGGATGTTGATCGCCTTGCCATCGAGCTTGCGGCACAACTCCGGCGACAGCACTTGCATGTAGCGCGCAAGGATCACCAGTTCAGCCCCGGACTCTTCAATGACTTGCCATACCTGACGCTCTTGCGACGGCTTGTCGTTCGGATCCAGCGGGAAGTGGTAGTACGGAATCTGGTGCCAGTCGGCCAGTGGCTTGAGGTCCGGGTGGTTGGAGACCACGGCGGCCACGTCCATCGACAACTGGCCAATGCGCTGGCGATAAAGCAAATCGTTGAGGCAGTGATCGGCCTTGGAAACCATGATCACCACTTTCGGCCGATAGTTCGGCGCGACCAGTTCGAAGTTCATGCCAAAGGCGTCACCACGCTCGGCCAACCCCGCGCGGAACGACTTCTCGTCGAAGCCATCGGGCTGTCGGAATTCCACACGAATGAAGAAACGGCCCGAGAGCCGGTCATCGAAGGAATGGTGCTCGGTGACGTAGCAGCCCTGCTCGAACAGAAAGCGGGTCACCACATCCACCGTGCCGAGCAGGCTTGGGCAGTCGGCGGTCAGAATCCATGTGTCTGGGGCGCGGCTCATGGTGCGGTGACTCCTGAGAATTCGATGGATGCCTACTGTAGGAGCGAGCCCTGCTCGCGATGGAGGCCAACGATGACGCGCTCTTTCTGATTCAACGCGTTGCCTTGAAGTCCATCGCGAGCAGGCTCGCTCCTACAGTGACGGTGGTGATCAGGCCTGAACGCTGAGGCCGAATTCGGCAGAAGCATCCTGCAACCACAACCACCAGTAATCCGAGAAGCTGCGACGAATCAACAGTTCCCAGGTGTCTTCGGCGGTGTGACGGATCATCAGCTGCGACTTGGCGAACACCGTGCCGACGGCTTTGCCCACCGGGAAGTTGTTCGGGTGCACGTCGTAGCTGGTGGACTTCATCAGTACCTGGCGCACGTTCGGGCCGCTCAGTTCGAGGAGCTGCTGGCCGCCGCTGACGTTGACGATTGCAATGTGCAGATCGCCCAACGCTTCGCGCAGTTTTTTCTCGGCGGCAAACTCTTCACCGGTCGGCACGATCAGCAGCCACTCATCCGGCCCCATCCATTGCAAACTGGTTTCGCCTTTGACGATGACGCTCAGCGCGCCCGGCAACTCGATGCCCAGGGCCTTGTGCACGCCCGCGGCGAACGCGGCGTCGTGGCCATCACCGCGGATGGTCAGGTGGCCGAGGAGTTTTTTCTCACGCACGGTCACGCCGGCGTTCTTGCGGCCCTTGCCCACCAGGCTGGCGAGGTCGGCGTGATGCAGCGACGACTCGGCCTTGGCCCCGGAGGTTGGGCGTTGTTGGTAAACATTGGCTGCGGTCATAAAGCACCTGTCCTGAATTCTGTGTTGATCGTTCCCACGCTCTGCGTGGGAACGATCGGAGGCAATTAAACGTTCTGGCGCTCACCCTTCGGATCGAAGAACACCGAAGAAACGATTTCCGCCTCGATCACGCTGCCGTCCGCCAATGGCGCGAAGACACGCTCGCCCATGCGGTTCAGGCCGCCCTTGACCACGCCCATGGCAAACGAATAGCCCAGGGAGTTGTGCAGGTAACTGGAAGTCACATGACCGACCATGGTCATCGGGATGGCTTGCTTGGTGTTGAACACCAGCTGCGCCCCTTCCGGCAGCCATTTGTTCGGATCGATCGGCTTGAGGCCAACCAGCTGTTTGCGCTGATCACGCACACAGTCTTCGCGGTTCATGCCACGCCAGCCGATCCACGAGAACGGTTTGGTGCGACCGACACACCAGCCCATGTTCAGGTCGTCCGGGGTCATCGAGCTGTCAGTGTCTTGCCCTACGATGATGAAGCCCTTCTCGGCCCGCAGCACGTGCATGGTTTCGGTGCCGTACGGCGTCAGGTTGTACTTCTTGCCGGCGTCGACGATTTTCTCGAGCACGCCCATGGCGTAGTCGGCCTGCACGTTGACTTCGTACGACAGCTCACCGGTAAACGAAATCCGGAACACCCGCGCCGGCACACCACCGACCAGGCCTTCTTTCCAGGTCATGAACGGGAAGGCTTCGTTGGCCAGGTCAATGTCGGTGACTTCGCTGAGCAGCTTGCGGCTGTTCGGCCCGGACAGGGTCATGGTCGCCCAGTGGTCGGTCACGGAGGTGAAGTACACCTTCATGTCCGGCCATTCGGTCTGGTGGTACAGCTCCAGCCACTGAAGCACGCGTGCCGCGCCGCCGGTGGTGGTGGTCATGACGAAATGGTTGTCGGCAAGGCATGCCGTCACGCCGTCGTCGAACACCATGCCGTCTTCTTTGCACATCAGGCCGTAACGCGCCTTGCCCACATCGAGCTTGGTCCAGGCGTTGGTGTAGACGCGGTTGAGGAACTCGCGGGCGTCCGGGCCCTGGATGTCGATCTTGCCCAGGGTCGAAGCGTCCAGCAGGCCGACGCTGTCGCGCACGGCTTTGCATTCGCGCTTCACTGCCGCGTGCATGTCTTCACCGGATTTCGGGAAGTACCACGGACGTTTCCACTGGCCAACATCCTCGAACTCGGCGCCGTTTTTCAGGTGCCACTGATGCAGGGCGGTGTAGCGCACTGGCTCGAAGATGTGCCCACAGTGACGACCGGCCACAGCGCCAAAGGTCACTGGCGTGTAGTTCGGACGGAACATGGTGGTGCCCATCTGCGGGATGGTCACGTTCAGCGAGCGGGCAGCGATGGCCAGGCCATTGACGTTGCCGAGCTTGCCCTGATCGGTGCCGAAGCCCAGCGCAGTGTAGCGCTTGACGTGCTCGACCGACTCGAAGCCTTCGCGGGTCGCCAGTTCGATGGCGGCGGCGGTGACATCGTTTTGCAGGTCGACGAATTGCTTCGGTGCCCGTGCGGTGTTCTTTTCATGGGGCACCTGGAACAGCGCCAGCGTCGGCTCCTCGAGACGGCTCAGGGCTTTCGGCAGTACGCCTTCGACTGTCTGGAAGCCGGCTTCAGCAGCGGCGCGGGCGCCGCCTTCAAAACCGTCGGCCAGAGAATCGCCAAGGCCGTAAACGCCGTTGATGCCACCGACACATACGCGTTTCTGCGGTGCTTCACCCGGTACGAAACCGAGGATGTCTTCACGCCAGATCGGCTTGCCACCCAGGTGCGAAGCCAGGTGAACCACAGGGCTGTAACCACCGGAACTGGCCACCACGTCGCACTCAAGCCATTCGCCAGGGCTGGTCACGGTGTGGGCTTTGACATCGATGGCGGCCACACGGGCAGCGGTCACACGCTTGCTGCCACGGGCCTCGATCACGGCGCTGCCGGTGAGGATGCGGATACCTTTGGCGCGTGCTTCTTCCACCAGCGCACCACGCGGGTTGCTGCGGGCGTCGGCGATGGCCACCACTTGCAGGCTGGCATCGAGCCAGTCCAGGGCAACGCGGTAGGCGTGGTCATTGTTGGTCGAAAGCACGAGCTTCTTGCCCGGCGCCACACCGTAACGGCGTACGTAAGTGGAGACAGCGCCGGCCAGCATGTTGCCCGGCACGTCGTTGTTGCCGTAGACCAGTGGGCGCTCGTGAGCGCCGGTCGCCAGTACCACTCGCTTGGCACGGACCCGGTGAATGCGCTGACGCACCTGGCCAATCGGAGCGCGGTCGCCGAGGTGATCGGTCAGGCGTTCGTGAATGGTCAGGAAGTTGTGGTCGTGGTAGCCGTTGACCGTGGCGCGCGGCAACAGCAGCACGTCCGGGGTGTTCTTCAGCTCGGCGATGACGCTGGCGACCCACTCGGTGGCCGGCTTGCCGTCGAGGCTTTCGCGGGAATCGAGCAGGCTGCCGCCGAACTCTTCCTGTTCATCGGCGAGAATCACGCGGGCACCGCTGCGCGCAGCCGCCAGGGCAGCTGCCAGACCGGCAGGACCAGCGCCGACGATCAGCACGTCGCAGTGCTGGTTCATGTAGTCGTAGGTGTCCGGATCGTTCTCGGTCGGCGAGCGGCCAAGGCCGGCAGCCTTGCGGATGTACTTCTCGTAGGTCATCCAGAACGATTGCGGGTACATGAAGGTTTTGTAGTAGAAGCCCGGTGGCATCAGCTTGCCGCCGACCTTGCCGAGAATCCCCATCATGTCGTTGTTCACGCTCGGCCAGCCGTTGGTGCTGGTGGCGACCAGGCCCTGATACAGCGCCTGTTGCGTAGCACGCACGTTCGGGATCTGCGTGGCTTCGGTGGCACCGATCTGCAGCACCGCGTTCGGCTCTTCTGCACCGGCGGCGAAAATGCCGCGCGGACGGGAATACTTGAAGCTGCGACCGATGATGTCGACGCCGTTGGCCAGCAGTGCAGCGGCCAGGGAGTCGCCTTCAAAGCCTTTGTAAACCTGGCCGTTGAAGGTGAAGGTCAAGACTTTGTTGCGGTCGATCCGTCCGCCATTGGACAGGCGATTGATCTGGCTCATACCTTCTCTCCCAGAGCCGTGCTGGCCGCTTTCGGGCTATCGGTCTTGTCGGTGAATTGTGGCTTGGTGCCGATCTTGTAGGTTTCGAGAATCTCGTAGGTCACGGTGTCGCGGGTGACGTTGAAGTACTGGCGGCAACCGGCAACGTGATCCCACAGCTCGTGGTGCAGGCCGCGAGGGTTGTCGCGGAAGAACATGTAGTCGCCCCACTCCTCGTCGGTGCAGCTGTTCGGGTCCAGTGGGCGCGGGATGTGCGCCTGGCCGGATGCATGGAATTCCTCTTCGGAGCGCAGTTCGCCGCAGTGAGGACAGAAGATATGCAACATAGGGATTTCTCCTGTTAGTGGGCGACTGCTGCAGCGCCGTGTTCGTCGATCAACGCACCGCTGTGGAAGCGGTCGATGGAGAAAGGTGCAGCCAACGGGTGCATTTCACCCTTGGCCAGGCTTGCGGCAAACACGTTGCCCGAGCCAGGTGTTGCCTTGAAGCCACCGGTGCCCCAACCGCAGTTGAAGAACATGTTCGGTACCGGAGTTTTCGAGATGATCGGGCAAGCATCCGGCGTGGTGTCGACGATGCCGCCCCACTGACGGTTCATGCGCACGCGGGACAGCACCGGGAACATTTCGACGATGGCCTGGATGGTGTGCTCGATTACCGGATAGGAACCGCGCTGACCGTAGCCGTTGTAGCCGTCGATACCGGCGCCGATCACCAGGTCACCCTTGTCGGACTGGCTGATGTAGCCGTGCACGGCGTTGGACATGATCACGCTGTCGATAATCGGTTTGATCGGCTCGGACACCAGCGCTTGCAGCGGGTGGGATTCGATCGGCAGACGGAAACCGGCGAGTTTGGCCATGTGCCCGGAGTTACCGGCAGTCACTACGCCGACGCGCTTGGCGCCGATGAAGCCCTTGTTGGTTTCCACGCCGATGCACACACCGTTTTCCTTGCGGAAACCGATCACTTCGGTCTGCTGGATCAGGTCCACGCCCAAGGCGTCGGCAGCACAGGCAAAGCCCCAGGCCACGGCATCGTGACGGGCCACGCCGCCGCGACGCTGGACGGTAGCGCCCATCACCGGGTAGCGGGTGTTCTTCGAGCAGTCGAGATACGGGATCTCGTCGGCAACCTGCTTGGCATCGAGCAGTTCGCCGTCCACGCCATTGAGGCGGTTGGCGCTGACCCGACGCTCGGAATCACGGATGTCCTGCAGGGTGTGGCTGAGGTTGTAGACGCCGCGCTGGGAGAACATCACGTTGTAGTTGAGGTCCTGGGACAGGCCTTCCCACAGTTTCATCGCGTGTTCGTACAGGTGCGCCGACTCGTCCCACAGGTAGTTGGAACGCACGATGGTGGTGTTGCGCGCGGTGTTACCGCCGCCCAGCCAGCCTTTCTCGACCACGGCCACGTTGGTGATGCCGTGTTCCTTGGCCAGGTAGTAAGCCGTGGCGAGACCATGCCCGCCACCGCCGACGATGACCACGTCGTAGACCTTTTTAGGGGTCGGCGTACGCCACATGCGCTGCCAGTTTTCATGGTGGCTGAGGGAGTGTTTGAAGAGGCCGAAGCCCGAGTAGCGTTGCATAGTCATTTACTCCAAAACCGCACTCAGCGATAAACCGGGAAGTCCGCGCACAGGGCCGATACCTGCTGGGCGACATTGGCCTCGACATCGGCATCGCCGAGGTTGTCGAGGATGTCGCAGATCCAGCCGGCCAGCGTGACGCATTGGGCCACCTTGAAGCCGCGCGTGGTCACCGCCGGGGTGCCGATACGCAGGCCGGAGGTCACGAACGGCGATTGTGGATCGTTCGGGACAGCGTTCTTGTTCACAGTGATGTGGGCGCGACCGAGGGCGGCGTCCGCCTCTTTGCCGGTCAGGCCCTGACGGATCAGGCTGACCAGGAACAGGTGGTTGTCGGTGCCGCCGGACACTACATCGTAGCCGCGTTTGATAAATACGCCGGCCATCGCCTGGGCGTTGTCGATCACTTGTTGCTGGTAGGCCTTGAAGCCTGGCTCCAGCGCTTCCTTGAAGCACACCGCCTTACCGGCGATCACGTGCATCAGCGGGCCGCCCTGGGCACCGGGGAATACGGCTGCGTTGAGCTTCTTCTCGATTTCTTCGTTGGACTTGGCCAGGATCAGCCCGCCACGTGGACCGCGCAGGGTCTTGTGGGTGGTGGTGGTGACCACGTCAGCGTAAGGCAGCGGGTTCGGGTACAGGCCGGCAGCGACCAGACCGGCAACGTGGGCCATGTCGACGAACAACAACGCACCCACCTTATCGGCGATCTGACGGAAGCGCGGGAAGTCGAGGGTCTTGGAGTAGGCCGAGAAACCGGCAACGATCATTTTCGGCTTGTGCTCGACGGCCAGGCGCTCGACTTCGTCGTAATCGATCAGGCCGGTCTTGGTGTCGATGCCGTACTGCACGGCGTTGTACAGCTTGCCCGAGGACGACACCTTGGCGCCGTGGGTCAGGTGACCGCCATGGGCCAGGCTCATGCCGAGAATGGTGTCGCCGGCTTGCAGCAGGGCCAGGTAGACGGCGCTGTTGGCCGAGGATCCGGAGTGTGGTTGCACGTTGGCGTAATCGGCGCCGAACAGTTGCTTGGCGCGTTCGATGGCCAGGGCTTCAACCTTGTCGACGTGCTCGCAGCCACCGTAGTAGCGCTTGCCCGGATAACCTTCGGCGTACTTGTTGGTCAGACCACTGCCCTGCGCTTCCATCACGCGCTTGCTGGTGTAGTTCTCCGACGCGATCAGCTCGATGTGATCTTCCTGACGTTGCTCCTCGGCATTCATCGCCGCCAGCAGTGCATCGTCGTAACCCTGGATCTTGTCTTGCTTGCTGAACATCGCGTCTCTCCCAGCGGCGGCGGTGCGCCATTCGTCTCGGTGAGGCACTGGCTTTTCGGCAGTGCCCTTTGATAGCGATGGTATGACTGGCTTGGAGTCGTCAAATGCCTACGGACGCCACGCAAAGGTGCGTTTACGACATGGCGGGAAATGGCAAGCCGGACACAAACCGCAAATCAGCCTGGATCCCTTGTGGGAGAGGGGTTGCTCGCGAAGAACGATAACGCGGTTTGCCTGAAGTACCGTGGCGCCTGCTTCGCGGGCAAGCCCGCTCCCACAGGGTTATGCGAGCACCTGACGCAAAGCCAGCAAAGCGACGAAATGCGCGGGATACAGGGCATACGCCCAGCGCCGTATCGGTGGTGGTTTTACGCCCCCGGCATGTCGCAACAGGAACAACCCGAGCCATGGGGCAATCAGACACGTGACGATGGCCGGAATCGCCGCGATATTGCCCAGGCGAGCGGCGTGATACAGGACCTGCCATTGATTGGCCACCAGACAGACCAGCCCCGCCAATAGCGCGAAATACCAGGGCCGTCGCAATACCAGAAACATCACCCACGGCAACAACACGCCATAGAAGCCGAACATCAATCGCCGGGAGAAGAACGCTGCCAGCAGTACCGCGCCGGCCGCCAGCAGTCGCGACGCAAGCGCCGGTTGCTGCCAGCCACGAACCACCAGCAGACCCAAGGCAAGGGTGGGCAGCACATTCAAGGTGTCGGGATTGGGAATGAACATTCGGTAAGGAATTTCACTCACCGCGCTGAACAGCAACAGCCAGGCCAGATAGCGCCACTGACCACCGGCCGTCGTAGTCCGCACGCGCGCCAGATTGGCCGCCATCGCCAGGCAGAACCACGGAAACGCCAGGCGTCCCGGCACATAAAGCAAATCGGCGGAATAACCGACATATCGCAAGTGATCGAGCAGCATGCTCAAAAGCGCCAGCCACTTGAGCAGATCCAATGCCCCGTCTCGCTGCTTTAAGTGCATGGCCTTGTGCATGATCTTGTGCATTGTCACGTGCATAATTGCCCTTCGACTGTGTATGTTCCAAACAGCGACATCCTGTGCGCTCCACCTGACGATCTTGGGTACAGTGCGCACCCTCATTGACCACGGGACGCTTCACCATAGGCATCTCGACCACGGAAGCAGGCCATGACCGACAAGAGCCAACAATTCGCCAGCGACAACTATTCCGGCATCTGCCCTGAAGCCTGGGCGGCCATGGAACAGGCCAACCACGGCCACCAGCGCGCATACGGCGACGACGAGTGGACCGCCCGCGCCTCCGACGATTTCCGTAAACTGTTTGAAACCGACTGCGAAGTGTTTTTCGCCTTCAACGGCACCGCCGCCAACTCGCTGGCGCTGTCGTCGCTGTGCCAGAGTTACCACAGCGTGATCTGCTCGGAAACCGCCCACGTCGAAACCGACGAATGCGGCGCCCCGGAATTCTTCTCAAACGGTTCCAAACTGCTGATCGCCCGCACTGAAAACGGCAAGTTGACCCCGGACTCGATCCGAGAGGTCGCGCTCAAGCGCCAGGATATCCACTACCCCAAACCCCGCGTCGTGACCCTGACCCAGGCCACCGAAGTCGGCAGCGTCTACACCCCGGACGAAATCCGCGCCATCAGCGCCACCTGCAAGGAACTGGGCCTGAACTTGCACATGGACGGCGCACGCTTCTCCAACGCCTGCGCCTTCCTCGGCTGCAGCCCGGCTGACCTGACCTGGAAGGCCGGCGTCGATGTGCTGTGCTTTGGCGGCACCAAAAACGGCATGGCGGTGGGTGAGGCGATTCTGTTCTTCAACCACAAACTCGCCGAAGACTTCGATTACCGCTGCAAACAGGCCGGGCAACTGGCGTCGAAAATGCGCTTCCTGTCGGCACCATGGGTCGGCATCCTCGAAAACGACGCCTGGCTCAAATACGCCAACCACGCCAACCGCTGCGCGCAATTGCTGGCCGAACTGGTCAGCGACATTCCCGGCGTGGAACTGATGTTCCCGGTGCAGGCCAACGGCGTATTCCTGCAACTGTCGGAACCGGCCATCGCGGCACTGACCGCCAGGGGCTGGCGTTTCTACACCTTCATCGGCAACGGCGGTGCACGCTTCATGTGCTCGTGGGACACAGAGGAAGAGCGGGTGCGGGAGTTGGCTGCGGATATACGGGAAGTAATGGGGAATTGAACATTCGGCCGGGTAGTCGACGCACCACTGGTCGACACTGTCAACTATTACAGTATCGCTGCTATTTACAGCGAACTTACCATCGGATCACCTAAAAAGGATTGTTGCAGTTTTTTGGGGAGCAAGGTCATTTCCGAATGAAGATTGATATTTAACCTGACAGGGTGAAACTGCCATGGCCAATAAAACCAATACCTTTACGTTGAAATCCGAAAAGCTGTACCCCGGGGAATCCTTCCACCAGGTCATACAAATCGGCGACCACATGCCTGCGCCGGCAGGGTACCCGAACAAATGGATGGTCGTCAGCGATAAATATTTCATCTTCGACGGTGATAATTATCGAATTGAACTCCATGCCACATCAGTTCCTGACAAATAGATGCGCATTTTGCGTACTCCTGGCAAAGAAGTTGCCAGGAGTACGCACACCGATCCGGACTCCATTCACGCCCTTCGGCACGCTCCAGCACGACAGGATGCAGCCCTCGGCTTCGTGTTCCTCGGTGATCCCAACACCGCGTCGTTCGATCTCAAGGCGGCCGCGCCGCCGAACGCAGACTACGTCAGTTGCTACACATCACGTAAAGAACTGACATGCAGTTTCGTTCCTGATGCCAGAAAGTCTTGGTCTACATTGACTGCAGATTCACACGGATAACAACAATCAGGAGCATCCGCATGTCTTTGCAAGGCAAAACCCTGTTCATTACCGGCGCCAGCCGTGGCATCGGCCGCGAGATCGCGCTACGGGCCGCACGCGATGGGGCCAATATTGTGATCGCAGCCAAAAGCGCCGAGCCCCACGCCAAGCTGCCGGGGACGATTTTCAGCGTGGCCGGGGAAGTGGAAGCCGCAGGTGGCAAGGCGCTGGCCTTGCAGGTGGACGTGCGTGAAGAGGATGCCGTACGTGAGGCGCTGGCCCAGGCCAACGAACATTTCGGCAGTATCGATGCACTGATCAACAATGCCGGGGCGATCAAGCTGACCGGAGTCCAGCACCTTGAACTCAAGCGCTTTGACCTGATGCACCAGATCAATACCCGCGCCGTATTGCTTTGCAGCCAGGCTGCGTTGCCCTATCTGAAGAAGTCCGCCGGGCACATCCTCAACCTGTCGCCACCGCTGAACCTGGCTACCAAATGGTTCGCCCAATACAGCCCTTATACCGTGACCAAATACGGCATGAGCATGCTGACCCTGGGTATGAGTGAGGAATTCAGGAATTACGGCATCAGCGTCAATTCGCTGTGGCCACAGACGATGATCGCCACCGCCGCCATCGAGTTTCAGCTGGGATCACGGGAGTCATTCAAGCATGCACGTACGCCCGCGATCATGGCCGATGCCGCTCATGTAATCCTGAGCAGCGCGAACCGCAGCCTGACCGGGCGTTTGCTGATCGATGAGGAAATACTGCGGGAAAACGGTGTGACTGAGTTCGATCACTATCGGTTCGCGCCCGACAGCAGCGACAAGCTGATGACGGACCTGTTTATCGATTGATCACCCTCCCTGTAGGAGCGAGCTTGCTCGCGATGGACGACAGAACAACGCGGGGCATCAGGACGCCAGCGTTACCGTTGACGTCCATCGCGAGCAGGCTCGCTCCTACAGGGGTCATCGGTGTGGATCAGTACTCAATCCGCACGTCGCCTTTCGGCACGCTGCAGCACGACAGGATGAACCCTTCGGCTTCGTCTTCCTCAGTGATCCCGCCGTTGTGCTCCATCTCCACTTCACCGCCCAGCTTCAACACCTTGCAGGTCCCGCAGATACCCATGCCGCACGCTTTCGGAATCATCAGGCCGACCTTGGCCGCCGCTGCATGCACGGTCTCGCCCGGGGCCACGCGGATGCTCTTGCCGGAGGAGGTGAACTCCACTTGATGCAGATCCGCGGCGTCCACTTCCGGTGCCTCAGCCGCTTGTTCGGCATGCTCCTCGGCGTCGGCGCGGGCCTCGGCCGGGGTCGCTCCGAAGGATTCTTCGTGGTAGCGCTTCATGTCGAAGCCGGCGTTTTCCAGCAGGCGCTTGACCGCATTCATATACGGTGTCGGGCCGCAGCAGAAGACCTCCCGCTCAAGGAAGTCCGGAACCATCAGTTCCAGCATCTTGTGGTTCAGGTACCCACGATACCCGGCCCATGGCTCACCGAAACCGTGCTTCTCGCAAATCAGGTGCAGGCTGAAGTTTTCGATCCGCGCCGCCATATGCTCCAGCTCGCGGTGATAAATGATGTCTTTCGGCGACCGGGCGCTGTGGATAAACGCCATATCGACTTTGCCGTTGGTATCGAAGAACCAGCGCGCCATGGACATGCACGGTGTGATCCCCACGCCGCCGCTGAGATACAGCACTTTCGGATTCGGGAAGTCGATGGCATTGAACAGGCCGACCGGGCCATGCACCGCCAGCTCGTAGCCTTCATGCAGGGTGTCGTGCAACCAGTTCGAGACCTTGCCGCCCGGAACCCGCTTGATGGTCACCGAAAAGCTGTAAGGCACCGACGGCGAACTGGAAATGGTGTAGGAGCGCATGATCGGCTGACCTTCGATTTCCAGCTCCAGGGTGACAAACTGCCCGGGCTTGAAGAAGAACATGATCGGCTGATCAGCCATGAAGCAGAAGGTACGCACATCCCAGGTTTCCTGGATGACTTTGACGCAACGGACGATATGCCGACCATTGGCCCAGGTCTGGGTGGTTACCGGGTTCAGGAAGTTGTTGGACATGCTGATCTCCACGGCCGACTGTCGGCCTTCATGTTGGCGATTCTGCGTATAGCGCGAATCACCCATTTACCTATCTGCGACATTGACATGCTTATCGCGACCAGCCCACAACGACCGGGGCTTGCGCGTCGGGAACAGATTGCACCATGTCGCCCATGGATAAGGTTCTGGCCAGCGCCGGCCCCACACTCGCCCCATACCAAGACACAACCTTTACACCTTGCGTAGCAACCCTGAACAGCACACCTGATTAGCCACTTTCGCCGGCCACGCAGATGGCCTTGAGGATTAAACGATGGACGTCACTACTACACTGAGCCTGGGCGATCCGCTGGAACCCGCACGCAAGGCCACTGCACAGATGCTGCAAGAGCGCGAGCGCACGTTTTCGCTGCCGCAGCCGTTTTACTCCGACGAGCGCCTGTTTGATATCGACATGCAGGAAATCTTTCAGAAAGAGTGGTTGATCGCCGGCATGACCTGCGAGATCCCTACCAAGGGCAACTACCTGACCCTGCAAGTCGGCAAGAACCCGATCATCGTGATTCGCGGCGCCGATGGCGTGGTGCATGCGTTCCACAACGTTTGCCGCCACCGTGGCTCACGCCTGTGCACCAGTGAAAAAGGCAAAGTCGCCAAACTGGTCTGCCACTACCACCAGTGGACTTACGAGCTGGACGGTCGCCTGCTGTTCGCCGGCACCGAAATGGGTGCCGACTTCGACATGAAGCAATACGGTCTCAAACCGGTGAACGTGAAAACCGCCGGCGGCTACATCTTCATCAGCCTGGCGGACAACCCGCCGGCCATCGATGACTTCCTGTCGACGCTCAGCCACTACATGGAACCGTACGACATGGAGAACACCAAGGTGGCGGTGCAAACCACCTTGATGGAAAAGGCCAACTGGAAGCTTGTGCTAGAGAATAACCGCGAGTGCTACCACTGCAACGCGTCGCACCCGGAACTGCTCAAAACCCTGCTGGAATGGGACGACGTCACCGACCCGCGCGCCGACCAGGCGTTCAAGGATCACGTCGCCGCCTCCGCCGCTGCCTGGGAAGCCGAGAAGATCCCTTACGCCCACGCCAGCTTCGGCCTGCGTAACCGCATCGTGCGCATGCCGCTGCTCAAGGGCACCGTGTCGATGACCATGGACGGCAAACAGGGCTGCGCCAAGCTGATGGGCCGCATCAAGAACCCGGATCTGGGCTCGATGCGCATCCTGCACCTGCCGCATTCCTGGAACCACTGCATGGGCGACCACATCATCGTGTTCACCGTGTGGCCGATCAGCGCCCAGGAAACCATGGTCACCACCAAATGGATCGTGCACAAGGACGCCGTCGAAGGCGTGGACTACGACGTGGAGCGCATGCGCCAGGTCTGGGACGCCACCAACGACCAGGACCGTCGCCTGGCCGAAGAAAACCAACGCGGCATCAACTCCACCGCGTACCAGCCTGGCCCGTACTCCAAGACCTACGAGTTTGGCGTGGTGAACTTCGTGGACTGGTACAGCGAGCGCCTGCTGAGCAACCTGGGTGCCGAGCCTGCGCCATATCTAAAGGGTGTTCCGGTACAAGGTTAACGCCACCGCCCTCTGTAGGAGCGAGCATGCTCGCTCCTACAGGGATGGGGGTTTCTCCCTTTAGCACTGTACGAAATATGATCTATTCCTTTCAGCGCTATACCCTCTGTGGCTCTCAGCTTTCCGCGAACAAGTTATCCACATCTCCACCCACAGCTATTGGGGACAACTGTGGAAATGCCGCCCATTTTCTTCACTGAAACCAAAGAAAAACCGTGACTTATCCAGAAGCATGCTTCCATGGACGGCCTGGTTGTTTTTTAATCAACACCATGAAAGCCACGGATTACATAGCCTTCAGAGGATGGCAAACACCTTATCCACAGAAGCGCCAACAGACTTTGGGGTTAACTTCGCAGCTTCTGTGGAAAACCGCTGAAACCCGCAGAAACCCGGTGTTTGCGTGACAGCTGACGGCACAAAACCGTCTTTTGATCACTTTTTGACCACAAGCCTGCACACCTTGGTCTATAAGGCCTTCAGACGATAGCAAACATCTTATCCACAGAAGAGCCAACAGAGATTGGGGGCAAGTCTGCATCAACTGCCGCACTTATCCCCTTGAAAAAGCTTGGAAAAACCACGAACCAGAGTGGTTGTTTTTTGTACGACGCTCTACAGGGCTTGATTTGCAAGGGGTGTAGCGAGGGGCGAACATGTTATCCACAGAACCACCAACAGGGATTGTGGGTAAACGCCAACGTTGTTCAGACTTTATTGAGGCATGAGCGACCTGAATCCAGGTCCAGGTCCAGGTTCAATTCGAAGTCTTTGAAGGCACGCCACCCGAGCAATATCGACGGGACGTATTGCCCGTCCACCAACGACGGCGGGATGGTAAAGCCCGGGTAGTATTTGTAGCTGACCATCAGGGCGTCGCCTTGCAGGGCCAATACGCCGTTGAAGCGTTGAAAGTGCTTTTTGTCGCCGGTGTAAACGTTCGAGCCTCCCGGTGTCAGCGCCTGCACCACGCTGACTTGCCTGCCAGGCGACGCGGCTGTCAGGTAGTCGACATTTCCCGTATCGATGATGGCCTGCGTTGCCCGACGATCCAGCTGTGCGGCAACTACCAGCCGTTGGTTGAGATCCAGGCGGCTTAAGGCAATTGGCGCATCACAGCGCCTGGCAGGCGGCGGGTTAAGCTCCAGTGTTCTCCTGGTTATCTTCAAGCGCCCCAGCTTGCTGATCAGATCCAGCCCCAACAGATTATCCCGGTCGCTGACAAAGACCAGGACGTTCCTGAACTCATGGGTGCCGACTCTCAGTGACTTGAGAATTCCCAACCTCGCGGCCAAGCCCTTTTCGCCATAAAACGTGCTGTAGCGATAATGAGCATCGGGCAACATCCTGATGCCCATCTGTTTCGCCGTTTCAATGTTGACCCGGGTTTGCGGTGCCCCCGTGTCCAGTACAAAACGCGCCGAGACACCGTTAGCCGTTCCGACCTCGATAAATGGCAGCGTTTGTTCAGCGATGTAGAAGTCATTGGCATAAGGATGGAGCTGCAGCACCTCATGTCGTGCCGAACCCTTGACCGAGAAATTGCCAGTCCTCGCCAGGATAGCCAGTGATTCGCTGCCAAACATGGAGAACAGGGCGTTCAGGTCGGCGTCGGCCGCAATCGCCCGGGCATGCTTGCCCTTGATGGCCAGATAGTACTCGGGGAGCTGGTTGGTGGCCTTGGCTTCAAGCATTCTGGCCAAAACCGTCACCGAACAGCTGAGGTGGTTATCGGCATCCAGTACCCTGTCGCACTGCTGCCGTAGCTGCGCCAGGGACGCGTTGTGCCCTTGGCCGGTCTCCAGCCATTGATAAAAGTCCTGATCAGCCATGGGCACGTTTGCCGGGACAGCAGGCATCGACCCTGTGGATACCCACAGGGTCGATGCAAAAAGCGCCAGAAGAGCGAAAGTCTTCATGTTCAGGCCAGTCATAAAAACCGGGATTCATGAGTCAGCGCTGAACGTCTGAAAACTCCCGAAAGCGTGTCGCACCCTTGATCAGCACATAGAAAACTGTAGCTCACCGCCCTCGTCAGCGTGGACGAGGGGGCGTGGCGTTGTGGATAACCGTCGCTGGTCGAACTCTCGAGCCAGCTCAGGGCCTGTGCATAAGATAGGCGTCACCGGTGACACGGATCATTGGATGAGGGGTGACCTGGCAGGTTTTGATGATCCCGAAACCGTGCCGCTCGTAAAAGCGCCGGGCACCCGTGTTGGCGGCATAGTCGATCAGGCTCAGGCCATTGAGCCCCAGTCGCTCGGCACGCGCTTGAGCATGGGCGAGAAACTGCACGCCCAGCCCCCGATTGCGCCAGCCTTCATGCAAGGCCAGGCTGGAGATGTAGAGGGTATCGGGTACTTCCATGTCGGCGTAAGGCGCCAGTACCGGGTCGGTCGTCGGCACCGTCAGTGGATCGTGGCGCATCACGTAACTGTGCATCATCCCAATGACCTGGCCATCGGCCTCGGCAATCAGGCAGTTCTGGTAGGAGAAATCCACGTTGTCGCGGGCATACCGAATGGCGCCTACGTCCAACAGATCCTGGCCGGGCTCTGCGATCTGGCTCCAGATGTAATCTGAAGCGCCCTCGGATGAAATCTGGAACAAGCGAGCAATCTCGCGCGCGTCCGCGCGCACTGCCGGACGAAACTCAACAGCCATTGAACAGCACTCCATGAAAACAAAAGAGCGCCCGATTTAACGCGGGCGCTCCTGGCGCGGCAATGCACCTGATGGAAGGTTGTATATCGGGATGTTGCTACCTGAAGCCCGGCATCAGCGAACCACGCCTTCCTCGATCAGCAACTTGAGAATGGCTTCAGCTCCAGCTTGCGCCGTAACGCCCTTGAGCACTTGTCCACCGCCGCCACTGGCTTTCGCCGTTGCGGCTTTCATCCGGTCAGCACCGCTCTTGGCCTTGATCACCTTCAAGCGCTTGGGCCGTGGCTTGGCCGGTTGCAGGGTGGCCACCGCCAGCAGTTCATCGTCGACCACTTCGACTTCATCGGCCTGCAACACCCCGCGGCGTGCCGGGCCGTAGGCGCTCTGCCGAGGCTTGGGCGCGGCGTTATCCACAGTCGCCAGGAACGGCAAGCGCACCTTCAGGCGACGACGTTGACCACGGGGCAAGGCTTGCAGCACCAGCGCCGACCCGCCGTCGATGGATTCGACTTGCGCCAGCCCCACCACCAGCGGCCAGCCGAGACTTTCCGCCAGCAGGAACGGCAGCATGCCCGACCCTTCGCCGGTTTCCGCCTGGCTGCCGGTCAATACCACCTGGGCCCCGGCATCACGCAGATAGGCGGTCAGCGCCGGCAGCGCATCGGCGCCCTCCGGCTGTTCCAGTACGTGGAGTTGTTCCAGGCCCATACCCAGATAGGCGCGTAACGCAGGCTCGCCGACGTCGCCGGCATGCAGCACCTGCAAGTTATCCCCAGCCAGTTGCAGGCCCAGTTCCACCGCCCGCGCATCCTGTTCCGCGCGACGGGGCCGACCGGATGTCGGGTGGGCGCCGATGGACACCAGGCTGATGATTTTCGTGCTCATAACCCTTTCCTTCCCTTAAGCCGCATCGCGCTTGGCGTCGTTGCGGTAAGCCTCTACCGCCTCGATCAAGGCTTGAAGAATCTCCGCGCTCTCGCCGATCACCGAGAGGTCCGCACGCTTGATCATGTCGCAACCAGGGTCGAGGTTGATCGCCACCACCTTGTCGCAGGCACCAATGCCTTGCAGGTGCTGGATCGCTCCGGAAATCCCCACTGCCACATAGACCCGTGCGGTGACCCAGGTGCCGGATGCCCCGACCTGACGGTCGCGGGCCATGAACCCGTCGTCCACCGCCACCCGCGATGCACCTTCGGTCGCGCCGAGGGCTTCGGCGGTCCGGTGGAAAAGTCCCCAGTCCTTGACCCCATTGCCGCCGGAGAAAATGAACTCGGCTTCGGCCATGGGGATGGCCGCCGGATCGACTGCCACCGCGCCCAGGTCTTCGATCCGCGACAGGCTGCGCGCCACGGCTGTGGATAACTCCACGGGCAGCGCTTCGTGACGGGTTTCGCTGACCGGTTCGGCGCACTCGGCAGCCGCCAGAATCAGTCGTGCCAGTGGACGGGCAAGGTCTTGCAGACCCGCGCCGGCGCGGCCGATGCACTCCTGATCCTTGACCTGCCAGACCCGTGTGGCCGGGCGTTCGCCCAGTGCCGCGGCAAAGCGCCGTCCCAGTTCGCCGCCACCGCTGCGGCTATCCGGCAGCAACCAGTGACGCGGGCTGAACTGGTTATCCACAGCCCGCAGGCCCTGGACCCGTTGCTCTGGTGCATAACCGTTGAATTCTTCGCCTTCCAGCACCAGCAGGCGGTCGACGCCCGCCGTAGCGAAAGCGTTTTCCTTGTGCTCGCCAAACACCACGGCCAGCACCGCGCCGTCCTTGCCGGCCAGCTGATGGGCCAGGCCCAGCAGGTCGCGGTCGTGACTGCTCAAGCGACCACCGACCATGTCCGGCACCACGCTGATGTAAAACGCCGGTGCGGTCACCTGATGCAATGGCAACTGCACTTCGACAGTGGCCGAGCGTTTAGTCGTCCCGCCCTGCTGGGCGCCGCTACGGTCGATCCGTTTGATCCCATTGGGACCGATAAAACCGATCCCGTGAGGATTCTTGCGGATGACGCCGTTAGGCCCCATCCAGCTGTGTTGCGCCGGTTGCATGGCCGCGTGCAGCGGGTGTAGACGGTTGCGGGCGATCCATTCGGCGCGAGGGTCGCGGCGGATAATGTCACTCATCAATGCACCTCCGCAGGTTCACGTTTGGCCGGTGCCGAAGGCTTTCCCGGCGCGGCGTCTTCGAGCAGCGCATCAGCCACCAGTTCGGCGATGTCCTTGATCAGCGGACGGGGTTCGACCACGCCTTCGAGCATCGCGGTGCACTGTGGACAACCCACGGCCACCAGTTCGGCGCCGGTTTCGCGGATGTCTTCCATGCGCATGTCGGGAATGCGTTGCTTGCCGGGAATGTCGGTGATCGGCGCACCGCCGCCACCGCCGCAGCAGCGGGAGCGGAAACCGGAGCGCTGCATTTCTTTCACTTCAATCCCGAGGGCGCGCAGTACCTGACGCGGTGCCTCGTACTCGCCGTTGTAGCGGCCGAGGTAGCACGGGTCGTGATAGGTCACGCTGTCGCCTTTGTGCTGACCGAGATTGAGCGCGCCAGCATCGATGATTTCCGCCATGTAGGTGCTGTGGTGCTGCACCAGGTAGTTGCCATCAAATGCGCCGTACTCGTTTTTCAGCACGTGGAAGCTGTGCGGGTCGCAGGTGACGATGCGGTTGAAACTGTATTTGGCCAGGGTCTGGATATTGCGTTTGGCCAACAGCTGGAAGGTCGCTTCATCACCCAGACGCCGCGCCACGTCACCACTGTCACGTTCTTCGAGGCCGAGCACGGCGAAGTCGATTTTCGCCGCCTTGAGCACTTTGACGAACGCACGCAGGGTGCGCTGGTTACGCATGTCGAAGGCACCGTCGCCAACCCAGAACAGCACGTCGGTGGATTTCTTTTCATTGAGCAGGTTGAGGTTCAGGTCAGCCGCCCAGTTCATCCGCCCGCCCGGCGCGAAGCCGCCCGGGTTGTCGGTGGCGATCAGGTTTTCCAGGACTTCCGCGCCCTTGTTCGGGGTCGCGCCTTTTTCCAGGGTCAGGTGACGGCGCATGTCGACAATGGCATCGACGTGCTCGATCATCATCGGGCATTCCTCGACGCAGGCGCGACAGGTGGTGCACGACCACAGGGTCTCGGCGTCCACCAGGCCGTTGACGATCGGCTGATGCGGATTACCCGCGTGCTCACCAATCGGTTTGCCCGGATACGGACTGCCGGCGAACTTCGCATCGGTGCCGCCAGCCAGGCCGACGACCATGTCCTGAATCAGTTTTTTCGGGTTCAGCGGCTGGCCGGCAGCGAAGGCTGGGCACGCTGCTTCGCACTTACCGCACTGCACGCAGGCGTCGAAGCCGAGCAACTGGTTCCAGGTGAAATCCTTGGGTTTTTCCACGCCCAGTGGCGCGTTCGGATCGTTCAGGTCGAGCGGTTTCAACCCCGTGGAACGACCGCCGCCAAAGCGTTCGGCGCGACGGTGCCAGGCCAGGTGCAAGGCACCGGCGAAGGCGTGCTTCATCGGCCCGCCCCAGGTCATGCCGAAGAACAGCTCGGACACGCCCCACAGCACGCCAACCCCGAGAATCGCTGCCAACAGCCAGCCGCCAAAGTTTTCCGGCAGGATCCCGGCCACCGGCAGGGTCACCAGGAAGAACGAGGCCGAGAACGCCAGCAGGCTTTTCGGCAGGCGCATCCACGGGCCTTTCGACAGGCGCGAAGGCGGGTTGCGCCGACGCAGGTAAACAAAGATCGCGCCGACGAACATCACCGCCGACATCAACAACAAGGCATAGCCGAGAAAGCGGTTATGCAGGCCAAAACCGTGCACCAGTATCGCCAGCACGGCGGAGGCTACCGCACCGCCAGCCGTGGCAACGTGGGTATTGGCAATGTATTTGTCCCGCGCCACCACATGGTGCAAATCGACCATGTAGCGCTTGGGCATGGCGAACAGGCCACCGATCAGGTCGACTTTCGAAGCCCGGCCTCGGCGCCACATGGCCACCCGCCGCAACGCACCCAGAACCGCAAGGCCCAGGGCAGCGAACAACAGGATTGGAAGAAGGGTGTTCAACATGGTGGAGCTCCCAAAGACCTCGGGCTTAACTACCTGGATGACTTGCTCGACCCCCTGCAGGAGCGAACTTGCTCGCGATGGGCGTTAACGATGACGCGTGCGGTCTGGAAAAACGCGGCGTCTTCAAATCCATCGCGAGCGAGCTCGCTCCTACAGGGGTTGTCCACAAGCTCTTAGAAATCCTTGCACAGCCGCAGCGCGTCGTAGATCGCCGCGTGTACGTTACGCTGGGCCACGCAGTCGCCGATGCGGAACAGCAGGTAGCCGTCGCCGCTCTGTTCCAGGCATGGCTGCGGCTTGATCGCGAACAAGGCTTCGACGTCGATCTGGCCTTTGTTGCGCGAGCCTTCCTTCAGCGCGTAGTAGATTTCTTCGTCCGGGCGCACGCCGTTTTCAACGACCACCTGGTCCACCACCCGCTCCTCTTTGGCGCCGGTGTATTCGTTTTCCAGTACCGCCACCAGCTTGTCGCCTTCGCGGTAGACCTTCTCCAGCATCATGTCGCCGGTCATGATCACTTCTTTCGGATACATGCTGCGGTAGTAAGTCGGGAACGACGTACCGCCAATCGCCACGCCCGGCTTGATGTCGTCGGTGACGATCTCGACCTGACTGCCCTTGTCGGCGATGAAGTCGGCGGTCGACATGCCGGTGAATTCGCAAATGGTGTCGTAGACCAGTACGTTCTTGCCCGGCGCTACCTTGCCATCGAGGATGTCCCAGCTGCTGACCACCAGGCCTTCAGCCGCGCCCCAGTGCTCGTTCTGCTCGATGAACGGATGACCGCCGACCGCCAGCACCACCACATCCGGACGCAGGTCCATGATGGTCGGCGCATCCGCCGCGGTGCCCAGGCGCAGGTCGACTTTCAACCGTGCCAGTTCCAGCTGATACCAGCGGGTGATACCGGCGATCTGGTCACGCTGCGGCGCTTTCGACGCCGTGGTGATCTGCCCACCGATGAATTCCTTCTTCTCGAACAGGGTCACGTCGTGGCCACGCTCGGCAGCCACACGAGCGGCTTCCATCCCCGCCGGGCCGGCACCGACCACCACCACCTTGCGTTTTTTACCGGTGGTTTTTTCGATGATGTGCGGCAGGCCCATGTATTCACGGGAGGTCGCCGCGTTCTGAATGCACAACACATCCAGGCCCTGATACTGACGGTCGATGCAGTAGTTGGCACCAACGCACTGCTTGATCTGGTCGATCTGGCCCATCTTGATCTTGGCGATCAGGTGCGGGTCGGCAATGTGCGCGCGGGTCATGCCGACCATGTCGACGTAACCGCCTTCCAGAATACGGGTGGCCTGGTTCGGGTCCTTGATGTTCTGCGCGTGCAGCACGGGAACCTTGACCACTTCCTTGATACCGGCCGCCAGATGCAGGAATGGCTCCGGTGGATAACTCATGTTCGGAATCACGTTGGCCAGGGTGTTGTGGGTGTCGCAACCCGAACCCACGACGCCGATGAAATCGAGCATGCCGGTGTCGTCGTAATACTTGGCGATCTGCTTCATGTCCTCGTGGGACAGGCCATCGGGGTGAAATTCGTCACCGCAGATACGCATGCCCACGCAGAAATCGTCACCGACCTCGGCGCGCACGGCCTTGAGCACTTCCAGACCGAACTTCATGCGGCCTTCGAAGGTGCCGCCCCATTCGTCGGTACGCTTGTTGACCCGAGGGCTCCAGAACTGGTCGATCATGTGCTGGTGCACGGCCGACAGTTCCACGCCGTCCAGGCCACCGGCCTTGGCGCGACGCGCAGCTTGTGCGTAGTTGCCGATCACCCGCCAGATTTCTTCCGGCTCGATGGTTTTGCAGGTGGCGCGGTGCACCGGCTCACGTACGCCGGACGGCGACATCAGCGTCGGCCAGTTGAAACCGTCCCAACGGGAGCGACGGCCCATGTGGGTAATCTGGATCATGATCTTGGCGCCGTGCTTGTGCATGGCGTCGGCCAGATTCTGGAAGTGCGGAATGATGCGATCGGTGGACAGGTTCACCGAACTCCACCATTCCTGCGGGCTGTCGATGGCGACTACGGACGAACCGCCGCAAATCGCCAGGCCGATCCCGCCCTTGGCCTTCTCTTCGTAATACTTGACGTACCGATCGGTGGTCATGCCGCCGTCGGTCGCGTAGACCTCGGCGTGCGCGGTACTGAGCACGCGGTTGCGGATGGTCAGTTTGCCGATCTGGATCGGCTGGAACATTGCTTCGAAAGCCATGGCGGGTTCCTCGACTTACAACGGCTTGACGATGAACAAGCCGTCTTCGTGGCCCTCTTCGGAGCCACCGTAGACTTGCTCGGCCACGGTGCGGATCTTGCTGCCGCGAGCGGCGAGGATCTGGTCCATCGCGCCTGCAAACCAGCCGGTGAACATGTAGTCGACCTTGCGCCCGACCTTGCCGTACACGTAGACGAACGCCGAGTGTTCGAGCTTGACGCTGCAGGTGCCTTGGTCGAGGTCGATGTCCTGGATCTTGAACAGGCCCCAGCCGCGCTGCGACAGGCGCTTCATGTAGTGCTCGAACACCGCGACGCCTTCCAGGCCATGGCATTCGGCTTCTTTTTCACACCAGTGCCAGGCGGACTTGTAGCCGGCCTTGTAGAGGATTTCGGCGTAGGCTTCGGCGCCCAGCACTTCCTCGATGCCCATGTGGTTGTTGACGAAGAAATGGCGTGGCACGTACAGCATCGGCAGGGCGTCGGAAGTCCAGACACCGGTTTCGCTGTCGACTTCGATAGGCAATTGCGGGGCGATCTTGGCCATGGAAACTTAACTCCAGAAAAATTTTGGTGTTGCCCCCGGCTCGGACGGCCGGGGGAAAGGATTCAGAGATGCGGTGGCTTATTCGCCCCAGACGTCATTCAGGACATTCACCCAGTTCTCGCCCATGATCTTGCGCACCACACGCTCGGAGTGGCCGCGCTTGAGCAAGGTCTCGGTCAGGTTCGGGAACTCACCCACGGTGCGGATGCCCAGCGGGTTGATGATCTTGCCGAAGCTGGTCAGACGACGGGCGTAGCCCTTGTCGTGGGTCAGGTACTCGAAGAAGTCCTGGCCGTGACCCTGGGTGAAGTCGGTGCCGATGCCGATGGAATCTTCGCCGACGATGTTCAAGGTGTATTCGATGGCTTCGGCGTAGTCGTCGATGGTCGAATCGATGCCCTTGGCCAGGAATGGCGCAAACATGGTCACGCCGACGAAACCGCCGTGATCGGCAATGAACTTGAGTTCTTCATCGGACTTGTTGCGCGGGTGCTCTTTGAGGCCCGACGGCAGGCAGTGGGAGTAGCAGACCGGTTTCTTCGACTCGAGGATGACTTCTTCGGAAGTCTTGGAGCCGACGTGGGACAGGTCGCACATCACGCCAACCCGGTTCATCTCGGCGACGATTTCGCGACCGAAGCCCGAAAGGCCGCCGTCACGCTCGTAGCAGCCGGTACCGACCAGGTTCTGGGTGTTGTAGCACATCTGCACGATACCGACGCCCAGTTGCTTGAACACCTCGACGTAACCGATCTGGTCTTCGAAGGCGTGGGCATTCTGGAAGCCGAAGAGGATGCCGGTCTTGCCCTGCTCCTTGGCCTTGCGGATGTCGGCGGTGGTACGCACCGGAATCACCAGGTCGCTGTTCTCGCGGATCAGTTTCTGGCTGGCGGCGATGTTGTTGACGGTGGCCTGGAAGCCCTCCCACACCGACACGGTGCAGTTGGCTGCGGTCAGACCGCCCTTGCGCATGTCTTCAAACAGCTCGCGGTTCCACTTGGCAATAATCAGCCCGTCGATAACGATGCTGTCGGCGTGCAATTCGGCTGGGCTCATCAGGCTGTCCCCTTATTAGCGATTCATGCGCCGAATCGTCTGCCGGCGCTTTGGGGCCAGCATATGCCTGAGGACCGGGGGAGCCGGGTGCAAAAACGACAGGGGGTTTGCCGAAAGCGTCAATCCGCGACAAAGGGTCGTAGTCAGGCACAATCACCGACCTGTTCAAGGCCCTTGGCTTGGGCCAGAATTCGCCGCATCACTGGAATAGAGCGGCGACCTGAATGAAATCCATCCTTCTGGCTTTGGCATTGATTGCGACCGGCGTACACGCAGCGCAGGAATCTGACGACAACCCGTGCGACAAAGTCGAAAACGACGTCCAGACCCTCGAGTGCTCGGCCTTCAGCAAAACCACCGCCGAAGACCTGCTCAAGGAAAACCTCCAGGGCCTGACCGACCGCATGCAGTCGCGATACGGCAAAAACCCGTCGCAACTGGCCGACATCACGGCCAAGCTCAAGGCCGCTCAACAGCAATGGCTGAAGACCCGGGATGCCGACTGCGCCGTCGAAGCCTTCCCGGCCACCAGCGGCAGCAAGGCGTTCACCATTGCCCAGAACGATTGCATTGCGCGGATGAGTGACGAACGGTCGGAGTTTTTGGAGTCGATTGGGCAGGAGTAATCCTGATTCAACCGGCGAAAGCGGGTAGAACCATCAGCTATCGCGCTCAAAAAAGACTATTCCCGCAGCTTTCCCAGACCAATCCCGCATGTCCTTGCCGATAGGAGCGTTGACGCTCCAATCGGCGCAATAGCCTGACAAGATTTGCTTGTTGGCCAGCTGGAAAATATAAGTAAAGATTCGCAAATCTTATAAAAGACTTATATTCTTCCATGAACAGCATTCACTGGACTCGAAATGCCGTTAAGCAGCTCTTGAGATTGCATTCCGCTCACCAGATTCAGGTTCGTGATGCCATCACGGCGCTCGCCGACATGCCTGACGTAAGTCAGGTCAAGGCACTCGTTGGTCATGACTACGCTTATCGACTGCGCGTCGGTAATTACAGGGTCATGTTCAACTGGGACGGCGCGATCAAAGTGGTCAGTATTCAAGAGGTCAAAAAACGCGATGAACGCACCTACTGACGTTCAAATCATCAATGACGAAAACGGCAATCCCGCGTTCGTCGTCATTCCCTACGCGCAATACATCGCGCAGAAAATCGAGCCCGACCTTATTCCTCACGAAGTGGTGAGTCGAATTGTCGATGGCGCCACCCCCATCCGCGCCTGGCGCGAACACTTGAACCTTACACAGGATGAAGTGGCCAGACGCATGGGCATTACCCAGCCGGCTTTCGCCCAGCAAGAAACGGTCGCCAAACCTCGCAAGGCCACCCGCGAAAAAATCGCTGCGGCTTTCGGCATCAACGCCAGTCAGCTTGAGCTGTAAGCTGCTCACCTTCTGTCACTAACGGGATTCAACATGAAAGTCTGCGGCATCGAAATCAAGGGCAGTGAAGCGATCATCGCCGTGGCCATGCTCGATGGTCAGGTACTGAGCCATGTTGCGCTCGCTGCCAAGAAAATTGCCCTGGACGATGACGACGAAGCCGCCAACGTCAAAGTGTTCGCCGCTCAGGTCGCTTCGTTTGTCCGTGAGAACTCCATCGACCGCATTGCGATCAAGAAGCGCAGCAAGAAAGGCGAATTCGCCGGTGGGCCGACCACGTTCAAGATCGAAGGGATTTTCCAGCTGCTGGAGAATTGCGAAGTGACCTTGATGTCGCCGCAGACCATCAATGCGCAGGCAAAGAAGCGCGGGCTTGAGCTGCCGGCGACGCTGAACAAGTATCAGCATGAGGCATACAAGGCTGCCTGCTCGGCGTTACTGAAAAAGTAACCTTCAACCCTGTAGGAGCGAGCTCTGCTCGCGATGGACGTTAACGATTACACGTGCTGCCTGAATGAACGCGTTGCCCAGGCGTTTTTCGCGAGCAGGCTCGCTCCTACAGGGTTCTCAGTTGTTCATGCTTTCGCGGTACGCCGATCCTCCCGCGGACAGCGCTCATACTTCGCCCGATAACTGCGGGTGAAATACGACGGCGATTCAAAGCCGCAGGCAATGCTCACTTCCAGCACGCTCATGTCGGTCTGGCGCAACAACTGCCGGGCTTTCTCCAGCCTTAGCCGCAGATAGAAATTGCTCGGTGTGTCATTCAGGTGCAACCGAAACAGTCGCTCCAGCTGCCGCCGCGTCACCTTGATCGATTCCGCCAGTTCCAGCGTACTCAGCGGCGGTTCGCTGTGCTGCTCCATCTCGCCGATCACGTGCACCAGCTTCTTGTTGCTGATGCCATAGCGCGTGGCGACTTCCATGCGCTGGTGGTCTTTGCGCGGGCGGATGCGGCCAAGCACGAATTGTTCGCTGACCTGGATCGCCAGCTCGGGGCCGTGGGCCTGGGCGATCAGATCCAGCATCAGGTCAATGGAAGCGGTGCCGCCGGCGGAGGTGATGCGCCGGCGGTCGATCTCGAACAGTTCCTGGGTGACGCTGAGCTGTGGATAGGACTCCTTGAAGGCATCGATGGCTTCCCAGTGCAGGGTCAGGCGATGGCCGTCGAGCAAACCTGCCTCAGCGAGGATGAAGCTGCCGGTGTCGATCGCCCCGAGCGTCACGCCTTCGTTGTCCAGGCGGCGCAACCAGTGTTCCAGCGCCGGGGTGGCGAATTTCAGGGGTTCGAAACCGGCGACCACCAGCAGCGTCGCGCCCTTTTTCAACGGTTCCAGCGCCGCATCGGCGTTGACCGACATGCCGTTACTGGCCAGCACCGCCCCGCCATCGGCGCTCAGCACATGCCAGCGATAGAGCTCGCCGCGAAAGCGATTGGCGACCCGCAACGGCTCGATGGCCGAGATAAATCCGATGGCCGAAAAACCCGGCATCAACAAGAAGTAGAAATCCTGGGACATGGAGCGCACTCGCTTAGCAGGTAACAAGAGGCCAGGTAACGAGAGGGCGGGCAGCGTAGGGATGTTGATACGCCACTTGCAAGCGGCATTCAAGAGCACAGGTCGCTGCAGTGCAAGAGTCGGTCGCCGCAGTGCGCTTTCATGGGCGCTTAGCTGCGTAACTTGGCATCACCGGCGCATCAGACACCGGAACTCACAATAAACGAACTGCCGAGGAACCTGAGATGAAACGACTGATCAGCAGCTGTGTTCTTGCACTCAGTGGTACCGCTTTGCTGAGCGCCAGTGTCATGGCCGCCGAACCCGCCGCGTGCCAGAACGTGCGCATGGGTGTAGTGAACTGGACCGACGTGATCGCCACCAGTGCCATGACCCAGGTACTGCTCGATGGCCTCGGCTACAGCACCAAACAAACCAGCGCCTCCCAGCAAATCATCTTCGCCGGGATCCGCGATCAGCGTCTGGACCTGTTCCTCGGTTACTGGAACCCGCTGATGACCCAGACCATCACCCCGTTCGTCGACGCCAAACAGGTCAAGGTACTTGAAGCGCCAAGCCTGGAAGACGCCCGCGCGACCCTCGCCGTGCCGACCTACCTCGCCGACAAGGGCCTGAAAACCTTCGCTGACATCGCCAAATTCGAAAAAGAACTGGGCGGCAAGATCTACGGCATCGAGCCTGGCTCGGGCGCCAACACCCAGATCAAGGCGATGATCGCCAAGAACCAGTTCGGCCTCGGCAAGTTCCAGCTGGTCGAGTCCAGCGAAGCCGGCATGCTCGCCGCGGTGGATCGCGCCGTGCGTCGCAACGAAGCCGTGGTGTTCTTCGGCTGGGCGCCGCACCCGATGAACGTCAACGTGAAAATGACCTACCTCACCGGCAGCGACGACGCCCTGGGCCCGAATGAAGGCAAGGCCACCGTGTGGACCGTCACCGCACCGACCTACGCCGAACAATGCCCGAACGTCGGTCGCTTGCTGAGCAACCTGACGTTCACCGCCGAAGACGAGAGCCGGATGATGCAGCCGCTGCTGGATCACAAGGACGCTTTCGAGTCGGCCAAACAATGGCTCAAGGATCACCCGCAGGACAAGAAACGCTGGCTTGAAGGCGTCACCACCTTCGATGGCAAACCGGCCGCTGAAAACCTGCAACTGACCAGTAAGTAAACCCAACGAACCACCGACTCGCAGCCCCAACGGGCTGCGAACGGGACCACCACGCCTGGCCAAAAACCAAAAACTCGCCTGTAAGGAACCGCCAAATGAACCACGACGTCATCATCACCTGCGCACTCACCGGTGCTGGCGACACGACCGCCAAGAGCCCACACGTGCCGGTCACCCCGAAACAAATCGCGGCCGCCGCCGTGGAAGCCGCCAAGGCCGGTGCCACCGTGGTTCACTGCCATGTGCGCGACCCGCAAACCGGCAAGTTCAGCCGTGACGTGGCGCTGTATCGCGAAGTGATGGAGCGCATCCGCGAGGCGGACGTGGACATCATCGTCAACCTCACCGCCGGTATGGGCGGCGACCTGGAAATCGGTGCCGGCGAGAATCCGATGGAATTCGGCCCGAACACCGACCTGGTTGGCCCGCTGACCCGCCTGGCCCACGTCGAGGAGCTGCTGCCGGAAATCTGCACCCTGGATTGCGGCACCCTGAACTTCGGCGACGGCGACACCATTTACGTCTCCACCCCGGCCCAGCTGCGCGCTGGCGCCAAACGCATTCAAGAGCTGGGCGTGAAGGCCGAGCTGGAAATCTTCGACACCGGTCACCTGTGGTTCGCCAAGCAGATGATCAAGGAAGGCCTGCTCGACAACCCATTGTTCCAACTGTGCCTGGGCATCCCTTGGGGCGCGCCGGCGGACACCACCACCATGAAAGCCATGGTCGACAACCTGCCGGCCGACGCGGTCTGGGCCGGCTTCGGTATCGGTCGCATGCAGATGCCGATGGCCGCGCAAGCGGTGTTGCTCGGCGGCAACGTACGGGTCGGGCTGGAAGACAACCTGTGGCTGGACAAGGGTGTACTGGCGACCAACGGCCAACTGGTCGAGCGCGCCACGGAAATCCTCAGCCGCCTCGGTGCCCGCGTCCTGACGCCGGCTGAAGGCCGCAAGAAAATGGGCCTGACCCAGCGCGGTTAATCAAACACAAAAACCTGTAGGAGCGAGCTCGCTCGCGAAAAAGGTACAGCCGACGCCAATCAGCGCCTGGAATACCATCGCGAGCAAGCTCGCTCCTACAGAGGATCACCGAATTCTCTAGGAAATCACCATGAGCTTTATCACCGAAATCAAAACCTTCGCCGCCCTGGGCAGCGGTGTCATCGGCAGCGGTTGGGTATCCCGCGCCCTCGCCCATGGCCTGGATGTAGTGGCCTGGGACCCGGCCCCCGGTGCCGAAGCGGCCCTGCGCAAGCGTGTCGCCAACGCTTGGGGCGCCTTGGAAAAGCAAGGCCTGGCGCCGGGTGCATCGCAGGATCGCCTGCGCTTTGTCGCAACCATCGAAGAGTGCGTGCGCGATGCCGACTTCATTCAGGAAAGCGCCCCTGAACGGCTGGAGCTGAAACTGGACCTGCACAGCAAAATCAGCGCGGCGGCCAAGCCCAATGCGCTGATCGGTTCCAGCACCTCCGGTCTGTTGCCGAGCGAGTTCTACGAAAGCGCCACGCATCCGGAACGCTGCGTGGTCGGTCACCCGTTCAACCCGGTGTACCTGCTGCCATTGGTGGAAGTGGTCGGTGGCAAGAACACCGCGCCGGAAGCGGTGCAAGCGGCGATGAAAGTCTATGAATCCCTGGGGATGCGCCCGTTGCACGTGCGCAAGGAAGTACCGGGTTTCATCGCCGACCGCCTGCTCGAAGCGCTGTGGCGCGAGGCGTTGCACCTGGTCAACGACGGCGTGGCGACGACCGGCGAAATCGACGATGCAATCCGCTTCGGCGCCGGTTTGCGCTGGTCGTTCATGGGCACGTTCCTGACTTACACCCTGGCCGGCGGTGATGCCGGCATGCGCCACTTCATGGCGCAGTTTGGTCCGGCATTGCAGCTACCCTGGACTTACCTGCCGGCACCTGAACTGACCGACAAGCTGATCGACGACGTGGTCGATGGCACCAGCGATCAACTGGGTAAACACAGCATTTCGGCGCTGGAGCGCTATCGTGATGACTGCCTGCTGGCGGTGCTGGAGGCGGTGAAGACCACCAAAGAGAAGCATGGGATGGCGTTTAGCGAGTAAGTCTCATGTCATGAGGCCAGCAGTACCGGCCTCTTCGCGGGCAAGCCCGCTCCCACAGTGATTTGCGGTGTGAACACAATTTATCTCACTCAGCAGAACCCTGTGGGAGCGGGCTTGCCCGTGAAAGCGCCAGTTAAGTCACCACCATTGTTGGAACATTTATCATGCCCGCACTGACCACCTACCAAACCACCATCATCCCCGACTGGGTCGACTACAACGGCCATCTGCGCGACGCCTTCTACCTGCTGATTTTCAGCTATGCCACCGATGCCCTGATGGATCGCCTGGGCCTGGACAGCAACAGCCGCGAGGCCAGCGGCAACTCGCTGTTCACCCTCGAACTGCACCTGAACTACCTGCACGAAGTGAAGCTCGATGCCCAGGTCGAAGTGCACACCCAAATCATTGCCCACGACAGCAAGCGCGTGCACCTCTACCACAGCCTGCATCTGGTCGGTGATGCCCAGGAACTTGCAGGCAACGAACAGATGCTGCTGCACGTGGATCTCGCCGGGCCGCGTTCGGCACCGTTCAGCGAGCAGTCCCTGAGCCGACTGCAAGCCATCGTCGCCAAACAGGCGGACCTGCCAACACCCGAGTATGTTGGCCGAGTGATCGCATTACCCCCAAAAAAATAACAAGGAGATCGCCATGAACACCGCCGCTGCATTTGCTGACTTTCGTACCTATCCGTTGATCAGCGCGCTGACTGGCGTGCAGACCCTGGCGGACCGTGTTCTGGTGAAGTGGGCCGACGATCGCGTCAGCCCTTTCCACCATCAATGGCTGCGGGACAATTGCCCGTGCCCGCAGTGCGTCTACACCGTGACCCGCGAGCAAGTGCTGGAAATCGTCGATGTGGCTCAGAATTTGATGCCCGATAACGCCAGTATCGACAACGATGGCTGCCTGGCGGTTGATTGGCAGGACGGCCACTGCAGTCGTTTCGACCCCGGCTGGCTGCGCGCCCACGCCTATGACGATGAATCCCGCGCCGAGCGCCAGCAACGCAAGCCTGTAGCCAGGCTCTGGCACAGCGATTTGCAGTTGCCGGTGTTCGAATATCAAGCGCTGATGAACGACTCCGACGCCTTGTTGCAATGGTTGTTGGCGGTGCGGGATGTCGGATTGACCCAGGTCCGTGGCGTGCCCACCGAACCCGGCTCTCTGAAGCTGATCGCCCAACGGATTTCCTTCATCCGCGAGAGCAATTTCGGCGTGTTGTTCAACGTGCAATCCAAGGCCGATGCCGACAGCAACGCCTACACCGCCTTCAACCTGCCGCTGCACAGCGATTTGCCGACCCGGGAGTTGCAACCGGGGCTGCAATTCCTGCATTGCCTGGTCAATAACGCCAAGGGTGGCGAGAGCATCTTCGTCGACGGTTTTGCCATTGCCGACGCCTTGCGCCAGGAAGACCCCGAATCCTTCAAAGCCTCTGCGAAATCCCCGTGGAGTTTCGCAACAAGGACCGTCACAGCGACTACCGCTGTCTCGCGCCGATCATTGCCCTGGATGCGTCGGGGCAGGTATCGGAAATCCGCATGGCGAACTTTCTGCGCGGGCCGTTCGATGCCTCGGTAGAGCAGATGCCCAGGCTGTACAAGGCCTACCGGCGCTTTATCGCGATGACCCGCGAGCCTCGATTCAGGTTGATGCAACGGCTCAATCCCGGTGAACTGTGGTGCTTCGACAACCGCCGCACCCTGCATGCCCGCAACGCCTTCGACCCCGCCAGCGGGGCGCGGCATTTCCAGGGCTGCTATGTCGACCGGGATGAGTTGTTGTCGCGCATTTGGTGCTGCAACGCTAGACCGCGTCATCGTTCATCGCGAGCAAGCTCGCTCCCACATTCAATCGCATTCCTCCGAGAGAATTCGGTCAACCTGTGGGAGCGGGCTTGCCCGCGATGGCGCCAGTCCAGACACCGCATACCTCCCTGATTCACAGGCAAAAAAAGCCCCGATCAAGCCGTGACAGGATCGAGGCAGAGGGTACTGTTGAGGAGCTGCCGTTCGAGGGTGACCAAACCTTCGTGAAGCGAGCTGAGTCCAGTGTGCCCACTCCCCTGCGGGCCAGGTTAGCCGAAAACGACATGTTCATAACCAATTGAGCCATTGCGACAAATCGTCCTTGCCGACACCCGGCACCCCCACCAGAATCGAACCACGACACCGTTCCCTGAAGAAGGATTGCGTCATGATGCACGCTGATTTGATAGACCAGGAAGACCTGTTGGGCCAGCTCAAGTCATTGGGTTTCGAAGTGCCCACCGGCGCCACCGCAGAGCAAGCCTGCGAGTGTGCGGTACGGGGTTTGAACGATGTACGGGCGATGACCTTGCGGACCATGGTCAAGCAGATGTACACCAGCAGCGCGACCATCCTGCCGGCGGTGCGCCAGGCGATCGACAAGCAGTTGTTGCCGGCATTGGCGGAGTATCAGCAGAGCCACACAGGCCGATAAAAAGCCTTCGCGAGCAAGCCCGCTCCCACATTTGATCTGTGTCGTTCACAGAACCAATGTGGGAGCGGGCTTGCTCGCGAATGAAAGCGCCTCGGTTTAGAGCCTTACACTGGCAAATGTCGACTCGTTACGCGCCTGGCTCAGCGCCGACAACGGCCCGGACAACGGCGACAGCACCAGGGCTTGCGGCAGCGGCATCATCGCCACTTGCTGGGTCGTGTTGGAGCCAACGCGCTCGTCACGCGGCGGAATGCCGAAGTACTCGCGGTAGCACTTGGAGAAGTGCGGTGTGGACACGAAACCGCAGACTGACGCCACTTCGATGATCGACATCGGTGTCTGCTTGAGCAACTGCCGGGCGCGGATCAGGCGCAGCTTGAGGTAGTAACGCGATGGCGAACAGTGCAGGTATTTCTGGAACAGGCGTTCGAGCTGACGACGGGACACCGCGACATACACCGCCAGTTCGTCGAGGTCGATCGGCTCTTCGAGGTTGGCTTCCATCAGCGCAACGATTTCCTGCAATTTTGGCTGGTTGGTGCCGAGCATGTGCTTGAGCGGCACACGCTGGTGATCCTGTTCGTTGCGAATGCGCTCGTAGACGAACATTTCCGAAATGGCCGCCGACAGTTCACGACCGTGATCGCGACTGATCAGGTGCAGCATCATGTCCAGCGGCGCGGTGCCGCCCGAGCTGGTGAAACGGTTACGGTCAAGGGTGAACAGACGGGTGCTCATGGCTACCCGCGGGAAAGCTTCCTGCATCGCTGCCAGACATTCCCAGTGCACGCTGCAATCGAAGCCGTCGAGCAGGCCGGCGCAGGCCAGGGCCCAGCTGCCGGTGCACACCGCGCCGAGGCGGCGAGACTGGCGGGCCTGGCTTTGCAACCACGACACGTGTTCCCGGGTAACAGTGCGCTGAATACCGATACCGCCGCAGACGATGACAGTGTCCATTGGCGGGGCTTTGTGCATGGAGGCGTCGGGGGTGATCTGCAGACCGTCACTGGCCCAGACCTGACCGCCATCGACGGTGAGGGTGGTCCAGCGATACAGCTCGCGACCGGACAATTGGTTGGCCATGCGCAGGGGTTCCACTGCGGAGGCCAGAGAAATCAGCGTGAAATTGTCCAGCAGCAGAAAGCCAATGGATTGAGGCGCACGGTTCTGGGGTTGGGCCCCGGAGTTGAACGTCGTCATCGCGGTATCTCCTCACACAAAGCGGGTGATGGCCTCAGGCGGAGGCTCTTTTTATTGCCATCGTTCTCGCGTGGGAGACGGGCTTTGTAATGACAGAGCAATTGCCATGCCTAAATTTGAATGCGCGTTCAATAACTCCTAAAAACGACGTCGGAATGTGTCTATATATGACGTGCAAGGAGTGGGGATTTAAATGGCCATCAGGCCTGGCAAGCGCCCCGGCCCGCAAGCTGTGAGCAATTCGGTAGCACTTGTGGGAACAGGGCTACGAGCGGCTGGAAAAGAGTGTCACCACAGGCACGGGTGACGAATGGTCGAAGTCTTGAATGACTCCGACCGCTGGCAAGACGATTTATCTATAAGCGACGCACTAAAAGGTGGCGCGGGTTCGAGCGGGTGTTCTCTTGGCGCGCAGTTTTGACTGGTCTGCCGCCTTCGCGAGCAGGCTCGCTCCCACATTGGAATACATATCAACTGTGGGAGCGAGCCTGCTCGCGATTGGGTCGACTCGGTTTCAGCACTCCACCGCACTCACCGCCAACCCGCCCCGCGATGTCTCCTTATACTTGTCATGCATGTCGGCACCGGTATCGCGCATGGTGCGGATCACCCGATCCAGCGAGATAAAGTGCTGGCCGTCGCCGCGCAAAGCCATTTGCGCCGCATTGATCGCCTTGACCGCCGCAATTGCATTGCGCTCGATGCACGGCACCTGGACCAGCCCACCCACCGGGTCGCAGGTCAGGCCGAGGTTGTGTTCCAGCCCGATCTCCGCCGCGTTGCACAGTTGCTCTGGTGTGGCGCCAAGAATTTCTGCCAGCCCGGCCGCCGCCATGGCGCAGGCCGAACCGACTTCGCCCTGGCAACCGACTTCGGCACCGGAGATCGAAGCGTTCTTCTTGCACAGGATTCCCACCGCCGCCGCGCCGAGGAAGTAGTCAACGACATTGGCGTCGGTCACCGCTTCGCTGAACTTCATGAAGTAATGCAACACCGCCGGAATGATCCCCGCCGCGCCGTTGGTCGGTGCCGTGACCATGCGCCCGCCGGCGGCGTTCTCTTCATTGACCGCCAGGGCGAACAGGTTGACCCATTCCATGGCACTCAAGGTCGAGCCGATCACGTTGGGTTTGTTCAACTCCTGCAAGCTGCGATGCAGCTTGGCCGCGCGGCGGCGCACGTTCAGCCCGCCGGGCAGGATGCCTTCGTGTTTCAGGCCTTGTTCGACGCAATCCTGCATGGCGCGCCAGAGCTTCATCAGGCCGCTGCGGATTTCTTCTTCGCTGCGCCAGACTTTCTCGTTGGCCATCATCAATTCAGCCACACGCAGGTTGTGTCTTTTGCACAGCTCCAGCAGCTCGGCGGCACTGGAAAAATCGTAGGGCAGCACGGTGCGATCCAGGTCCACCACGCCGCTGGAGGCTTGCGCCTGATCGACGACAAAACCGCCACCGACCGAATAATAGGTATCACGATGAAGCTCGCCATGATCGTCTTCGACAATCAGGGTCATGGCGTTGGGGTGGTACGGCAGGTTTTCGTCGATCAGGCGCATGTCCCTGGCCCAGATGAACGGCACCGACAGCCGACCGTCAAGCAACAGCGTGTGGGTTTCGCGCAGGGCCTGGATACGGATGCCGATTTGCGACGGATCGATCGCATCCGGCCACTCGCCCATCAAGCCCATGATCACCGCATTGTCGCTGCCGTGGCCGATGCCGGTAGCCGACAACGAGCCGAACAGCTGGACTTCGACACGCCGCACCTGCTCCAGCAAATTACGCTCGCGCAAGCCCTGCACAAACAACGCCGCCGCCCGCATGGGCCCCACGGTGTGCGAACTGGAAGGACCGATGCCGATTTTGAACAGGTCGAAAACACTGATAGCCATTACTGCCGAACTCCTGGATGGGCCCACTGCGCACGCAAAAGCGCGCGGTAACGGAGCTGCTACGCTCAAGCTGCAATCCGCCGAGATGACCGCATCATCAAGCTTTTATCGTGTTGTTCGACGTCTCTAACCGACGCACTCATGCCCACCAGCGCCGCGTGTCTTTTACGCCGTGTTTTCGCCGTTTTTTTGCGGTTCAGAGCGAGAAAATGGGCTGAAAAAATCTGTAAACGACGTCACCGACACTGGATGCGACCATCCCTGTACTGGATACGACGCACCCTGTAGGCGTCAGATTTTCACTGGTACATGATCATATCGACTCGATTGCAAGGCGCCGTGGTAGAGCTGTCTCCAGAACGCCATCCAACCGCAACCTATAAGTGCGGTGGTCCAGTCGGAACACTGCCAAAAAAAACACCAAGGAGTCCATCCATGAAAGGTTCCCCGTCGTTGTTGTTGGCCGCCATGCTTAGTCTGCCGGTGCTGGCGCAAGCCGCAGAACCGGCGCAGTGCAGTACCGTAAACTTCTCCGATGTCGGCTGGACCGACATCACCGCGACCACCGCGACCACCAGCGTCGTGCTCGATGCCCTCGGCTACAAGACCAAGACCACCATGATTTCCGTGCCCGTGACCTACAAGTCCCTGGCCGACGGCAAGAACATGGACGTGTTCCTCGGCAACTGGATGCCGACCATGGAAAACGACATCAAGGCCTACCGCGACGCCGGCACCGTGGATGTCGTGCGCACCAACCTCAAGGGCGCCAAGTACACCCTCGCCGTTCCCCAGGCCCTGTACGACAAAGGGCTGCATGACTTCGCCGACATCGCCAAGTTCAAGAAAGAGCTCGACGGCAAGATCTACGGCATCGAGCCTGGCAACGACGGTAACCGCCTGATTCAGACGATGATCGACAAGAACGCCTTCGGCCTCAAGGACGCGGGCTTCAAGGTCGTCGAGTCCAGCGAAGCCGGCATGCTGTCGCAGGTCGACCGCGCTCAGAAACGCGACACCGCCGTAGTCTTCCTCGGTTGGGCGCCGCACCCGATGAACAAGCGCTTCAAGATTCAATACCTGACCGGCGGCGACGATTTCTTTGGCCCGGATTTCGGTGCTGCCACCGTGGCGACCAACACCCGCAAGGGTTACGCCGAGGAATGCAGCAACGTGGGCCAACTGCTGAAAAACCTGGAGTTCACTGTCGACATGGAAAGCGAACTCATGGGCAACATCCTGGACGACAAGATGAAGCCTGACGCGGCCGCCAAGGCCTGGCTGAAAAAGAATCCACAGGTGCTCGATACCTGGCTCGCTGGCGTGACCACCACTGACGGTAAACCTGGCCTGGAAGCCGTGAAAGCCAAGCTGAATCAGTAATCGCTTATGCCGGACGGCTCCGGCCGTCCGGGCTGTTTATTTCCTTGCATGCGGACGTTCACTACCATGCTGATTGATCAGAAAATCCCTTTAGGCCAGTACATCGCGGGCTTCGTTGAATGGTTGACGCAACACGGCGCCAGCACCTTCGACGCAATCGCCGTGTCACTGGAAACGATGATCCACGGCGTGACGTTTGCGCTGACCTGGTTCAACCCGCTGGCACTGATCGGCCTGATCGCGCTACTGGCACACTTCATTCAACGAAAATGGGGCCTGACCGCGTTTGTCGTTGCCTCCTTTCTGCTGATCCTCAATCTGGGGTACTGGCAGGAAACCATGGAAACCCTCGCCCAGGTGATGTTCGCCACCCTGGTCTGCGTGGTCATCGGCGTACCGCTGGGCATCGTCGCGGCGCACAAGCCGATGTTCTACACTTTAATGCGTCCGGTACTCGATCTGATGCAGACCGTACCGACCTTCGTTTACCTCATTCCTACCCTGACCCTCTTCGGGCTGGGTGTGGTCCCGGGCCTGATCTCCACGGTGGTGTTCGCGATTGCCGCGCCCATCCGCCTGACCTACCTGGGTATCCGCGATGTCCCGGAAGAATTGATGGACGCCGGCAAGGCCTTTGGCTGCTCGCGTCGCCAACTGCTGACGCGGATCGAACTGCCTCACGCCATGCCGAGCATCGCGGCCGGCATCACCCAGTGCATCATGCTGTCGTTGTCGATGGTGGTGATCGCGGCACTGGTAGGCGCCGACGGATTGGGTAAACCGGTGGTCAACGCACTGAATACCGCTGATATCGCCCTGGGCTTCGAAGCGGGCCTGGCGATCGTACTGCTGGCGATCATGCTCGACCGTATCTGCAAACAACCCGAAGCCAAAGTAGGGGGTGACGCATGAGCATAATTCGCTTCGAAGACGTCGACGTGATCTTCACCAAAGATCCACGCGAGGCACTGAAACTTCTCGATCAAGGCTTGACCCGCAGCGAGATCCTGAAAAAGACCGGGCAGATCGTTGGCGTCGAAAAGGCCAGCCTGGATATCGAAAAAGGTGAAATCTGTGTGCTGATGGGCTTGTCCGGCTCCGGCAAATCCAGCCTGCTGCGCTGCATCAACGGCCTCAACACCGTCAGCCGCGGCAAGCTGTTCGTCGAGCACGAAGGCAAGCAGATCAACATTGCTTCCTGCTCCGCCGCCGAGCTGAAAATGATGCGCACCAAGCGCATTGCGATGGTGTTCCAGAAGTTCGCCCTGATGCCCTGGCTGACCGTTCGCGAGAACATCAGTTTCGGCCTGGAGATGCAAGGCCGTCCTGAAAAGGAACGCCGCAAACTGGTGGATGAAAAGCTTGAACTGGTGGGCCTGAGCCAATGGCGCAACAAGAAGCCCAACGAGCTGTCCGGTGGTATGCAACAACGCGTGGGCCTAGCCCGTGCGCTGGCAATGGACGCCGACATCCTGTTGATGGACGAACCGTTCTCGGCACTCGACCCGCTGATCCGCCAAGGCCTGCAAGACGAACTGCTGGAACTGCAACGCAAGCTGCACAAGACCATCGTCTTCGTGAGCCACGACCTTGATGAAGCGCTGAAACTCGGCAGCCGTATTGCGATCATGAAAGACGGCCGGATCATCCAGTACAGCAAACCGGAAGAAATCGTCCTCAACCCGGCGGACGACTACGTGCGGACCTTCGTGGCCCACACCAACCCGCTGAACGTACTGTGCGGTCGCAGCCTGATGCGCACCCTGGACAACTGCAAACGCATCAACGGTTCGGTATGCCTCGATCCGGGCGGCGATTCGTGGCTGGACCTGGCGGAAGGCAACACTATCAAAGGCGCACGCAAGAACGGCTCGAGCATGGACCTGCAGAACTGGATGCCGGGGCAAGCCGTCGAAGGCCTGGAACGCAAGCCGACGCTGGTGGACTCCAACATCGGCATGCGCGACGCGCTGCAGATTCGTTATCAGACCGGCAACAAGCTGGTGCTGCACGATAACAATCATGTGGTGGGGATTCTTGGCGACAGTGAGCTGTATCACGCACTGCTCGGCAAGAACCTGGGGTAAGGCAACAGATGCAAAAACGCCGCGAGAGTATCGCGGCGTTTTTGTTTGTGCAGAAATTCAACTGTAAACAGAGAACCCTGTGGCGAGGGGGCTTGCCCCCGTTGGGTCGCGCAGCGGCCCCAAACCCGGGCACCGCGGTAGTTCAGACACAACGCATTATCCGGATTTACGACGGCTGCGCCGCCGAACGGGGGCAAGCCCCCTCGCCACAATGAAGTCTGCGGTGCATTCACTGCACCGCAGACCTCACAACTCAGCTATAAACCCGGCCAAGGAGCTGGCGATGGCTTTCAAACTGATCGAGCACGTCACGGGTGATCTGATCCTGGGTGAAGCCCATCAAGTCGTAGTCCTGGCTGCCGTTGTGCAGGTACACCTCGGCACGGTAGTAACGCTGACGCGCCTCATCGGACTGAGCCGATTCGGTTGGCGTGGCCAGGTAGCCGTCCAGGCTCACTTCGTAGACAAACGGGTTGCCCTCTTCCATCTCGACCCGTACGCCCATGCAACGCTTGGACTTGCCCAGCAGCGTCTGAACTTCCAGACCTTGAGCACGCATTTGCGCCGTCGCATCTTGCAATGCCGGGCTGACATGCTTGTCCATGAAACGCTGAACGACCGACTGGCTCGGTTGCAGGTCCAGTTGAGTCAAACGCTCAGTGAAACCACGGCGACCGCGTGCCGCCAGCTCCGCTTGTTCCTGTTCGATCTGTACGTCCTGGCGCATGGCCTTGTGCAAGCCGAACATGAAGAACACCAGCACCACCGAGAACGGCAGACCGGCCAGTACCACCATAGTTTGCATGGCTTCGAAGTTGCCGGCGAACAGCAGGCCGATGGTCACCAGGGTGATCACCACCGACCAGAAGATCCGCAGCCAGTGCGGCGCGTCTTCATCGACGGTGCCGCCCTTGCAGGACAGGTTGGCCATCATCACCGCGCCGGAATCCGCCGGGGTCAGAAACAGCACGAAGCCGACAAAGATCGACACACCGATCACCACTTTCGACGCCGGATAATGCTCAAGCAACTGGTAGATCGCCATGGACGGCTGCTCCAGCGCGGTCTTCCCGAGTTCTACCGCCCCATGGTTCATCACCAGGTCCAGGGCCGAGTTACCGAAGATCGACAGCCACGCCAGGGTAAAGCCCAGCGGAATCAACAGCACGCCGGCCACCAGTTCACGCACGGTGCGACCACGGGAAATACGCGCGATGAACATGCCCACGAATGGCGCCCAGGAAATCCACCAGGCCCAGTAGAACAGGGTCCACAGGCCCAGCCAGCGGTCGGACTTCTCGCTGTCGCCTTCGTACACATAGAGGTCGAAAGTCTTCAGCACCACGCCGTTAAGGTAGTCGCCGACGTTCTGCACGAAGCCGTTGAGCAGGTGCAGGGTCGGACCGAACAACAGGACGAAAATCAGCAGGCCGCTGAACAGCACGATGTTCAGGTTGGACAGGCGACGGATGCCATTTTCCACGCCCGACACGGCAGCGATGGTCGCCACGGTGCTCATCACAATGATCACGATCAGCAGGTTGGTGTTGCTGTGTTCCATGCCGAACAGGTTTTCCAGCCCCGACGACACTTGCAGCGAACCAATCCCCAGGTTGGTCACCAGACCCAGCAGGGTCACGAACATGCCGAAGCCGTCCACCGCATGCCCGGCCGCACCCTTGACCCAACGCTCGCCTACCAGCGGATACAGTGCCGAACGCAACGCCAGCGGCTGGTTATGACGGTAAGCAAAGTAGGCAACGGCCAGGCCGACCAATGCGTAAATCGCCCAGCCGTGCAGACCCCAGTGCAGGAAGGTCAGTTGCACGGCCTGACGGGCGGCAAGGTTGCTGCCGGCCACGCCTTCCGGCGGGTTGAAGTAGTGGTCCAGTGGCTCCGACGCACCGAAGTACAGCAACGAAATGCCGATACCCGAGGAGAACAGCATCCCCGCCCAGGCGCCGTAGCTGAAGTCCGGGGTGTCGTCCTTGCTGCCGAGCTTGAGTTTGCCGTAGGACGAAAACGCCAGGCCGACGACGAAAATCAGGTAGGCGGCAATCACCACCATGTAGTACCAGCCGAAGCTGCGGGACAACCAGGCTTGCGCCATACCCAGCATTCTGCCGGCCTCTTGCGGGGCGATGATCAGAATGGCGGTCAACAACAGAATCAACGCGGTAGAGGTGTAGAACACCCAACCGTTGACCGTCACCTTCTCGGGTGGGGTCTTTATAAGCGAGGCAGAACTCATGGCACAGATGCTCCGGGCAGTGCGAGAGAAGAACGCAAGACAAACGAGTTACCCGACCAATCGGTTAGTGGGCAGCCGACCGGCGGGTGATATAAAGACAGCCCGAAAAAAGCCCGAAGCCCTTGAGACGCCATGGCGTAAAGGCTTCGAGCCGTTTCGGATGTCGGTTTGCCGCCATTTACACGCAGGAAAAACCTGTAAGCAGCGACGATTTGTCGCAGATCTTATTCTTTGTTGATTGAACGTTCAATCAAAACAAAATAGACTGGCCCTCAAGCCGGTAGCCGTCTGACGTCTGCCGCAAGGCCCAAGGAGATGTGCAAGATGCCCAAGGTCGGTATGCAACCCATCCGCCGCCAGCAATTGATCGAAGCCACGTTGCTGGCCGTCGATCAGGTCGGAATGGGGGACGCCAGCATTGCGCTGATCGCCCGTTTGGCCGGTGTCTCGAACGGCATCATCAGTCACTACTTTCAGGACAAGAATGGCCTGATCGCCGCCACCATGGGGTACCTGATGACCGTCCTGAGCGAGAACGTCACCGCGCGCCGATTGGCGCTGACAGATGACAGCCCGCGGGCGCATCTGCAGGTGATCATCGAAGGCAACTTCGACGCCAGCCAGGTCAATGGCCCGGCAATGAAAACCTGGCTGGCCTTCTGGGCCACCAGCATGCACCAGCCGTCTTTGCACAGGTTGCAGCGGATCAACGATCACCGTCTGTATTCCAACCTGTGCTGCCAGTTCCGCCGCGTGCTGCCGCTCCATGATGCGCGCAGCGCCGCACGTGGCCTGGCAGCGTTGATCGACGGCTTGTGGTTGCGCGGCGCGCTGTCGGGAGATGCTTTCGACACCGAGCAGGCGCAACGGATCGCTTACGAATACATGGATACCCAACTGGCCAAGCGGGTGAGTTAGAGCACACATAGAACGCTCGACACCTGAATCGCGCCAACAACCAATGCACTTGCGAGGACAATATGGCCCGTTTCGAACTGCAAAAACTCTACATCGATGGCGCGTACAGCGACGCCAGCAGCGACGCCACTTTCGAAGCCATCAACCCGGCTAACGGTGAAGTCCTCGCAAAAGTACAACGTGCGACCAAGGAAGACGTCGAGCGCGCTGTGGTCAGCGCCGAAAAGGGCCAGAAAATCTGGGCCGCAATGACCGCCATGGAGCGTTCGCGCATCCTGCGTCGCGCCGTGGAAATCCTGCGTGAGCGCAACGATGAACTGGCTGCTCTGGAAACTCTGGACACCGGTAAAGCATTCTCCGAAACCAAATACGTCGACATCGTCACCGGCGCTGACGTGCTGGAGTACTACGCAGGCCTGGTACCGGCCATCGAAGGCGAGCAGATTCCGCTGCGCACCACCTCGTTCGTCTACACCCGTCGCGAGCCGCTGGGCATCGTGGCCGGTATCGGCGCATGGAACTACCCGATCCAGATCGCCCTGTGGAAATCCGCACCAGCCCTGGCCGCCGGTAACGCGATGATCTTCAAACCGAGTGAAGTCACCTCGCTGACCACCCTGAAACTGGCCGAGATCTACACCGAAGCCGGCCTGCCGAACGGTGTGTTCAACGTCCTGACCGGTAGCGGCCGTGAAGTCGGCACCTGGCTGACCGAGCACCCGCGCATCGAGAAAGTCTCCTTCACCGGCGGCACCGACACCGGCAAGAAAGTCATGGCCAGCGCCTCGGCTTCCTCGCTGAAAGACGTGACCATGGAACTGGGCGGCAAGTCGCCGCTGATCATCTGCGACGACGCCGACCTCGATCGCGCCGCCGACACCGCGATGATGGCCAACTTCTACAGCTCCGGTCAGGTCTGCACCAACGGTACTCGTGTGTTCGTGCCGAGCCACCTGAAAGCCGCCTTCGAAGCCAAGATCGTTGAGCGCGTTGCGCGCATCCGCATCGGCAACCCGGAAGACGAAAACACCAACTTCGGCCCGCTGGTCAGCTTCGCCCACATGGAAAACGTGCTGGGCTACATCGCCAAGGGCAAGGAAGAAGGCGCCCGCGTACTGTGCGGCGGTGAGCGTCTGACCGACGGCGATTCGCCAAAGGTGCCTTCGTGGCCCCGACCGTGTTCACCGACTGCACCGACGACATGACCATCGTCCGTGAAGAAATCTTTGGCCCGGTGATGGCGATCCTCACCTACGAAACCGAAGAAGAAGTGATCCGTCGCGCCAACGACACCGACTTCGGCCTGGCCGCCGGTATCGTTACCCGCGACCTGAACCGCGCGCACCGCGTGATTCATCAGCTGGAAGCCGGTATCTGCTGGATCAACGCCTGGGGCGAGTCCGACGCGAAGATGCCGGTTGGCGGCTACAAGCAGTCGGGTGTTGGTCGTGAAAACGGCATCAGCTCGCTGAACAACTTCACCCGCATCAAATCGGTACAGGTCGAGCTGGGCGATTACGCCTCGGTGTTCTAAGACCCGAGTCCTGTATTGCCTGCGAGGCCGCCTTCGCGGGCAAGCCCGCTCCCACAGGTTTGGTGTCGTTCGCCAAATCTGTGGCAACCCCGATCCTTGTGGGAGCGGGCTTGCCCGCGATTCGAGTGCGCAGCACTCGTCAGGCCTGACCTGAACACCATTCAAAGAGGGTGCATTCAATGTCCCAAGAATTCGATTACATCATCATCGGTGCCGGCTCCGCCGGTAACACCCTGGCGACCCGTCTGACCGAAGACGCAGGCGTCACCGTCCTGCTGCTCGAAGCCGGCGGCCCGGACTACCGTTTCGACTTCCGCACGCAAATGCCGGCCGCCCTGGCGTTCCCGCTGCAAGGCCGTCGCTACAACTGGGCCTACGAAACCGATCCGGAACCACACATGGACGGTCGCCGCATGGAGTGCGGTCGCGGCAAGGGCCTCGGCGGCTCTTCGCTGATCAACGGCATGTGCTACATCCGCGGCAACGCCATGGACTACGACGGCTGGGCCAAACTGCCAGGCCTGGAAGACTGGACTTACCTCGACTGCCTGCCGTATTTCCGCAAGGCCGAAACCCGCGACATCGGCCCGAACGACTACCACGGTGGCGAAGGCCCGGTCAGCGTGACCACGCCGAAAGCCGGCAACAACCCGCTGTTCCACGCCATGGTTGAAGCGGGCGTGCAGGCCGGTTACCCGCGCACCGAAGATTTGAACGGCTACCAGCAGGAAGGCTTCGGCCCGATGGACCGCACCGTGACGCCGAAAGGCCGTCGTGCCTCCACGGCCCGCGGTTACCTGGACGTCGCCAAGAAGCGTTCGACCCTGACCATCGTCACCTACGCCCTGACCGACAAGATCCTGTTCGAAGGCAAGCGTGCGGTCGGCGTACGTTACCTGGTCGGCGCGGCTGAAGAGCGCGTTGAAGTCAAAGCACGCAAGGAAGTGCTGCTGTGCTCCGGCGCCATCGCTTCGCCGCAGATCCTGCAACGCTCCGGCGTCGGCCCGGCGAAACTGCTGCAAAGCCTCGACATTCCGGTGGTCCACGACCTGCCGGGCGTCGGTGAAAACCTGCAGGACCACCTTGAGTTGTACCTGCAATACGCTTGCACCCAACCGGTCTCGCTGTACCCGTCGCTGCTCTTGCACAACCAGCCGGCCATCGGTGCCGAGTGGCTGTTCAACGGCACCGGCATCGGCGCCAGCAATCAGTTCGAAGCCGGTGGTTTCATTCGAACCCGCCCGGAATTCGAATGGCCAAACATCCAGTACCACTTCCTGCCGGTAGCGATTAACTACAACGGCAGCAACGGTGTGAAAGAGCACGGCTTCCAGGCGCACATGGGTTCCATGCGTTCGCCTAGCCGTGGTCGCATCCAGGTCAAGTCCAAGGACCCGCGTCAGCACCCGAGCATCCTGTTCAACTACATGGCCACCGAGCAGGACTGGCAGGAATTCCGCGACGGCATCCGCCTGACCCGTGAAATCATGCAGCAACCTGCACTGGACGCCTTCCGTGGTCGCGAGATCAGCCCGGGCATCGAAGTGCAAACCGACGAGCAGCTGGACAAGTTCATCCGCGAACACGCTGAAACCGCCTTCCACCCGTCCTGCTCGTGCAAGATGGGCACTGACGAAATGGCCGTGGTCGATGGCCAGGGCCGTGTGCATGGCATGCAGGGCCTGCGTGTGGTCGATGCCTCGATCATGCCGATCATCACCACCGGCAACCTCAACGCGCCGACGATCATGATGGCCGAGAAAATCGCCGACAAGATCCGTGGCCGCAAGCCGTTGCCGCGCAGCACAGCCACTTACTATGTGGCAGGTGGAGCGCCGGTGAAGGGCAAGCCGGTGCGGGAAGTGAGCCAGACCGCGTAACACCGTTACACCGCATCAAGGCTATTCGCGAGCAGGCTCGCTCCCACAGGGGATCTTCAGTGAACACAATATTTGTGAACACCAGAAATCAAATGTGGGAGCGAGCCTGCTCGCGAAGAGGCCCTGAAGAACAACTCACTAATCCCCTCCCACACCGCTCCATCCTTGATCCCACCCCCCACGCAGGCCTACTCTAGCGCCACGCAAACGTTTCACCCTCCCCTCGCAACATCGACGCTCCATACCCAGGAGGTTCACGAATGTTCGATTTCTACCCCCAGCTCAAGCAGCGCTTCGCTGCCTTGCGCACGGGTGCTGAATTCTTTTCCCTGCGTTATGTGCGCGAATCCGGGCAGTACCTGTCGGTGCGCAAGAACGTCGCCGAACCGCCAAGCCTGAGCCGAGACGAAGGGGCGATGCTGACCGTGCGGGTCAATGGCGTCGAGGCTTATGCAGCGACCAGTGATTTGTCGCAACAAGGCCTGCAAGCCGCCCTCGAACGCGCCGAGCTCCAGGCCCGTCGACTCAAGCCCCACGCCTTGCTGGACCTGCGCGAGCAGGCTGTTTCCAGCGACCGCGCCGATTACTTTTCGCCCAACCTCGACCAGGCCTTCCCGTCCCTGAGCGACTGCTACCAACTGCTCGGCACCGAGTCGGCCGCCGTGCCCAGGGACGAGCGCCTGGTGAACTGGCAGGTCAGCCTGGGTATCACCCACGTCGAGCAGATCTACCTCAACAGCGCCGGTGCCGAACTGCGCCAGACCCAACGCTTTGTGTACCCCGGCCTGGACGTCACGGCCTACGACGGCAACGACAGCCAGACCCGCAGCCTGGGCCGCGAGAACTTCGGCCAGCAAGGTGCGGCGGACGTCATCAGCCGCTGCGGGCTGATCGGCGCCGGTGCCCAGGTGGCCGATCAGGCCCTGCAATTGCTCCTGGCGCCGAACACGCCCCAAGGCAAGCGCGACCTGCTGCTGATGCCCGACCAGATGATGCTGCAAATCCACGAATCCATCGGTCACCCGCTGGAACTGGACCGCATCCTCGGCGACGAGCGCAATTACGCCGGCACCAGCTTCGTCAAAACCGAAGATTTCGGCCGTCTGCAATACGGTTCCGGCCTGCTCAACGTGACCTTCGACCCGGACATCCCCGAGGAGCTTGCCAGCTACGGCCATGACGACGACGGCACACCCGCCAGCAAGCAGTTCCTGATCCGCGAAGGTTTGCTGCTGCGTCCGCTGGGCGGTGCGTTGTCGCAATTCCGCGCCGGCATGGACGGCGTCGCCAACAGCCGTGCCTGCGGCTGGAACCGTCCACCGATCGACCGCATGGCCAACCTCAACATCGAGCCCGGCGATCAGTCCATCGAACAGCTGATCGGCGGCATCGAACACGGCGTGCTGATGTCGACCAACCGTTCCTGGTCAATCGACGATGCCCGCAACAAATTCCAGTTCGGCTGCGAGTGGGGCCAACTGATCGAAAACGGCGAACTCAAGGGTGTGGTGAAGAACCCTAATTACCGGGGTATCTCCGCGCAGTTCTGGAAGAGCCTCAGCGCCGTCGGCGATGCCAGTACCTTCAGGGTCCTCGGCACACCGAACTGCGGCAAGGGTGAACCGAACCAGGTGATCCGCGTCGGCCACGCGTCACCGGCCTGCGTGTTCAGCAACGTCGATGTATTCGGAGGAGACGCCTGATGAATCCTTCAAACAGCCCGTCCGCGTCGTTCAAGGCGCTGGTCAGCAGCCTGCGTAAAGCGCTTCGCGAGCCCGAGCAGTTCACCCTCAGCTACGCCGCCGAATCGTCGGCCTTCGTGCGTTTCAACCACGCCAAGGTGCGTCAGGCCGGTCAGGTGCAGCAGGCGAGTATCGGCCTGAAGCTGATCAACGAAGGCCGCCATGCCGACCTGAACATCACCCTGGCCGGCGATCCCCAGGTTGATCTGCAACGTTTGACCGAAGGCCTGCAACAGCTGCGGGAAACCTTGCCGCTGCTGCCTCAGGATCCTTATTTGCTGCTCAACCACAATGGCTGGCAGAGCAACAACGTGCAGTCGCATCCACTGCCGGACACCGAGCAGGTGGTCGCGCAGATTACCCAGGCCGCCGAAGGACTGGATCTTGTCGGTTTCTACGCTGCCGGACCGATCAGCCGTGGCTTTGCCAGTTCTTCGGGTGCCTTCGGCTGGCATCAGGCCAACAGTTTCAATTTCGACTTCAGCCTGTTCCACGAGAATGGCCAGGCCGTGAAAGCCAGCTATGCCGGGCACGAATGGAGCCGCGAAGGCTTTGCCAAACGCTTCCAGCAAGCCCGCGAACAGCTTGAGTTTCTGGGGCGACCGCTGCGCACTTTGGCGCCCGGCCAGTACCGCGCTTACCTGGCACCGGCGGCGCTGGAAGAAATCATGGGCATGCTGTGCTGGGGCGGTTTCTCGGCACAGTCGATTGCCAGCAAAAGCAGCCCGCTGCAAAAGCTCTACGGTGGCGACAGCGCTTTCAGCCCGCTGGTCTCGCTGGATGAAAAAGTCAGCGGCTCGCTGAGCCCGGCGTTTTCCGATGAAGGTTATCCACGCAGTGATCTGGGGTTGATCGTCGATGGCAAGGCCGGGGCACAACTGGTCAGCTCGCGCAGCGCAGCGGAATACGGTTTGACCGCCAATGGCGCCAGCGGCGGTGAATCGCCGAGCGCGCTGAACATGAAAGCCGGGCTATTGCCTGACACTGACATCCTCAAACAACTGGGCACGGGGTTGTACATCAGCAACCTGTGGTACCTGAACTTCTCGGATCAACCGGCCGCACGCCTGACCGGCATGACCCGCTTTGCCACGTTCTGGGTCGAGAACGGCGAGATTCAGGCACCGGTCAGCACCATGCGCTTTGATGACAGTGCCTTCAGCCTGCTCGGTTCGCAGCTGGAAGCGTTGACCGCGGAGCGGGAGTTGTTGCTGTCGGCGAGCACCTATAGCCAGCGGGCGACGGCGTCGGCGTTGTTGCCGGGGGCGCTGGTCAGCCGACTTACGTTGACCCTGTAAACACGCATACCCCTGTAGGAGCGAGCTTGCTCGCGATGGTTGCTGAGACGCCGCATTTTTCCAGACAGAACGCGTTATCGTTCACGACCATCGCGAGCAAGCTCGCTCCTACACAAGAGGTCCCATGCCCAACCGCCCGCCTCTCGACGCCGTCACCGCCCGCTGGGTGCCGTGGGTCGTCGCCATCGCGTTTTTCATGCAGTCCCTCGACGGGACGATTCTCAACACCGCCCTGCCGGCCATGGCCCGCGACCTGGCCGAAGACCCATTGCGCATGCAGGGTGTGATCATCGCCTACATGCTCACGGTCGCCTTGCTGATTCCCGCTTCGGGCTGGATCGCCGATCGTTTTGGCACCAGGAAGATCTTCTTCAGCGCAATCCTGCTGTTCAGTCTCGGCTCGCTGCTCTGCGCACTGTCGGGCAGCCTGAGCATGCTGATCGGCGCGCGGGTGATTCAAGGGCTGGGCGGCGCTCTGATGCTCCCGGTCGGGCGCTTGGTAGTATTGCGCGCCTACCCGCGCTCGGAACTGGTGCGAATCATGGGTTTCATCACCATTCCCGGGCTGCTCGGCCCGTTGATCGGCCCGACCATGGGCGGCTGGATGGTGCAATACCTGACCTGGCACTGGATCTTCCTGATCAACCTGCCGGTGGGGTTGGTCGGTTGCTACGCCGTTTGGAAATTCATCCCCGACCTTCGTGGCTCCGAGCGCACTCGTTTCGATAGCCTGGGTTTCGTGCTGTTCGGTGCGGCGATGATTCTGATCACCATCGCCATGGAAGGCTTGGGCGAATTGCACCTGCCGCACCTGCGGGTGATGTTGCTGCTGTTCGGCGGCATGGCGTGCCTGGCGGCGTACTGGCTACGCGCCGGGCATGTCGAGAATCCGCTGTTTGCGCCGTCGCTGTTCAAGACCCGGACCTTTGCCGTGGGCATTCTCGGCAACCTGTTCGCCCGTCTCGGCAGCGGTGCCCTGCCCTTTCTGGTGCCGTTGTTGCTGCAAGTGGCGCTGGGTTACTCGCCGTCCCAGGCCGGGATGAGCATGCTGCCGCTGGCGGCAGCGGCGATGATCGCCAAGTGGGTGGCGCGGCCACTGATCGAGCGTCTGGGTTATCGCATGGTGCTCACCGGCAACACCCTGGCGCTGGGCATCATGCTGGCGAGCATGGGCCTGGTCAGCGAGCAGACGCCGTACTGGCTGCTGCTCTGCCTGCTGGCGATCCTTGGCGCAATCAACTCCTTGCAGTTCACCGCGATGAACACCGTGACCCTGATCGACCTCGACGACGCCAGCGCCAGCAGCGGCAACAGCCTGCTGTCGGTGGTCGCGCAATTGTCCCTGAGCCTGGGGGTTGCGTGTGCGGGTGCGCTGCTAGGCGGGTTCACGGCAGAGATTGGAAACGACGGTGTAGACACGGTCCTGGGTGCATTTCAGCTGACCTTTGTGACCGTCGGAATCATGGCGATGTTGGCCGCAACTATCTTTTCCCAGCTCTCAAAGCAAGACGGACGGCGTGTCAAACGTCCGGAACAGCACATCGAACCTTAGGGCGAATGGCCATCGGACTGGTACACTGCGCGACATTTTGTTTTGCAGGCCAGTCCCGTGACCACCATCGCCACCGAATTTAATACTTTGCCGCTGTCCGCCGCCATGCTGGCTAACCTCGACTCCCTCGGTTATGCCCAGATGACGCCGATCCAGGCGCAAAGCTTGCCGGTGATCCTCAAGGGGATGGACCTGATCGCCCAGGCCAAGACCGGCAGCGGCAAGACCGCCGCATTCGGCATCGGCCTGCTGAACCCGATCAATCCGCGCTACTTCGGCTGCCAGGCGCTGATCCTGTGCCCGACCCGCGAGCTGGCCGACCAGGTCGCCAAGGAAATCCGCCGCCTGGCCCGTGCCGAAGACAACATCAAGGTCCTGACCCTGTGCGGCGGCGTATCCCTCGGCCCGCAGATCGCCTCGCTGGAACACGGCGCGCACATCATCGTCGGCACCCCGGGGCGCATCCAGCAGCACCTGCGCAAGGGCTCGCTGGTGCTTCACGGCCTCAATACCCTGATCCTCGACGAAGCCGACCGCATGCTCGACATGGGTTTCTACGACTCCATCGAAGAAATCATCATGCAGGCCCCGGAACGTCGCCAGACCCTGCTGTTCTCCGCCACCTACCCGGTCGGCATCAAGCAGCTGGCGTCGAAGTTCATGCGCAATCCGCAGCAGGTGAAGGCCGAAGCGTTCCACGACGATACGCAGATCGAACAGCGCTTCTACGAGATTTCCCCGGACGACCGCATGAGCGCGGTGACCAAGGTGCTTGGCCACTTCCGCCCGGCATCCTGCGTGGCGTTCTGCTTCACCAAGCAACAGGTTCAGGAAACCGTCGATCACCTGACCGCCAAAGGCATCTCCGCCGTCGGCCTGCACGGCGATCTGGAACAGCGTGACCGCGACCAGGTGCTGGCGATGTTCGCCAACCGCAGTACTTCGGTACTGGTCGCCACCGACGTCGCCGCCCGCGGCCTCGACATCGACTCGCTGGACATGGTGATCAACGTCGAGCTGGCCCGTGACTCCGAAATCCACATCCACCGCGTGGGCCGTACCGGTCGTGCTGGCGAGAAAGGCCTGGCCATCAGCCTGGTCGCGCCGTCCGAAGCGCAGCGTGCACAAGCCATCGAGCAATTGCAGAAGACGCCGTTGACCTGGGACCAGGTGGACAACCTCACCTCCAAGGGCGGCGGCCCGCTGCTGCCGCAGATGAGCACCCTGTGCATCGCTGCCGGCCGCAAGGACAAGGTTCGTCCGGGCGACATTCTTGGCGCACTGACCGGTGACGCCGGCATCCCCGGTGCCCAGGTCGGCAAGATCGCGATTTTCGACTTCCAGGCCTATGTGGCCGTGGAGCGCGGCGTCGCCAAGCAGGCCTTGCAACGTTTGAATGACGGCAAGATCAAAGGCCGTTCGATGCGCGTTCGCATCCTGTAAGTACGACGTATATCCCTGTGGGAGCGAGCTTGCTCGCGATGGCGGACTGTCAGACAACAACTATGTTGAATGTGCCGGCCTCATCGCGAGCAAGCTCGCTCCCACAATTGTTTTTGTGGTGACACATTTAGAGGACACCGTTTTGCGCTCTACCGAAGTCGTGATCATTGGCGCTGGCGCCGCAGGGTTGATGTGTGCACTGACCGCCGCCGGGCGCGGGCGCGAGGTGTTGCTGCTTGACCATGCCAACAAGGCCGGCAAGAAAATCCTGATGTCGGGCGGTGGCCGCTGCAATTTCACCAACATGTACACCGAACCGGGTAATTTCCTCTCGCAGAACGCGCATTTCTGCAAATCCGCCCTGGCCCGTTACACCCAGTGGGATTTCATCGGTATGGTGGCCAAGCACGGCGTGCCGTATCACGAGAAAAAACTCGGCCAGTTGTTCTGCGATAACAAATCCAGCGACATCCTTGAAATGCTGCTCGACGAGTGCGATCAGGTCGGCGTCAGCCTTCACCTGGACACCTCGATCCAGACCATCGAGAGGCTTGAGAAGGGCTACTTGCTGGACACTACAATGGGTCAGATCACCTGCGAATCGCTAGTGATCGCCACCGGCGGCCTGTCGATCCCGACCCTGGGCGCCACCGGTTTCGGCTACCAGGTGGCCAGGCAGTTTGGCCATGAGCTACTGCCGACCCGCGCAGGCCTGGTGCCGTTCACCATCACCGACCAGCTCAAGGCTTTGTGTACCGAGTTGTCCGGTACCTCGGTGGATTGCCTGGTGAGCTGCAACGACCAGAGCTTTCGCGAGAACATCCTGTTCACCCACCGCGGCCTCAGCGGCCCGGCGATTTTGCAGATTTCCTCGTTCTGGGAGTCCGGCGATACCGTCCTGATCAACCTGCTGCCGGATCACGACGTACCGGACTGGCTGCAACAGCAACAGGCCGAACGTCCCAACAGTGAGTTGAAAACCCTGCTCGGGGAAATTTTCACCAAGAAGATGGCCAACCTGCTGGCGGACAACTGGTTCGTCTCCAAACCGATGAAGCAGTACACCCACGCGGAACTGGCCGATATCGCGGAAAAACTGGCGAGCTGGAAAGTCGTGCCTGCGGGCACCGAAGGCTATCGCACCGCCGAGGTGACCCTGGGCGGCGTCAATACCAATGAGGTGTCGTCCAAGACCATGGAATCGCTGAAAAGCCCGGGGCTGTATTTCATCGGCGAAGTGCTTGACGTGACCGGGCATCTGGGCGGGTTCAACTTCCAGTGGGCGTGGGCGTCGGGTTACGCGGCCGCGCAGTACGTCTGATCCAAAAACCTACACACCCTCCTGTGGGAGCGAGCTTGCTCGCGATGGCGGCCTATCAGTCAACATCTCTGTTGAATGTTATGGCCTCATCGCGAGCAAGCTCGCTCCCACAGGTTTCTCGGCCAGCCACAAAACTTGTGATCAACCAGGTCACCAATGCTCAAAGGAACAGATTTTGCTGTCTGATGTGATCGGCGCCATTGCGTCGGCGTCATTAGTGGCTCAATTTAGCGTCATTGCCTCGGAAGGCCTTCGCATTTCATGTCATCGACTTCGTTCCGCCAGTCTCTGCGTCGCCTTTGGGCGCTGGATAAATTCAGCTACAGCGTGCGGGTATTCATCGCCCTGACCGGCACCATGGCATTGTGCTGGTATCAGGACGAAATGGGCCTGCTGATCCCGTTGTTCCTGGGGATTATCGCCAGCGCCCTGGCCGAGACCGACGACAGCTGGCAGGGCCGTCTCAACGCGCTGGCCGTGACGCTGGTGTGTTTCGCCGTTGCCGCCCTGTCTGTCGAACTGCTCTTCCCCTACCCCTCACTGTTTATCATCGCCTTCGCCCTGGCCGCGTTCTGCCTGACCATGCTCGGCGCCCTCGGCGAACGCTATGGCGCGATTGCCTCGGCGACGTTGATTCTGTCGGTCTACACCATGATCGGCGTGGACCAGCGTGGCGGTGCGGTCACCGACGTCTGGCATGAGCCGGTACTGCTGGTGGCCGGTGCGGCCTGGTACGGCCTGCTCTCGGTGTTGTGGCAGGCGCTGTTTTCCAATCAGCCGGTGCAGCAGAGCCTGGCGCGGTTGTTCCGCGAGCTGGGCTTTTACCTGAAGCTGAAATCCTCGCTGTTTGAGCCGGTCCGGCAGATGGATGTGGAGGCGCGGCGCCTGGAACTGGCCCAGCAGAACGGCCGGGTGGTGGCGGCACTGAATGCCGCCAAGGAGATCATCCTGCACCGGGTCGGTAACGGCCGACCGGGGTCGAAAGTCAGCCGCTACCTGAAACTGTACTTCCTCGCCCAGGACATCCACGAACGCGCCAGCTCTTCGCACTACCCTTACAACGCCCTGGCCGAGGCCTTTTTCCATAGTGACGTGCTGTTCCGCTGCCAGCGCCTGTTGCGCCAGCAAGGCAAAGCCTGCCGGGCCCTGGCCGAATCGATCCAGATGCGCCAGCCGTTCACCTATGACGCCGGTTTCGCCGAAGCCCTGAACGACCTGGATGCCTCCCTCGAACACCTGCGCATCCAGAGCAACCCGGCCTGGCGCGGCTTGCTGCGTTCACTGCGGGCACTGGCGGCCAACCTCGGCACCCTCGACCGCTTGCTCAGCGATGCCAGTAACCCTGACGCCCTGGCCGACGCCACCGACAGCAGCTTGCTTGACCGTTCACCGCGCAACCTCAAGGACGTGTGGCTTCGCTTGCGCACGCAGCTGACGCCGACCTCGCTGCTGTTCCGCCATGCCCTGCGATTGCCCCTGGCGCTGAGCATCGGCTACGCCATGGTGCATTTGATTCACCCGTCCCAAGGCTACTGGATCATCCTCACGACGCTGTTCGTCTGCCAACCGAACTACGGCGCCACCCGCCGCAAACTCGGTCAACGGATCATCGGCACCGCCATTGGCCTGACCCTGGCCTGGGCGCTGTTCGACCTGTTCCCGAACCCGCTGATCCAGTCCTGTTTCGCCATTGCCGCCGGGGTGGTGTTCTTTACCAACCGCACCACCCGCTACACCCTGGCGACGGCGGCAATCACCTTGATGGTGCTGTTCTGCTTCAACCAGGTGGGTGACGGTTACGGGCTGTTCGTGCCACGGCTGTTCGATACCTTGCTCGGCAGCCTGATCGCCGGGCTGGCGGTGTTCCTGTTCCTGCCGGACTGGCAGGGACGGCGCCTGAACAAAGTGCTGGCCAACACCCTGGCCTGCAACAGCATTTACCTGCGCCAGATCATGCAGCAATACGCGGTGGGCAAAAGCGACGACCTGGCCTACCGCCTGGCCCGCCGCAACGCGCACAACGCCGACGCGGCGCTGTCGACCACACTGGCCAACATGCTGATGGAGCCCGGGCATTTCCGAAAGGAAGCGGACGTGGGCTTCCGCTTCCTGGTGCTGTCACACACGCTACTGAGTTACCTGTCGGGCCTTGGCGCACACCGGGAAACCCAACTGCCGGCGGACGTACGCGAGCACTTGATCGAAGGGGCAGGGGCGAAACTGGCCACCAGCATCGACGCGATCGCCCAAGGGCTGGCGAGCAAGTTTCGATCGAGATTCAGAGCGATGAAGAAGAAGCACTGGCCAATGAACTGGAACAGATGCCCGATGAAATCGATGAAGGCCAGCGGCTGGTGCAGACGCAACTGGCACTGATTTGCCGTCAGCTCGGGCCGTTGCGGACATTGGCGGCGCATCTCATCAAGGATACGAGTGAGGATTGAGAATTCTGCTGTCTGAGCGGGCCTCTTCGCGGGCAAGCCCGCTCCACAGGGTTATCTGGTGGTCACAAGTTTTGTGTTCGCCTTCGCCCACTGTGGAGCAGGGCTTGCCCGCGAAGAGGCCGGCAAAAACAACATAGATTCTGGATCAGCCTACTCACATCCCATGCTGCTTCATCAACTTGTCGCAACTCCCGTCCGCCTTCATGGCCGCGATCTCGCGGTCGAAACCGGCGACGATCTGCTCATGCTGCGGATTCTTCAGGCTGACCAGAATGTGCAGGCTGTTCTCGCTCAAAGCCTTGGGCAGGAATTCCACGGCGTTGCGTACCTTGGGTGACTCGCGGGCCAGGTAGTAGCGGGCAACGTACTCATCTTCCAGCGTCAGCTTGACCCGGTCGGCCGCGACCATGCGCACGGCCATGGCGAAGCTGTGCACAGGGACTTTCTGCAATGAGTCGTCCTTGTCGAACTCAGGCGAATAGGCGTAACCGCGCACGATGGCAATCGGATACGTGTGCAATTGCTGCAGATTACTGAACTCGATGGGCACGTCTTTGCGCTTGAGAAAACGCACGCGATTGAGCAGGTACTCGCCGGAAAACTGGCCGAGGTCTTGTACGCTCGTCGTTATACCAGGCGTTGACCAGCACGTCGTATCGGCCCTCGCCCAATCCCATCAAGGCCCGTGCCCAGGGCACCTGTTCGAACTCACTGGCATAGCCGGCCCTGGCGAGCGCGGTACTGACAATGTCCGTGGCCAGACCACCGTTGACGAGCGTGGAATCGGTAAAGGGGGGCCAGGCATCAGCGACCAACCGCAGTTTTTCTGCCGCCGCTCCCTGAACCAGCAACAGCAATCCAATCAAGGCAAAAGCTCGATGCAATCGCGGCATGCTAGAAAATCCTTAGCGGGCGGATTGCCCGACGTGTTTTCAGCCAAAACCCCAAGGCCCCGTACCGGCAAGACCCGGGTGCTAAACATTAGCTCATCGAAGCCACAGCACAGCGCTTCGATCCAGATTACACAAAGAAGACATCCACGCGAGAAATGAATGATGGCATTTTGGCCTATGTCACAGATTCTTCCGCCATAAAGACTTCTGGCGTGAGTGCGCTTAGTATCGGAACGACGTTTTCAGGGAATCAAAACATGACAGTCGACTGGATCTGCAAACACCACAGCGACCTGGGCAAGGAGCAGCTGTACGCCATTTTGCAGCTGCGCGCCGAGGTGTTCGTCGTCGAACAGAAATGCGTTTACCAGGATATCGATGGCCAGGATCTGGAAGGTGACACCTGCCACGTGATGGCCTGGGACGGTAACCGGCTGGTGGCCTACCTGCGGCTGCTTGACCCGCAGTCACAGGGCGGCGACGTGGTGATCGGGCGGGTGATCATCGCCCCGCAGGCACGCGGCGCCGGGTTGGGGCATGAGTTGATGGAACAGGCGCTCAAACAGATCGAGAAATACTGGCCCGGTCTGCCGGTCTACCTCTCGGCCCAGGCGCACTTGCAGGGGTATTACGGGCGGTACGGGTTTGTCGTGGCGGGTGAGGAATATGTGGAGGATGGCATTCCACACATCGGGATGCGCCGCCCTTAAAGGCCTCTTCGCGAGCAAGCCCGCTCCCACATTTGATCTCTATCGCACACAAAACCTGTGTGCACTGCTGAACTAATGTGGGAGCGGGCTTGCTCGCGAAGGCGTCAGTCAAAACACTGAAAGACTTCAGGGATACTCGAGCACCGCCTTGATCTGCCGAAGGTTACGCTCGATCCACCCGCGATCGATCGCACCCCACTCGCGAATCCGATAGCGTCCCGCATGGTTGCGCGCGCCCTCTTCCTGCTCGAATTCACACACGATATCCAGATCCGCCAACGCCGCGATGGTGTCCTGTGCCGTGCGCCGGGGCATGCCGGTGACGTCGGTCAGCGCCGGGACGTTGCTGGCCAGCCCGCTGTCGATCAGGTACGCCACATACAACCGGCGATAGAAGCTGCTCTTGGTCTTGCTTACGTCCATCCGACGCTCCTGAAAAATCGTCCGGCCGCGGCCCGAGCCTGCGGCAGCTACTACGCGCCGGCAGGTGCCGGCAAATCCCGCCACGTCAGGTACACCCGCACATCGAATTCCACCTGGTGATAACCCGGCAGCATGTGCTCGCACAGTTTGTAGAACGCCTTGTTGTGGTCCGACTCCCTGAAGTGCGCCAATTCATGCACCACGATCATTTTCAGGAACTCGGACGGCGCTTCCTTGAACAGCGAAGCGATGCGGATTTCCTTCTTCGCCTTGAGCTTGCCGCCTTGCACCCGGGAGATCGTGGTGTGCAGGCCGAGGGCACGGTGGGTCAGGTCCAGGCGGTTGTCGAACAGTACCTTGTCGATGGCCGGAGCATTACGCAGGAACTCCTGCTTGAGGTCCAGGGCGTAGGTGTACAGCGCCTTGTCGCTCTGCACCCCATGCTTTTGCGGGTAACGCTGGCTCAGGTAATCGCCCAGCCGACCGTCGGTGATCAGCTGGCGCACCTGAGCCTGCAAGGTAGCAGGATAGGCCTGGAGATATTTCAACACGGTCATCGGGGCGGCAATACACGTCACTAAAAGGTCGCCAGTGTAGCGAATTCAGCAGGGCAGCGCGCTCCAGTCAAACGGCTGGACAAACCGTGCGGTGTCTTCGGCCATCATCGGCCGGGCCACCAGGAAGCCCTGCACATATTCACAGCCGTTGGCCTTCAGCCATTCATACTGCGCGACGGTTTCCACCCCTTCGGCAATCACCAGCATCCCGAACTGTCTGCACAGGTCGATCACACTGCGCACCAGCGCCGCATCCCGTACCGACTCCGGCAAACGGGCGATCAGATGCCGGTCGATCTTGAGGGTATCCAGCGCCAGGTCGCGCAAGTGCGACAGGGAACACGGTCCGGCCCCGAAGTCATCCAATGCCACGCGTACGCCCAGATTGTACAGCAGGCGCAATTGCTTGCGGGTTACTTCGGGGTTGTGCATCAAGGCCTCTTCCGTGACCTCGACTTCCAGATGATGGGGTTGCAAGCCATGGCGCTCCAGCACCTGGCGCAATTCAGTGACCAGATTGGGCATGCCGAACTGGGTACTGCTCAAACTGACGCCGAGCACCAGGTCCTCGGTAAACAGGGGCTCCCAGGCTTTGCGTTGCCCGGCGCTGCGATGGTAGATCCAGCTGCCCAGACGACTGATCAGCCGCGCCTCTTCCAGCAGTGGCAAAAACAGCCCAGGGGGGACATCGCCAACGCTCGGATGCTGCCAGCGCAACAAGGCTTCGAAGCCACGAATCCGCCCGTCGGCAATCGCAACCTGAGGCTGATACACCAGATTGAAATCCCGGTTCTCGATGGCTGTGCGCACACTTTCTTCCAGCATCAACCGCGAGCGCGCCCGGCCGTTCATATCGTGATCGTAGAAGCGATACTGCTGGCGACCGGCACGTTTGGCTTCGTACATGGCGATGTCAGCCGCGCGCAGCATCCCGTCGAGATTGGCGCCACAATCAGGGAATGTGGCGATGCCGATGCTGGCACCCAGGGCGATATCGAGGCCGTCGACCTGCTGACAGATCGACACTCGCTCGATGAGCTTCTCGGCAATCTTCGCCGCTTGCTCGGGGAACTCCAGATCCAGCAGCGCAGTGAATTCGTCGCCACCCATCCGCGCCAGAATGTCGAAGGGCCGCAAGCAGGCCTTCAACTGTTCGGAGACCCAACGCAGCACCCGATCGCCAGCATCGTGCCCGAGCGAATCATTGACGCGCTTGAAGCCGTCGAGGTCCAGGTACATCAAGACCCAGGCACTGTCGGAACGCTCACCGCGCAACAGCAGGTTCTCTACGGTCTGGTAGAAACCCCGGCGATTGAGCAACCCGGTCAGCGGATCGGTGACCGCCTGAAATTCCAGCTGCTGATGCAGATGACGCACCACCGACATGTCCAGCACGGTCACTACCATCGCATGTTGCTCGGCAGGCAACGGCGCACAGGACAAGGCCACCGGCACCTGCTGGCCGGGCGCCGTACGCAGCAGGGCATCGTGCAGGCGCAGGGTTTCGCCGCGTTTGTATCCGGCCAGCCACTCGGAGTCGGCCCAGATCGGGATATGCGGTTTTTGCAGGTAGTCCAGAAACTCCTTGCCTTGCAGTTCCTGCACCGTGGCATTGAGCAACCGCGACATCGCCGGATTGGCAAAACGAATCAGGCCGTCCTCACCCAATACCAGAATGCCTTCGGCAGCGTTATCGAGCACCGACGCATTAAAGGCACGAGCGGATTCCAGATCGTGACTCAGGCGTTGCAAGGCCCGGCGGTTTCGCTGGTGTTCGAGCAATGCCTGAACCTTGGGCGTGAAGACCTGTGGGTCGAACGGCTTGAACAGGTAATCCACCGCACCGCTGGCATAGCCCTTGATCACTGCGTCCTGGGACTGCTCGTTGGCGGTCAGGAAAATGATCGGCGTGAGACGGGTTCGCTGGCTACCGCGCATCAGGCGCGCCACTTCATAACCGTCCATGCCTGGCATCTGCACGTCCAGCAGCACCAGGTCGATATCGTGTTCAAGCAACAAGCCGAGGGCCTCGAAGCCCGAGGCGGCAGTAATGACCCGCCAGTCATGGCGCTGTAACAACGCGCGCATGCTGATCAGGTTTTCGGGGTAATCGTCGACGACTAAAAGGGTTGAGCTGCCTTCTACTGGCGTGGGTTGCGCGCATTCCATGCTGCTTCTCTTATTGCGGGGCGTCAGACCGGCTTCTCGTGAAAACCGGACAAATACTGTGACTTCACTCTAGACCCGGTTCTGCAAAAGCAGAAGGTGTCAGTGAGCCATCATTTAATCATAGTGTCTTTTTACCGACTAACGGTCGATGGTTCAGGCGATGGAAACCGGGAAAGATGGCGTTTCGACAGGATGTTGACGTCAGCCACCCGTCAGACAGGCGTTAACAAAATCTCCCGCTACGCTTATAAAGGCCGACCCCGAAGGTGCGGGCTAGAGCATCTGGCACGTCCGTGCAGCATGAATCAAGTGGAAGAACCGACATGATCGACCTTGCAACCTGGAACCTCAGCGTCCCCGTCGGCAGCCCGCCGTACACCGTCGAAACCTCCAAGCTGGTGGATGGCTTCAAGGATCAATACTTCCATTCCGACACTGGCACGTTGTTTTTCTGGGCGCCCGTGACCGGTTCCCGTACCGAAAATGCGATTTATCCACGCACCGAACTGCGTGAAACCTACAGCAATGGCACACTGAAAAACTGGTACTACCCGGACGCCGACAACTTGTTGCATGCCACGCTGGCCGTTAACCAGGTGCCCAGTTCCGGGAAAATCGTCATCGGCCAGATCCATGCCTACCAAAGCCAGAAACCGCTGGTGAAGGTCGAATACCAATACAAGACAAGTACAGCCACCGGCAACATCGTTGCCAAAGTCCGGATGCATCCGGATGACGATGAGGGTCGGGTGATCATTGTTGCGACGGGGGTGAAGCTCGATCAGCAGTTCAACTATCTCATTCACCTCAGCCCCGGTGGTGCCTTGGGCATCAGCGCGGCGGGCTATAACTGGAATACGCAAATCAGCACAACCTGGCGCGACAAACCGATGTACTTCAAGGCTGGGGTCTATGTGCAGGACAACACCGGGTACACCACTGAAGGCGGGAAAGTGACCTTCAGCAAGCTGGATATCGATCACAACAATTGATATCGAGGCACTGTTAACCTTGTGGGAGCGGGCTTGCTCGCGAAGGCGTACTGTCAGACGACATTAATGTTGAATGACACACCGCTTTCGCGAGCAAGCCCGCTCCCACACTGACCGCGTCGACCACGGGTCATCGCCCATAAAAAACCCGCCTTTCGGCGGGTTTTTATGCAGCTCAAACGCAGAAGGCTTAGTTGACCTTGGCGTTCAACTCACCTTTCAGGTAACGCTGATACATGCCTTCCAGCGAGATCGCCTTGATCTTCGAAGCGTTGCCGGCAGTACCGAAGGCTTCGTAGCGAGCGATGCACACGTCGCGCATGGCGGTCACAGTGGCGCCGAAGAATTTACGCGGGTCGAATTCGCTCGGGTTGGTAGCCATCAGACGACGCATTGCGCCAGTGGATGCCAGGCGCAAGTCGGTGTCGATGTTGACCTTGCGCACGCCGTGCTTGATGCCTTCGACGATTTCTTCAACCGGTACGCCGTAGGTTTCCTTGATGTCGCCGCCGTACTGGTTGATGATCGCCAGCCACTCTTGCGGAACCGAAGACGAACCATGCATTACCAGGTGAGTGTTCGGAATGCGCTTGTGGATTTCCTTGATGCGGTCGATCGCCAGCACGTCGCCGGTAGGCGGCTTGGTGAACTTGTAGGCGCCGTGGCTGGTGCCGATGGCGATGGCCAGGGCATCAACCTGAGTGCGTTTTACGAAGTCAGCGGCTTCTTCCGGGTCGGTCAGCATCTGGCTGTGATCCAGTACGCCTTCGGCGCCGATGCCGTCTTCTTCACCGGCCATACCGGTTTCCAGCGAACCCAGGCAGCCCAGCTCGCCTTCTACCGAAACGCCACAGGCGTGGGCCATGGCCACGGTCTGCTGGGTCACGCGCACGTTGTAGTCGTAGTCGGTCGGGGTCTTGCCGTCTTCACCCAGGGAGCCGTCCATCATCACCGAGCTGAAGCCCAGTTGAATGGAGCGCTGGCAGACGTCAGGGCTGGTGCCGTGGTCCTGGTGCATGCACACCGGGATGTGCGGGAATTCTTCGATGGCTGCCAGGATCAGGTGACGCAGGAACGGTGCACCGGCGTATTTGCGAGCACCGGCCGAAGCCTGGACGATCACCGGGGAGTCAGTCTTGTCAGCGGCTTCCATGATGGCGCGCATCTGCTCAAGGTTGTTGACGTTGAAGGCTGGAACGCCGTAGCCGAACTCGGCTGCGTGGTCCAGCATCTGGCGCATGCTGATAAGTGCCATTGTATGTATCTCTCCCGGTTGAGGGTCGTTAATCGTGCCAGCCTGCCGTAGCGGCGGCGGCTATTCAAGTTATTGCAGATCGGGGGTTAAGCCCGGGCTGCGAATTTGGTGTTGCATCAATCTCAATCACGACACAAAACAACTGTGGGAGCGGCGGTGCGACGTTTCGACTTGCTCGCGAATGCGATTTAACATTCAACATTTATGCAAGCTGATCCACCGCTTTCGCGAGCAAGCCCGCTCCCACATGGGGTCCGTGGTGTTTCAGTTATTGCGCCTTACAACCGCGGCCAATCAAATCATTGGTGGCGACCCAGTAAACCAGGCCTTCCTCACCTTTTATGTGAAACGCCAGCATGTCATTGCTGTACAGCGAACCCGATGCGCCCGGTTCCTGCTTCAAACGGTAGACCTGATCGGCACCGCCCAGGCGCACGTCGACTTCCCTAAGGCTGTCGTCGGTGTAACGCCAAACCACTTTGGCCTGGCTGTCGCAGGTCCAGGTGGTCCAGTTATCCACAGGTGCGGACGACTGGAACAGGTTCAACTGAGCACAACCCGCCAACAGCGCCAGCGCCGTAACGGCGATAAAACCTTTCATCCGTGTCCCTCGGCTGACGGCACACGCCGCCAGCCCTGAGTAAAGAGTCAGACCCGTCAAGGGCAGCCATGTTCCTTGGCGGGTGCCTGGGTCTCGTATTTGTCCAGGCCCTCGGGCCCGGAGCGCTTGTTGAGCACCGGGTTGGTTTCCGCCTGCCAGTCCGCCTGATAACAGCCGTTGCGTGACGCCGGCGCCTCGGGCTCCGGCGTGGCTTTCGGGCTGCTCCCGCAAGCCGCCAGTGAGCCCGCGACGATCAACAGCGCTAACGTCTTGACCATGTCCACACTCCCTTGCCGGGTCAAACGGGCGACCCTCAGGCCTTGGCCCGGCTTTCCAGGACTTCAACGGCTGGCAGCACCTTGCCTTCGACGAATTCGAGGAACGCGCCACCACCGGTAGAAATGTAGGAGATCTGCTCGGCCACGCCATACTTGTCGATGGCAGCCAGGGTGTCGCCACCGCCGGCAATGGAGAACGCAGCGCTGTCGGCGATGGCCTGGGCCAGCACTTTGGTGCCATTGCCGAATTGATCGAACTCAAATACGCCAACCGGACCGTTCCACAGAATGGTCCTGGACGACTTCAGCAGCTCGGCGAAATTCGCGGCGGTCTGCGGGCCGATGTCGAGGATCATGTCATCGGCAGCGACGTCAGCGATCAGCTTCACTGTTGCAGCAGCGCTCTCAGCGAATTCCTTGGCAACCACCACGTCCACTGGCAGCGGCACGCTGACTTTGGCGGCGATGGCACGAGCAGTGTCGAGCAGGTCCGGCTCGTACAGCGACTTGCCGACCGGGTGACCGGCAGCCGCCAGGAAGGTGTTGGCAATGCCGCCGCCGACGATCAACTGGTCGCAGATCTGGCTCAGACTGTTCAGTACGTCGAGTTTGGTCGACACCTTGGAGCCGGCAACAATGGCAGCCATCGGCTTGGCCGGAGCACCCAGGGCCTTGCCCAGCGCATCCAGTTCAGCAGCCAGCAGCGGGCCGGCAGCGGCGATCTTGGCAAACTTGGCCACGCCGTGGGTCGAACCCTCGGCACGGTGCGCGGTACCGAAGGCGTCCATCACGAACACGTCGCACAGGGCGGCGTACTGCCGGGCCAGTTCGTCGGCGTTCTTTTTCTCGCCTTTGTTGAAGCGCACGTTTTCGAACAGCACGATGTCGCCGGCCTTGACGTCAACGCCGCCCAGGTAGTCAGCCACCAGTTGCACTTCACGGCCCAGGGCGCGGCTCAGGTAGTCGGCGACTGGCTTGAGGCTGTTCTCGGCCGAGAACTCGCCTTCGGTCGGACGGCCAAGGTGCGAGCAGACCATCACGGCCGCGCCTTTTTCCAGGGCCAGCTTGATGGTCGGCAGCGAGGCCAGGATACGCGCATCGCTGGTGACAACACCGTCCTTGACTGGGACGTTGAGGTCTTCGCGGATCAATACGCGCTTACCTTGCAGATCGAGGTCGGACATCTTCAACACGGTCATGGGTCGCATTTCCTGGGTAGCTGTTTAGAGAGCAGTTTTTTTGGATGAAGCTATTTGCAGATAGTGTTGCGCAACGTCCAGCATTCGGTTGGCAAAACCCCATTCGTTGTCGAACCAGGCCAGGATGTTCACCAGCCGTGGGCCGGAAACTCGGGTCTGACTGGCATCGACGATCGCCGAATGTGGGTCATGGTTGAAATCACAGCTTGCGTGGGGTAGCTCGGTGTAGGCCAGCAGGCCTTTGAGCGGGCCGCTGGTGGCGGCCTCGCGCAGGATCCGGTTGACTTCGACAGCGTCGGTCGCAGTGGCCGTTTGCATCGTGATATCGAGGCAGGACACATTAACCGTCGGCACCCGCACGGCTTTGGCCTGAATTCGTCCGGCAAGTTCCGGCAACAGGCGCTCAATACCACGCGCCAGACCGGTGGACACCGGAATCACCGACTGGAACGCCGAACGGGTGCGGCGCAGGTCTTCGTGGTGATAGGCATCGATGACGGGCTGATCGTTCATGGCCGAGTGAATGGTGGTGATCGACACGTAATCCAGGCCAATGGCCTGATTCAGCAGGCGCAACAGCGGCACGCCGCAGTTGGTGGTGCAGGACGCGTTGGACACCAGCAACTCGTCGCCGGTCAGGCAATCCTGGTTCACGCCATAGACGATGGTCGCGTCGACGTCCGTCTCGCTGGCCATCGGCTGGGAAAACAACACACGCGGGGCGCCGGCGTCGAGGAAACGCTGGCCGTCTTCGCGAGTGTGATAAGCACCGGAGCACTCGAGCACCAGATCGATGCCCAGGGATGCCCAATCGATGCCTTCGGGGGTGGCACTGCGCAGGACCTTCACGCAGTCGCCATTGATATGCAGACAATCGCCGTCGACCTTCACTTCACCGGGGAACCGGCCGTGGGTGGAGTCGAAACGTGTCAGGTATTCGATACTGGCCATGTCGGCCAGATCGTTGATCGCGACAATCTCGAACCCGGCCTTGTCGCCTCGCTCGAACAACGCACGCAAGACGCAACGACCAATCCGGCCGTAGCCGTTGAGTGCAACTTTGTAGGGACGCGGTTGAGGCATGGGGTTCTCGATAGACGCAGGCAAACGAATTCTCGTTAACAACACATCCCCCCTGTAGGAGTGAGCCTGCTCGCGATGGTGGCCCAGACAACGCGGGGATTCAGGCATCCAGCGTTATCGTTAACGACCATCGCGAGCAGGCTCGCTCCTACAGGGGGACCGCGGTGGTCATGAAACCACCGCGTCGTGCTTAGTCTTCCAGCAGCTCTTCAGCCTGACCCAGGATGTTTTCCAGGGTGAAGCCGAACTCTTCGAACAAGGCCGACGCAGGCGCCGACTCGCCGTAGGTGGTCATGCCGATCACGCGACCTTCCAGGCCGACGTACTTGTACCAGTAGTCAGCATGGGAAGCCTCAATGGCGATACGGGCGCTGACCTGCAACGGCAGGACCGATTGCTTGTAGCCGGCGTCCTGGGCGTCGAACACGCTGGTGCAAGGCATGGAAACCACGCGCACCTTGCGGCCCTGCTCGGTCAGTTTGTCGAAGGCCTGAACGGCCAGACCGACTTCCGAGCCGGTGGCGATCAGGATCAGCTCAGGCTCGCCTGCGCAGTCCTTGAGCACATAGCCGCCGCGGCTGATGTCGGCGATCTGGCCGGCATCACGGGTCTGGTGCTGCAGGTTCTGACGCGAGAAGATCAGGGCCGAAGGACCGTCCTTGCGCTCCAGTGCGTACTTCCAGCTCACCGCCGATTCAACGGCATCGGCCGGACGCCAGGTGTCGAGGTTCGGCGTGCAGCGCAGGCTGGCCAGTTGCTCGATTGGCTGGTGAGTCGGGCCGTCTTCGCCCAGACCGATGGAGTCGTGGGTGTAGACGTGGATCACACGCTGCTTCATCAGGGCCGACATGCGCACCGCATTGCGGGCGTATTCCATGAACATCAGGAAGGTCGCGCCGTAAGGTACCAGGCCGCCGTGGAGGGCAACGCCGTTCATGATCGCGGTCATGCCGAACTCGCGCACGCCGTAGTACATGTAGTTGCCGCTGGCGTCTTCGGCGGTGACACCTTTGCAACCCTTCCACAGGGTCAGGTTGGAACCGGCCAGGTCAGCCGAACCGCCAAACAGTTCTGGCAGCAACGGGCCGAATGCATTCAGGGCATTCTGGCTGGCTTTACGGCTGGCGATGGTTTCGCCTTTCGCGGCCACTTCGGCAATGTATTCATCGGCCTTGGCCGAGAAATCGAGTGGCAGATCGCCATTGAGGCGGCTCATGAACTCAATAGCCAGTGCTGGGAAAGCTGCGGAGTAAGCAGCAAAACGCTGATCCCACTCGGCTTCGACCGCGCGGCCGGCTTCTTTGGCATCCCACTCGGCATAGATGTCGGCCGGAATTTCGAACGGGCCGTGGTTCCACTTCAGCGCCGCACGGGTCAGGGCGATTTCCGCGTCACCCAGCGGGGCGCCGTGGCAATCTTCCTTGCCTTGCTTGTTCGGCGAACCGAAACCGATGGTGGTCTTGCAGCAGATCAGGGTTGGCTGCGCGCTCTTGCGGGCCGTCTCGATCGCAGTCTTGATCTCTTCCGGATCGTGACCGTCGACATTGCGGATCACTTGCCAGTTGTAGGACTCAAAACGCTTCGGCGTATCGTCGGTGAACCAGCCTTCGACTTCGCCGTCGATGGAGATGCCGTTGTCATCGTAGAAGGCGATCAGCTTGCCCAGGCCCAGGGTACCGGCCAGGGAAGCGACTTCGTGGGAAATGCCTTCCATCATGCAGCCATCACCCAGGAACACATAGGTGTGGTGGTCGACGATGTTGTGGCCAGGACGATTGAACTGCGCCGCCATGACTTTTTCAGCCAGGGCAAAACCCACGGCGTTGGCCAGGCCTTGGCCCAGTGGACCGGTGGTGGTTTCTACGCCCGGGGTGTAGCCGAGTTCCGGGTGGCCCGGGGTGCGGCTGTGCAGTTGGCGGAACTGTTTCAGGTCGTCGATCGACAGGTCGTAGCCGGTCAGGTGCAGCAGCGAGTAGATCAGCATCGAGCCGTGGCCGTTGGACAGCACGAAGCGGTCACGGTCGGCGAACGATGGATTGCTCGGGTTGTGCTTGAGGTAGTCGCGCCAAAGTACCTCGGCGATATCCGCCATACCCATTGGGGCACCGGGATGGCCGCTGTTGGCTTTTTGCACGGCATCCATGCTGAGGGCACGAATGGCGTTGGCACGCTCACGACGGCTAGGCATCGCTGTTCTCCTGGGGGCTTGAATAAAACGAAACGGAAAAAAGGCGAGCATTTTCCCTCACCGGGCCGCCTCGGGGCAATGACAGATAGTCATCTGGAGGCGTTTTTCCAATGGATAACGACGTATTAACGTGATGAAACCTTTCTGCTCCGGTTTAGTTGACTGAACCTAACGTCAGGAAGTGCCATCTATCGAGCAATATCAAAACTTTTTGATATTGCTCTTGCGATGCCATCGACCCGTGACTAGACTGCCGGCCTTATGAATTTACGCGTGCCCTCCATTCAACATGACGATTGCGATGAGCTGGCGGCCTTGTGCAAGGCTGGCGGCGATCCCCTGCGGTTGAATGTTTTGCGCGCACTGGCCAACGACTCGTTCGGCGTGCTGGAGCTGGCGCAGATCTTCGGCATCGGCCAGTCAGGCATGAGCCACCACCTCAAGGTACTGGCCCAGGCCGGCCTGGTGGCAACGCGCCGCGAAGGCAACGCGATTTTCTACCGTCGCGCCCTGCCCCATACCGAACTGCTGGGCGGTAAATTGCACGCAGCCCTGCTCGAAGAAGTGGACAACCTGACGCTGCCGAGCGACGTGCAGTCGCGCATCGCCCAGGTCCATGGGCAACGCGCGGCCGCCAGCCAGGACTTTTTCTCACGGGTAGCGGAGAAATTTCGCGCCCAGCAAGACTTGATCGCCGGCCTGCCGCAATACCGCGAAAGCGTGGTGGCCCTGCTCGACAAGTTGAGCTTTGACAAAGACGCCACGGCCATTGAAGTCGGCCCCGGTGATGGTGCATTCCTGCCTGAACTGGCGCGCCGCTTCTCGCAAGTCACGGCGCTGGACAACAGCACCGCGATGCTCGAACTGGCGCGCCAGGTCTGCGAACGCGACAAGCTGACTAACGTTAGCCTGCAATTGGCCGATGCATTGAACGGCGTCAGCCTCAAGGCCGATTGCGTGGTACTGAACATGGTGCTGCACCATTTTGCCGCGCCGGCCGATGCGCTCAAGCACATGGCCCACTTGCTGCAACCAGGCGGTAGCCTGTTAGTGACAGAGTTATGTAGCCACAACCAGAGTTGGGCCAAGGAGGCCTGCGGTGATCTCTGGCTGGGGTTTGAACAGGACGATTTGGCCCGTTGGGCCACCGCTGCGGGACTCGCTCCCGGGGAAAGCCTCTATGTAGGCTTACGCAATGGTTTCCAGATCCAGGTCCGCCATTTTCAGCGACCGGCTGGCGACACTCACCATCGGTAAATTCAGGAAAACATCGAGATGAGCGAATACTCCCTCTTCACCTCCGAGTCCGTGTCTGAAGGGCATCCGGACAAAATCGCCGACCAGATTTCCGATGCAGTGCTGGACGCCATCATTGCCCAGGACAAACACGCTCGCGTAGCGGTGGAAACCCTGGTCAAGACCGGCGTGGCCATCGTTGCAGGTGAAGTGACCACCAGCGCCTGGGTCGACCTGGAGCAGATCGTTCGTGATGTGATTTGCGATATCGGCTACACCAGCTCCGACGTAGGCTTCGACGGCGCCACTTGCGGCGTGATGAACATCATCGGCAAGCAGTCCCCTGACATCAACCAGGGCGTTGACCGTGCCAAGCCTGAAGATCAGGGCGCCGGCGACCAGGGCCTGATGTTCGGCTACGCCAGCAACGAAACCGACGTGCTGATGCCGGCACCGATCACCTTTTCGCACCAGCTTGTGCAACGTCAGGCCGAGGCCCGTAAATCCGGCCTGCTGCCTTGGCTGCGCCCGGACGCCAAGTCCCAGGTCACCTGCCGTTACGAAGGCGGCAAGGTTGTCGGTATCGACGCGGTAGTCCTGTCGACCCAGCACAACCCTGAAGTCTCGTACAAAGACCTGCGCGAAGCCGTAATGGAGCTGATCGTCAAGCACGCGCTGCCTGCCGAACTGCTGAGCAAGGACACCCAGTTCCACATCAACCCGACCGGCCAGTTCATCATTGGCGGCCCGGTGGGTGACTGCGGTCTGACCGGTCGCAAGATCATCGTCGACAGCTACGGCGGCATGGCCCGTCACGGCGGTGGCGCGTTCTCCGGTAAAGATCCATCGAAGGTTGACCGTTCGGCCGCCTACGCCGGTCGTTACGTGGCCAAGAACATCGTTGCCGCCGGCCTGGCCGAGCGCTGCGAGATTCAGGTGTCCTACGCCATCGGCGTTGCCCAACCGACTTCGATCTCGCTGAACACCTTCGGCACCGGCAAGATCAGCGATGACAAGATCATCAAGCTGGTCCGCGAAGTGTTCGACCTGCGTCCATACGCGATCACCACCATGCTCGACCTGCTGCACCCGATGTATCAGGAAACCGCTGCGTACGGCCACTTCGGTCGCACCCCGGCAACCAAGACCGTTGGCGAAGACACCTTCACCACGTTCACCTGGGAAAAAACCGACCGCGCCGACGCCCTGCGTGCTGCTGCCGGCCTGTAAGACTTCCCCGCAACACCCGAAGCCCCGCACGGTTCGCGCCCTGCGGGGCTTTTTATTGCCTTGCGTTTGGGACCGCGTGGCCGCCTTCGCGAGCACCGCCACCAGAAATACCCGGAAAAAATCCCCATCACTGCGCCATCGGATACTGACCTAGCCTTCACGCACCTCACCGAGCAAGGACGCTCAAGATGCTTCCTGACCTGCGCCTGTTTTTCGCCACTCTACTGACCTTTGCCCACCTGACCGCCAGCGCCGCCGAATGTCCGGACTGGCCATCCGAACGCGCCCTGAATGAAGTCGGCAAGCTGCAACAGCAAATCGACCTCTGGGACGAAAGCTATCACCGCCTGGGACACTCGCTGGTCGCCGATGAACTCTATGACCAGTCCCGCGCGCGACTTACTCAATGGCGCCACTGCTTCAATCTGAGTCCGTCCGCAGACCCCTTGCGCACTGCACGCGGCACACTGCCCCACCCCATTGTCCACACCGGCCTGGACAAACTGCACGATCGCCCCGCCGTCGAAAAATGGCTACGTGACCGGGTGGACGTCTGGGCCCAGCCTAAAATCGATGGCGTGGCGGTGACCCTGGTTTACCGCAACGGCCTGCTGGCCCAGGCAATCAGCCGTGGCGACGGTAAAACCGGTCAGGACTGGACGGTTCCGGCACGGCAGATTCCGGCCATCCCGCAACGCCTGTCGCAGACCCGGGACTTACTCGTGCAAGGCGAACTGTATTGGCGCCTGACCGATCATGTGCAAGCCCAGGCCGGTAGCCTCAACGCTCGCTCCACGGTGGCGGGCCTGATGGCGCGCAAGGTCTTGAGCCCCGAACAGGCCGCCGGCATCGATCTGTTTGTCTGGGATTGGCCCCAAGGGCCGGCGAGCGTGCCCGCGCGTGCCGCGGCACTGAGTGCGCTGGGCTTCCCGAGTACCACGGCATACAGCCAGCCAATCACCTCCGTGATCGAGGCCGAACGCTGGCGTGAACACTGGTATCGCTCCCCCCTGCCCTTTGCCAGCGACGGCATCGTCCTGCGCCAGAACCAGCGCCCCGCCGCCGAACGCTGGCAGGTCAGGCCGCCCTACTGGGCCATCGCCTGGAAATACCCCTTCGCCCAGGCATTGGCTGAAGTCCGCCAGGTTCACTTCAGGATCGGCCGAACCGGGCGGATCACTCCGGTACTTGAACTGACCCCGGTGACGCTCGATGACCGGCAGATCAAACGCGTCAGTGTCAGTTCGTTGCAACGCTGGCAGGCGCTGGACATACGTCCGGGTGATCAGGTCGCCATCAGCCTGGCCGGGCTGACCATTCCCAGGCTCGAAGGCGTTGTATTGCGCAGCAGTGAACGCGCCGAATTGAACGTGCCGCTGGCGACGGACTTTCATTCTTTGAGTTGCTGGCAACCGACTCCGGACTGTGAGAGCCAGTTTCTCGCGCGCCTGACCTGGCTCAGCAGCAAGCAGGGGCTGGCGCTGCCCAATGTGGGTCCGGGCACCTGGGAAAAACTTCTTGCAACAGGTCGCCTGAACGGTCTGCTGGATTGGTTGACCCTCGATGCCCAAGAGCTTGCTACCATTGACGGTTTCGGCGAGCGCAGCGCGGCTCGCCTTGCAGACAGTTTCAACCAGGCCCGGCAGCGCCCGTTCGCGCACTGGCTGAAAGCCCTCGGAATGCCGCCGACAGGTCAGGCGCATCCTGGCGATTCATGGCAGGCACTGGCGCAACGAGACATTGAACAATGGCGGGCCGAGGCTGGTATCGGGCCAGGACGCGCGGCGCAGTTGAACGCTTTTTTCCGCGATCCGCAGGTCCTGGCCTTGAGTAAAACGTTACGTGATGCCGGGATTGACGGCTTTAGCGGTCAGCCCTGCGCCCAGCGGGAACCCAAAGGGGACCGCCGGGCTCCAACAAGCCATTGCCACACCAGCCTGCTTGCTTTCCTACATGGAGCTTTTATGAAATTTCTTTCACCGCTCGCCCTGTTGACCCTTTGCAGCGTGCTGGCCACCCCGTTGATGGCGGACGAGGAAGCGCCGGGGCTGACCGGTTGCGCCGCCAAGAAGCAAGGTATCGTCAACCAGATCGAATTGGCCAAGGTCCACGGCAATGCCGACCAGCAGGCAGGCCTGGAAAAAGCCCTGAGCGAAGTCGAAGCGAACTGCACCGACGCCTCGCTGAAGAAGGAACGGGAAAACAAGGTGCTCGACGCCAGACACGAAGTCAGCAAGCGTCAGGCGGACCTCGACAAGGCCATGAGCAAAGGCGACCCCGACAAGATCAACAAGCGCAAAGACAAACTCGCCGATGCCCGCAAGGAATTGCAGGACGCACTCGATGAGCTGGATAAGTAATCACTGGTAACGAACAGAGGTCTTCGGTGTTGCCGAAGCAGCCTTCGCGAGCAAGCCCGCTCCCACAGGGGATGTGTGGTGTGGCACATATCCCCTGTGGGAGCGGGCTTGCTCGCGAAGACGTCAGACCGGGCAACGCCAGTCAATGATCCCGAAACGCCTTATGACATGCACTGCAAGCATCTTCGACTTTCTGCACCGCCGGCCCCAGATTGCTGGCCTTGTAGGGTTGAACCTGGCTGGCGATCACCAGTTCACCGGTGGCGGATTCAAGGTCACGGGCCATTGCCTGGAAGCGCGCCTGTTGCTCCCAGACATCGCGCTTGGCGCTGGTGTGATCTTCCTCGCGGACCTGCGGAAAATGTTGCCACGGCTCACGGGACAGCGCATCGAGTTTCACCGCGCCCTCGGCGAACTTCGGGCCATCGAACGGAATGCGCCCACGCAGCATGCCACCCAGGTCTTCACCCGTCTTGAGCATCTGCTTGAAAATGCTCTTGCGCTGGCCGAGCGGCGAGTTGGGGTCGACGCCGCCACAAGCGGACAACGTCAGGCAGGCCAGCAATACAACGGAAAGTCTTTTAAGAGTCATGGTGGCTTCAGGTCACGGGAAACGGCGGCCAGTATCCTCGCGTCACCGGAAAAGACCAATAGCCCTATTATCAATAAGGGTTGTTTGAGCGCATGAAGCGCTCAGGCAACCGGCAAAGGAATCACTCCATGAACAGCCGTTTCAAGGCATGGCGTCACAGCCTGGCCTGGACCCTGCCGATGGTGGCCCTGCTTGCAGGCTGCACCGGTGGCGACAATCAGCAACCGAAAACCCATGCCCTGGCCACCTACTCCAGCGCCACATGGGAAGCGCTGCCGGCGGTGTCCGACAACGACCTGGTCGCCGGCTTCGGTTCGTGGCGCAGCGCCTGCACCCGACTCAAGGCCGACCCGGTATGGGGCGGCACCTGCGCAGCGGCTGCCAACGTGCCGCAAACCGCCGGCGACATTCGCGGTTTTCTCAAGCAGAACCTCGATGTCTATGGCCTGCGCGCCGCCAACGACAACCCCAATGGCTTGATCACCGGCTACTACGAACCGGTCTATCCCGGCAGCCTGACCCAAACTGGCGCCGCCAATGTCCCGGTCTATGGCGTCCCCGAAGACATGATCGTCGTCGCCCTCGACAGCATTTACCCGGAACTCAAGGGCAAACGCCTGCGCGGTCGACTTGAAGGCCGCGTACTCAAACCGTACGACGACGCGGCAACCATCGAAAGCAAAGGGGTCAAGGCGCCGGTCGTGGCCTGGCTGACCGATCCGATGAACCTGCAATTCCTGCAAATCCAGGGTTCGGGTCGTATCCAGCTCGACAATGGTCGCCAGTTGCGCATCGCTTACGCCGATCAGAACGGCCATCCGTATCGACCGATCGGCCGCTGGCTGGTGGAACAGGGCGAGTTGAAAAAAGAAGACGTGACCATGGGTGCCATCAGCACCTGGGCCAAGGCCAATCCGACGCGAATTCCCGAACTGCTCGGCAGCAACCCCAGCTACGTGTTCTTCACCCGCAACCCGGACAGCAACGAAGGTCCGCGCGGCTCGCTGAACGTACCGTTGACCGCCGGTTACAGCGCGGCGGTGGATCGCAAGGTCATTCCGCTGGGCAGCCTGTTGTGGCTGTCTACCACCAGGCCGGACGGCACGGCCCTGGTTCGCCCCGTGGCGGCACAGGACACCGGCGGCGCCATTGCCGGCGAGGTGCGGGCGGATCTGTTCTGGGGCACGGGTGACGCGGCCGGGCAACTGGCCGGGGACATGAAACAACAGGGGCAGATCTGGATGCTTTGGCCCAAGGGTGCTGCGCTCCCGCAAGTGCCGCAAGTGGCAAATGCGGAGAAGACCAAGCCCTGAGGCGAGTGTTGACCGTTAGATAGCTTTCGCGAGCAGGCTCGCTCCCACAGAAGACATGCGCTCCAATGTGGGAGCGAGCCTGCTCGCGATGAGGCCGGTAAAAAACCTGAAGATCTTTTACACCGACACCACAAAGAAACTCACGATCAACGCCATCCCCACGAACCACACCAACGACCGCAGCGTCGCCCAGTCCGCCAGGTAGCAAATGATGTAGAGCAGGCGGCAGGTGATGAACAGCACGGCCAGCACATTGATCGTCACCAGTTCGGCATTGCCGGCCAGATGCGCCACGATCACCGCAGCGGCGAACGCCGGGATCACTTCAAAACTGTTCAGTTGCGCGGCATTCGCCCGCTTGCCGACGCCCTCCAGATTGTCGAGAAAGCTCCGAGGGTCATGATTGTCTTTGAGCCTGAACCCGCCACTGAGCTTGGCGATCCACGTGCACACATACGGCAGGAAAATCGCGATCAGAATGCACCACAGAGCCACCGTCATAACGCCGTCCTTTCTTCAGGTTATAAAGAGCCGAATTCCATCGGGGCGATCAAAACTTCATCACCAGTATGCCGATCAGTACCAGCCCGCAAGCCAGGAGTCGCGGCCGGCCGAATGGTTCTTTCAAGTAGCGCATGCCGAACAGCACCACCAGAATCACACTGATCTCGCGCAGCGCTGCGGCCTCGGCAATCGACCCCATCTGCATCGCCCACAGCACCAAAGCGTAGCTGAACAACACGCAGAACCCGACCGCCAGGCCCAGCCGCCATTGCTCGCGCCAGAACAACTTGAATGCCGGGCGCTTGCGCACCCAGGCCAGCAACGGAAACGGCCAGCCGCTCAGCAACGTGACCCAGACCAGGTAATCCAGCGGATGGGCCCAGCGCCGCAACGCCTGACCGTCGATGTAGGTGTAGCAACCGATGCACAGGCCGATCAACGCCACCACCGGCAACATCGACCACGGTAAACGCGCACCGCCGCCGCCCTGCCAGAGCAGGCACAGCATGCCGAACGGGATCAGCAGAATTCCGAAAATCTGCTGATGGGTCAGCACCTCCCCGGCAAAGATCAGTGTCAGCGCCAACACCACCAACGGTGACAGACCGCGCATCAGCGGATAAACCAGCCCGAGGTCGCCGACCCGATAGGCCTGGATCAGCAAATAGCGATAGAGCAGCTCGAATGCCGCCGATGCCAGGATCCACGGCCAGATCTCCAGCGGCGGCACGGCCAGGAACGGCAACATCAGCGCGACAAAGAGCAGCGCCACGCTGTCCATGCAGGCCACCACCAACAGCCGCTCCGCACTGAACTTGATCAGGGTATTCCACGCCGCATGCAACAGCGCCGCCACCAACACCAACGCCGTCGCAAGCACGGCCTACTCCTTTTGTTGTCTCCACGATCCCTATAGGAGCGAGCTCGCTCGCGAAAAACGTCAGGGCAACGCGTTCAAGCAGTAAGAACGCGTATTCGTTGACGTCCATCGCGAGCAAGCTCGCTCCTACAGAGAATCCGCGCAGAGAATTGATTCGCCATATGTCAGTGGCTGTTTATACTGCAAGCCGCCACGCCGCACTCAGTTGCGCACAGACTAATTCCAATAAAAATACTGCCCGGCCCGCTCTCGTCGAGAACGGTCGTCGGCCTGCGTATGCCTGATCACAGCGTCAAGACTACCGACAGAGACCTTGCGCATGCCACTCGCTTTGCTTGCCCTCGCTGTTGCCGCCTTCGGCATCGGCACCACCGAATTCGTCATCATGGGCCTGCTGCCCGACGTTGCCCGCGACCTCAGCGTGAGCATTCCCGATGCCGGCCTGCTGATCACCGGCTATGCCCTGGGCGTGGTGTTCGGCGCACCGATCCTCGCCGTCGGCACCGCTAACATGCCGCGCAAGGCCACCCTGCTGGGCATGACGCTGATGTTCATCCTCGGCAACATGCTCTGCGCGCTGGCGCCGAATTACGCCACGCTGATGGCCGCGCGAGTGATCACGGCACTGTGCCACGGCGCATTTTTCGGCATTGGTTCGGTGGTGGCCGCCGGGCTGGTAGCCCCCAACAAACGGGCTCAGGCGATTGCCATGATGTTCACCGGCCTGACCCTGGCCAACGTGCTTGGCGTGCCACTGGGCACAGCACTCGGGCAATACGCAGGTTGGCGCTCGACGTTCTGGGCGGTATCGGTGATCGGTGTGCTGGCCGCGATTGCGCAATGGGTCTGGCTGCCGAAAAACATCGCGATGGATAAGGCCAACCTGGCCAGCGAGTTCAAGGTGCTGGGCAAGGCCAACGTATTGCTGGCCCTGGGCATGAGTGTGCTGGCCTCCACCAGCCTGTTCAGTGTGTTTACGTACATCGCGCCGATCCTGCAGGACATCACCGGCGTTAGCCCCCACGGCGTCACCATCATGCTGCTGTTGTTCGGCGTTGGCTTGACCGCCGGCAGCATGCTCGGTGGTCGTCTGGCGGACAGCCGTTTACTGCCCTCGCTGGTGGGCATGGCACTGGCGGTGCTGGTGGTGCTGGCGGCATTCACGCAAACCAGCCATTCGGTGATCCCGGCGGCCATCACACTGGTGTTATGGGGAACGTTTGCCTTCGCCCTGTGCCCGATCCTGCAACTGCTGATCATCGATCAGGCCCATGAAGCTCCGAACCTGGGCTAGACCTTGAACCAGAGCGCCTTCAACCTTGGCAACGCCGCCGGGGCATGGATTGGCGGACTGGTGGTGGCCAGCGGCGCGGATCTGGCGGACTTGCCGTGGACCGGCGCCCTGGTCAGCGGGCTGACCCTGTCGACTGCACTGTTCTTCATCTATCGCCAGCGGCGCGGAGCGGCTGTGCTTGATGTGGCGGGTTGAGCATCACCGGTGGCGGGTCATTTAGCTACGACCGTTGCTACGGGTATTCCGTTCTGTAGGAGCGAGCATGCTCGCTCCTACAGGTCTTGCATCACTCGACGCTGGCGTCATCCTTGAACTGGTCCTTGACGTACTTGATCTCGGTCCGGCCGTGAGGTGCCGGCAAGCCGTCTTCACCGAGGTTCACGAACACCATTTTTTCAACGGTGAGGATGCTCTTGCGGGTGATCTTGTTGCGCACTTCACACGTCAGGGTGATCGAGGTGCGGCCGAATTCGGTAGCCGTGATGCCCAGTTCGATGATGTCGCCCTGGCGCGAGGCGCTGACGAAATTGATTTCGGAAATGTACTTGGTCACTACTCGCTGGTTGCCCAACTGGACGATGGCGTAGATCGCCGCCTCTTCGTCGATCCAGCGCAGCAGGCTACCGCCGAACAAAGTGCCGTTAGGGTTGAGGTCTTCGGGTTTTACCCATTTGCGGGTATGGAAATTCATATTCACTCCTGAGCGTCTTGCCGAATGATGGGCGGTATCTTGGCAGACCCCGGGCCAGAGCTCTATTCACCATCGACTATGGTCGCGATTACCGTTCGGACATTGGCCTGCAGAAACCCTTTGGAAGATCAGCATAGACGGCTATAATCGCCCCCGTTTCAAAACGGTAACCTCTACTGGATACCGTTTTCCCGCCACCTGTCCGAGGGGCGCTGCAGCAGGCTAGACCTGTCAGGCTCGGATGGGGCGTTGCCAGGCCTTGATCGGCCCGACACTAAACGCACAACGGCGCCCATTCGCATACATTACGAATGGAGGCTCTTCATGAGCGCTGTCAACACGCCTGCAGATTTTACCGACTACAAAGTTGCCGACATGTCCCTGGCTGCCTGGGGCCGTCGCGAAACCATCATCGCCGAATCCGAAATGCCAGCCCTGATGGGTCTGCGTCGCAAGTACTCCGAAGAGCAACCGCTCAAGGGCGCGAAGATCCTCGGCTGCATCCACATGACCATTCAGACTGCCGTGCTGATCGAAACCCTGGTTGCCCTGGGTGCCGAAGTGCGCTGGTCGTCCTGCAACATTTTCTCGACTCAGGATCAGGCCGCCGCTTCCATCGCCGCTGCCGGCATCCCGGTTTTCGCCTGGAAAGGTGAAACCGAACAAGAGTACGAGTGGTGCCTGGAGCAAACCATCCTCAAGGATGGCCAGCCATGGGACGCCAACATGATCCTTGACGACGGCGGCGACCTGACCGAGCTGCTGCACAAGAAGTACCCACAGGTGCTGGATCGCGTCCACGGCGTGACCGAAGAAACCACCACCGGCGTTCACCGCCTGCTGGACATGCTGGCCAAGGGCGAGCTGAAAATCCCGGCCATCAACGTCAACGACTCGGTGACCAAGAGCAAGAACGACAACAAGTACGGCTGCCGTCACAGCCTGAACGATGCGATCAAGCGCGGCACCGACCACCTGCTGTCCGGCAAGCAAGCGCTGGTGATCGGCTACGGCGACGTGGGCAAGGGTTCCGCTCAGTCCCTGCGTCAGGAAGGCATGATCGTTAAAGTCTCCGAAGTCGACCCGATCTGCGCCATGCAAGCCTGCATGGACGGTTTCGAAGTGGTTTCGCCGTTCATCGACGGGATCAACAACGGCACCGAAGCCAGCATCGACAAGGCACTGCTGGGCAAGATCGACCTGATCGTGACCACCACCGGCAACGTCAATGTTTGCGATTCGAACATGCTCAAAGCCCTGAAGAAGCGCGCTGTTGTCTGCAACATCGGCCACTTCGACAACGAAATCGACACCGCTTTCATGCGCAAGAACTGGGCATGGGAAGAAGTGAAGCCACAGGTTCACAAGATCCACCGTACCGGCGCTGGTGATTTCGACCCACAGAACGACGACTACCTGATCCTGCTGGCCGAAGGCCGTCTGGTTAACCTGGGCAACGCCACTGGCCACCCGAGCCGCATCATGGACGGTTCGTTCGCCAACCAGGTTCTGGCTCAGATCTTCCTGTTCGGCCAGAAGTACGCCGACCTGTCGCCAGCCCAGAAAGCCGAGCGCCTGACCGTTGAAGTACTGCCGAAGAAACTCGACGAAGAAGTGGCCCTGGAAATGGTCCGTGGCTTCGGCGGCGTGGTGACTCAACTGACCAAGACCCAGGCCGACTACATCGGTGTGACCGTCGAAGGTCCGTTCAAGCCGCACGCCTACCGCTACTGATCGGCCGGCTCTTCCTGTGTAGGAGCGAGCTTGCTCGCGATGGACGTTAACGATAACGCGTGCTGTCTGGATAAATGCGTTGTTTTTGCGTTTTTCGCGAGCTAGCTCGCTCCTACAGGGGCCAGCGTCCGCTTTACGTGTTTCCAAGGATATGACCATGTCCCAAGAACGTCGCTACAGCTTCGAGTTCTTCCCTACGAAGACCGATGCCGGGCAAGAAAAGCTGCTCGCCACTGCTCGCCAGTTGGCTGCCTACAACCCCGATTTCTTCTCCTGCACCTACGGCGCCGGCGGTTCGACCCGTGATCGCACGCTGAACACCGTGTTGCAGCTCGAAAGCGAGGTCAAAATCCCTGCCGCTCCGCACCTGTCCTGCGTTGGCGACAGCAAGGACGACCTGCGCGGTCTGCTGGCCCAGTACAAGGCCGCCGGCATCAAGCGCATCGTTGCCCTGCGCGGTGACCTGCCTTCCGGCATGGGCATGGCCAGTGGTGAAATGCGCCACGCCAATGACCTGGTTGAATTCATTCGTGAAGAAACCGGTGATCATTTCCACATCGAAGTCGCTGCCTACCCGGAAATGCATCCGCAAGCGCGTAACTTCGAAGAGGATGTCGCCAACTTCGTGCGCAAAGCCAACGCTGGCGCCGACAGTGCGATCACCCAGTACTTCTTCAACGCCGACTGCTACTTCTACTTCGTGGAACGCGTGCAGGCGTTGGGTGTGAATATCCCGATCGTGCCGGGCATCATGCCGATCACCAACTACAGCAAGCTGGCGCGCTTCTCCGATGCCTGCGGTGCGGAAATCCCGCGCTGGATCCGCAAGCAACTGGAAGCCTACGGCGACGACACCCAGAGCATTCAGCGCTTTGGCGAACAGGTCATCACCGAGATGTGCGAACAACTGCTGCAAGGCGGCGCTCCGGGGCTGCACTTCTACACGCTGAACCAGGCTGAAGCGAGCCTGGCGGTGTGGAATAACCTGAAGTTGCCGCGTTAAAAGTCGTTAAAGCAAGATCAAAAGATCGCAGCCTGCGGCAGCTCCTACAAATATATGTGTATTCCTTGTAGGAGCTGCCGCAGGCTGCGATCTTTTGCTTTCAACGCACCATTAATGTGCGGCAATCCACGGAGTTAGAGCATCTGCAGTCAGTTTCTGGCTCTTTCCGGTTTCTCGTCGTAATCTCAAGCACATGCCTTTGATCACGCAATTGACCGCCGTGCTTGTCTTCACTTGCCTGAGCTTCGCCGCCTGGGGCGAGAAGCTGCGCATTGTCACAGAGCCGTGGGCGCCTTATGTGTATGAAGACAATGGCAAATCACTGGGCCTTGACTACGAAACCACCGCCATTGTCTTCAAGCGCCTGGGCATCGAGGTGGAATGGCAGTTCCTGCCATGGAAACGCTGCCTGTCGATGCTTGAATCAGGCCAGGCCGACGGCGCGCTGGACATCTTTCACAGCGATGCGCGTGATGCCACCCTGCTCTACCCCAGCGAACCACTGTCCGAAGTCCAGTTCGTGATGTTCTACGCCAATGACCGGCCCCATCCGTTTCGCACCCTTGATGACTTGCGCGGCCTGACCATCGGCACTTCGCCGGGTTACCTGTACAGCAAGGACTTCAGTGATTCGACGCTGTTCGCCCGCGAGCCGGCGCCCACCCATGAAGCCAACTTCGGCAAATTGGTGCGCGGGCGGATTGACCTGCTGATTACCGACCACCGGGTCGGCCAGCATTTGCTCGATGAACTGGGCATCCGCGACAAGATCACCGAAAACCCCACGGTCATCAGCCAGCAAAGCCAGTTTCTCGCGGTGCGGCGCAATGCGGGCATGGACCTGCTCGTGCAGCGTTTCGGTGCCGAACTCAAACGCTTCAAGCGCGAACCCGCCTACGCCGAACTGAGTGCCCGCTATGGTGCCAGGCTGTGTGAAAACACCAGCGTTTGTCTAATCTTCTGATCGTCGAGATCGTAGCGGGGACGATCATGAAGCGATTCATTGAAGGTGAGGCTCGGACGCAAGTCACGTTGCTGCCGGAGTGCCTGGACGATTACGTTGCCGAAGAAAATCCAGTGCGTGTGATCGACGTTTTCGTTGATGAACTCGACCTGGGGGCACTTGGGTTTGAGGGTGTTGACCCTGCTGCAACGGGGCGTCCTGCCTACCATCCAGCGATCTTGCTGAAGATCTATATCTACGGCTATCTCAATCGGATTCAGTCCAGCCGCCGGCGAACGTGAGGCCGAGCGCAACGTCGAGTTGATGTGGCTGACGGGGCGTTTGGCCCCGGACTTCAAAACCATCGCCGACTTTCGCAAGGACAACGGCAAAGCCATTCGCAGCGTCTGCCGCCAGTTCGTAGTGCTTTGCCGCAACCTCGACCTCTTCTCCCAATCAATCATCGCCATCGACGGCAGCAAATTCAAAGCCGTCAATAATCGCGACCGTAACTTCACCCAGGGCAAAGTGAAGGCACGCATGCAGCAGATCGAGCAGAGCATTGACCGCTATCTGGCGGCGATGGATTCGGCGGATCGGGCAACACCCGAAGTGGCCGAGGCCAAAGCCGAGCGGCTGAAAGAAAAGATAGAAACCCTGAAACAGCAGATGCAGAAACTCAAGGACATCGAGGCGCAGCTCCACGACAGTCCAGACCAGCAGATCTCGCTTACCGATCCAGACGCACGCTCAATGGCCACGAGCGGCCGAGGTACCGGAACGGTTGGCTACAACGTACAAACAGCCGTCGACGACAAGCACCATCTGATCATTGCCCATGAGGTGACCAACGTTGGCAATGACCGGACGCAACTCAGCAATATGGCGAACCAGGCGCGTGAAGAGATCGGCGCCGAGTCGCTGACGGTGGTCGCCGACCGAGGTTATTACAAGGGTCTGGAAATCCTTGCCTGCGAGCAGGCTGGCATCACCACCTTCGTACCGAAACCCCTGACATCGGGCAGCAAAGCCGAAGGCCGATTTGGTAAGCAGGACTTCATCTACGTTGCTGCATCGGACGAGTATCGGTGCCCGGCGGGGCAGTTACTGACCCGGCGGCATTCTTCGGTGGAAGACGGCATGCTACTGCACTGTTATTGGTTCTCGGGCTGCCAGTCCTGCGCAATGCGCAAGCAATGTACGACGGGTAAGGAGCGCCGGGTAAAGCGCTGGGAACATGAAGCCGTCATCGATGCGATGCAGGTACGGCTGGAAAATGATCCAACGATGATGAGGCGTCGCCGACAGACCGTTGAACATCCTTTTGGAACGCTCAAATACTGGATGGGGAGTACCCACTTCCTGACCAAAACCCTGCCGAGGGTAAGCACCGAGATGAGCCTTCATGTGCTCGCCTACAACCTCAAGCGAATGATGAGCATCTTCGGCATCGCAGGATTGCTTGAAGCGATCAGGGCGTGAATCCAGCCGCGTGATCGGCCGTGATTGGGTGTTTGGGCCGCTGACGCGGCCCAAACAGCCTTTACGAAGGACTATGTAGCTGACCAAGGCAATACGCGCTTGCGTCTGCTGGTTTCGCAGGTAACGCCCATAGCTCTCAGCTTTCGACGTATTCAGTGCGTTTTCACACAGCCTGGTGCGGAACCGGCCGCCAGCGTGAAGACTGAAAAGGCCACGGCCGCCACGGAAAAAACCGTTGAGCAGCAGGAAAGCAGCGCACAGTGATTGCTCTGTTATACTCCGGCCTTCCCGCCAGGCTCACGCCCGGACGCTCGGAATCGTTCAAGGCATCTCAACCCCGCTACTGCGCAGCTTCACAGCCCGCGCGAGCGCTTGCAGGCGAGCCTTCGAGACCCAGCAGGACCGGACGGGATAGCGTCTTCTTAAACGCCATTCGCGCCAGGCAAGACTCCCATTGGGCCAAGCCCTAACTAAAACAGGATTTCTCATGTCCTTTGCTTCCCTCGGTCTCTCCGAGGCTTTAGTCCGCGCCATCGAGGCGGCGGGCTATACCGAGCCTACTCCGGTGCAACAGCGGGCCATTCCCGCCGTGTTGCAAGGTCGCGACCTGATGGTCGCGGCACAGACAGGTACTGGTAAAACCGGCGGTTTCGCCCTTCCGATCCTGGAGCGGTTGTTCCCTAACGGTCATCCGGACAAATCCCAGCGTCACGGCCCGCGCCAGCCGCGCGTACTGGTCCTGACCCCGACTCGCGAACTCGCCGCGCAAGTGCATGAAAGCTTCAAGGTCTATGCCCGTGACCTGAAGTTCGTCAGCGCCTGCATCTTCGGCGGTGTCGGCATGAACCCGCAGGTTCAGGCCATGGCCCGCGGCGTAGACGTGCTGGTGGCCTGCCCTGGCCGCCTGCTCGACCTGGCCGGCCAAGGCAGCGTCGATCTGTCCCACGTGGAAATCCTCGTGCTGGACGAAGCCGACCGCATGCTCGACATGGGCTTCGTCCATGACGTGAAGAAAGTGCTGGCGCGTCTGCCGGCCAAACGCCAGAACCTGTTGTTCTCGGCGACCTTCTCCAAGGACATCACCGACCTCGCCGGCAAGCTGCTGCACAACCCGGAACGCATCGAAGTCACCCCGCCGAACACCACGGTCGAGCGCATCGAACAACGCGTGTTCCGTCTGCCGGCCAGCCACAAGCGTGCCTTGCTGGCCCACCTGATCACCGCCGGCGCCTGGGAACAGGTGCTGGTGTTCACCCGCACCAAGCACGGCGCCAACCGCCTGGCCGAGTACCTGGACAAACACGGCCTGAGCGCCGTCGCGATCCACGGCAACAAGAGCCAGAACGCCCGCACCAAAGCCCTGGCCGACTTCAAGGCCGGCACCGTGCGCATCCTGGTAGCCACCGACATCGCCGCCCGCGGCCTGGACATCGACCAGTTGCCACACGTGGTCAACTTCGAACTGCCGAATGTCGATGAAGACTACGTGCACCGTATCGGTCGTACCGGCCGTGCCGGTCGTTCGGGCGAAGCGATTTCGCTGGTAGCCCCGGACGAAGAAAAACTGCTGAAAAGCATCGAACGCATGACCAAACAGAAAATCGCCGATGGCGACCTGATGGGCTTCGATGCCAGCGCCGTGGAAGCCGAAAAACCTGAAGTGCGCGAGCGTCCGGACATGCGTAACCCACGCAATCCGCGTGGCCCGCGCGGCGACGGTCCGAACGGCAGCGGTGGCGGTCGCAAGGACAAAGGCAAGGACAAGGGCAAGGAAAAACCGGCGGGTGAACGTGGCGAGCGTCCGGCCCGTCAGCAAAAACCTCGCGAAGGTACTCCGGCTCGCGAACAGCGTCCGAGCCAACCGCCACGCGCCGCCGCTGACCGTGCCCCGGACGAGTTCCTGGACGACGATATCGATAACTTCGGTAACCGCGTCGATTACGTGCCGCAGCAGAAACCCGCGCAAGGCCGTGGTCGTCGTCCAGGTGCTCCGGCACAAGGCACCGCAGCAGGTTCGGGCGCTCCACGCTCCGGCAAACCACAAGGTCGCCAGAGCGGTCCGCGCAACAGCGATGGCGCCAGCACCGGCACCCCGCCAGCCAAGCGTAACGGCCCTCGCAGTGGCGCACCGCGCGACGGCCAGGCCCGCCGCGAAGACTCGCGCAATCGCCGCCCGGCCCGTGACGACCAGTCGCGCTCCGAGCCGGCCGTGCAGAATCCGCGTGGCCCGGCACCGAAGATCATGCACAAGGAGTCGAAAGCCGACCGCTTCCCGACACCTGAGCAACTGGATCAACTGCCAAGCCGTCCTCGTGGTGAAAAACCAGCGCTGCTGACCCGCAATCGCTGAGTTATCGCCGCAATAAAAATGCCCCGATTCGAAAGAGCCGGGGCATTTTTTATGCGTCGCAAATGACCTGTAGGAGCGAGCTCGCTCGCGATGGTGGTCAACGATAACGCTGGAAACCTGACACCCCGCGGTGTTCTCGGGTTTCTCGCGAGCAAGCTCGTTCCTACAGGAGGCTATGCATTGGCAATAAACAACGCCCGCGCTCATGTGAGCAGCGGGCGTCTTTGTCAGGCGCGAAAATTACTTCGCTTTGACACCTTCAAACGTGATGTACAGATCGACCGCGTCGGACTGTGGACCCAGGTCCATCATCTTGCCGAAATCGGAACGCTTGATGCTGGTAGTGCCCTCGAAGCCTGCACGGTAGCCGCCCCATGGATCCTTGCCTTCACCCAGGAAAGTGGCCTTGATCACGACTGGCTTGGTTACGCCAGCAATAGTCAGGTCGCCGGCCACGTCGGCCGTGTCTTTGCCCGCGGCGTTTTTACCGGTGGCTTTGACGCTGGTGGACACGAACGTGGCTTTAGGGAAATCAGCCACTTTCAGGAAGTCTTTGCTGGAGATGTGCTTGTCACGTTCGGCGTTGTTGGTGAAAACGCTGGCAGGATTCACGTTGAACTCGATCTTGCTGTCTTCAGGCTTGGCAGCGTCGAAGCTGAACTTGCCGTCCATAGTCTTAAAGGTACCGGTGATGAAGCTGTAGCCCAAGTGGCTGATCTTGAAGTTGACGAAGGCGTGCTGGCCTGTTGTGTCTACAACGTAGTCAGCCGCCATCACATTGGCGGACAGCAGAGCGGAACCGATTGCCAGAGCGGCGAGAGTCTTTTTCAACATGCTTTGTTTTCCTTGGGAGTCGAGGTTGAACTTCAGGCTTTGCGACCCAGCATTCGCTTGAGGGTCGCATCACGATCGATAAAGTGGTGCTTCAATGCTGCCAACGCATGGAGGCCGGAAAAAATTACCAGCACCCACGCCAGGTAGAGGTGAATCGCGCCGGCGTTATCTGCCTGGTCCGGCAGTCCGGAAACCAGGGCAGGCACTTCAAACCAGTCAAACACCGGAATCCCGGCACCTTCTGCGGTGGAAATCAGGTAACCGGCAATCATCACGGCGAACAGACAGATATACAGAAACAAATGGCCGAACATGGCGCCCAGACGCGTCATGCGGCTGTAGCTGGTCAGGGCCGGTGGTGGTGGGCTGATGAAGCGCCACAACACGCGCAGCACCATGACGCCCAGCAAGATCAAGCCGATGCTCTTGTGCAGATCCGGCCCGTCCTTGCGCCAAGGGTCGTAATAGCCCAGGCCGACCATCCACAGCCCGAGGGCGAACAAACCGAATACGGCCAGTGCCACGCCCCAGTGCATGAAGATGCTGACCCAGCCGTAGCGGGAGGTAGAGTTACGTAGCTGCATTGCCTAGATCCCTGTAAGTGCTGGCCCAAGACTATCGGGTTATCTATCGAATTAAAGCCGAAAATTTCGCTTTGAAATATCGAGAAATACGATAAAGAGTCTGAAACAGGCGAGTTAAGAAAAGATTAAAGGCCAATGTGTATACAAAAATGTAGCCCAACTCAATAACACTTCTTGCAAGAGGTTTATTCGATTGTGAATCCGGATTTCTCCGGGCATAAAAAAACGCGGCATTTCTGCTAATGCCAGTCAGTTAAGCTGACTGGCATTTTTATTTTTGATCGGATACTTCGGGGATTTCAGCCTGATAGCTCGCGGATAAACCCGCTCTTCCCGGCGATGCGGCAGTACATAGTGCGGGGCCGAGGCATGCAATTCGGCGAGGTATTTGGGGATGTTCCCTGAGCGATCCGCAGAAACGCCATTGATAAAACCCAGGATCGCCCAAGTACACGCGGTGAAGCTTAGCTCGCACGGATGGATGCCCGGACAATGGCGGCTCATTTCCACCATCTGATAACGCAACAGGTTGTAGCCCAGCAACACGCCCCACAACTCTTGCTCGATCATCTCGGGCGTCTTGCTACGCAACGTGTAGCTGCTGTTGAGCAGTGTCTGTTTCATTTCCCTGAATCCTAATTCGATTTCCCAGCGATGGCTGTATAGGTCGACGATTTCATCGGATGGGAAACGCAGCGGATCGACCATCGACGTCAAAATCTGACAGACCTTGCCCTTTACGGTCTTGCTTAGGAGCCTTGCGGTTAGGCGCTCTGGCAAGCCTGGCCACTGCTTGCGGGCCTGCGGCGAAGTGCTGAGCGAGACCACCGCATCCTGACGCCCCAAGCGCTGAATCACTTCGTACTGCGCACCTTTACGCAGCGGCATCAGCCAATGCCGCTCAGTGCCGACCTGCTGCCATTGGTGCAGCAACCCCAAGGAGTAGAAACCGCGATCAAACAGCGTCAGCGAGTGATCTGGCGTGGTGTCGATCAGTTGCTCTGCCAGTTTCATTTCGTTACTGCGATAGCCATCAAAAGCACTGCCGATCAGCAAATGGCTGGTCAACTCCATTTGGCAAACCATGCGCACCTGAGGAAAACCGGTATCGCCATGCTGGTTGCTGGCGGAGTCGTAACGCGCACGGTTTTGGGTGTATCGGGCGTTCGCCAGACGACACCGTCGACCCCAGTAAACGCAATCCGGCCCAGGTCGGATGGCCGGCCGCTTCATGCCAGCTTTTCTGCGTCAGATCGAAGACTTGTCGTACGGCCTCGCTACCCAATCGTTGACGGGCCTGGACTACGGCGCTGGTGCGACCAGTGGGCGTTGCCCGGGCAGCATGATGTTCATGCGACTGACCACATCCCACGCCGACATGCGCCGGAAAAACGCCATGGAGATGACGCACCAGAGCATCATTTCCAAGGGCAGACGCCGCTTGCGAAGGGTGGCTACGCCGGCCTGTTCCAACGCTTGCTCGACCAGAGAGGGATCAAGCAACGAGTCCAATCCCTCAATGGAATTGGGAGTCGAGACGAAGTTGTGGGTTAGTTCCAGTGCCCGAGCCAGACGCATAAAAAAATCCGATGCCTATTCAGGCATCGGATTTTGATTTCTTGCGGCCAAAGGTCAAGCGACGAGGCTTAACTGATCGGCATTAGGCATTTCTGCCGCGTTTTTTTGACTCCAGTGCTTACTGCGCCTTGGTGTCCGTTGCCGGGGTTGCAGCAGGTTTGGCGACCGGCTTCTTCGCCGGCTCAGCCTTCTTGACCGGTGCCTTGGGCGGGGCTTTTTTCGCCTCGGTCTTGGCTGCCGGTTTGGCCGGAGCCTTTTTGGCTGGCTCGGTTTTTACCGGGGTCGCAGGCTTCGGTGCTTCCACCGGGGTCGGCGCGACAACCGGGGCCGGCGCCGGAGCAGGCGCTGGCGGTGCAACGGGCTCAGGTGCCTTGACCGGCTCTGGCTTCTTCTCGTCATCCGAGCCGCCAAACAGGTTGCTGAAGAAATTGCCTTTCTTCGCCGCCACCGCACCAGCGCCCGCCGCAGCGGCGGCCGGGACCACTTTCGCCGGTTCGAACGACTTGCCCGCCGCCAGGTCTTCAACCTGGCTGGCTGCGCGCTGACCGGTGCGCAGCGCGCCTTCCAGAGTGCCAGGGTACAGGGTGTCTGTGTGCTCGCCGGCAAAGGCTACACGCTGGACCGGACGTTCCCACAGGCGCCAGAACTTGCTGATCTGGCCCGGACCAAAGGCCAGGTAGGCACCGCCAGTCGACGGGTCGGTGCTGTAGCGACGGATTTCATAACCGGTGAACGAACCGCGAGCCTGTGGATAGAACGCATGCAGGCGGATCAACACCTGATCGGCCATCTGCTTGTCGCCGAAAGCCTGCATCACCCGCGCGTTGTCGCCGGACAGGTTGATCACCACATTGGCACCGCCCTTCAGGGCTGGCTCGACCCACAACATGCCCAGGCCGGTGTTGCTGTAGATTTCGCCAGACATGCGCGCCTTGGACTCCCACACCGGCGTCTTGAACTTCAGCATGATCTGGTCGCGCCAGCCGTAGTTGGTGCCCTTGATCGCCGCCAGGTGCTGGGCGTCCAGCGCCGGGGTCATCTGAATCTTGTTCAGCGCGCGCAGTGGCACGGCCAGCACGGCGTAGTCAGCCTTGTAACTGACGTTGTCGACTTTGACGGTCACACCATCCTTGTCCTGAATGATCGCCGAGACCGGGGAGCTGGTCTTGATGGTTTTAAGCTGCTTGACCAGAGCCTGGGCCAGCACCGGACTGCCACCGACCAGGCGCGAAGCACGCAGGTCACGATCGGAGACGCCACGGTAAACGCGGCTCTGCTGCGCGAAGTACAGCAGCGACAAGCGCGAAGGTTCGTCGTAGCGGGTACGGATCTGCTGGTTGATCAACTGGCGAGCGGTGGCCGGCAGGTTCTGCTTGTCGAGCCAGCTCGACACGTTGATCTGATCCAGCGCGTGCAGCGTGTTGTTGGCAGCCGGGTTCTGCGGGTCGTCGATCGAGCGCGCCAGATCGTCCACAGTCTTGTCGAAGCGCTTGAGCACCTCGGCGGTGGCCGGTTGTTTGGTCGCCAGATCGGCGGCGGAGAAATACTCGCCATCGATCAGGTAGCCTGGGGTCCGCACGAACTCAGGGGCCGGCGTGGTACTCAGCTTGAAGTTCGATACGTACTTGTTCAGCACCGGTTGGGCCTTGTCATTGCCGATCCACTCGCTGGTGGCCATGCCGGAGCGGCCGCCCAGGCTCGACTTGGCTTCCAGCAGAGTGACCTGCCAGCCCTTGTTCTGCAGCTCGTATGCGGCAGTCAGGCCCGACAGGCCGCCGCCGATCACGATCGCGGTTTTATCCTTGGCCAGCGCAGACACGCTGAACAGCCCCAACATCACCAGCGCACAGGCGCGCAGCCAACCGACAGACATTCAGCGAACTCCGGAATTACACGAGGAAAAAAGCAGTTTTTGCGAGCCAGACGGCTCAAGAACCGCGAAGGATACGTCAGCCTTCAAACACCCGCCAGCAACGTCTTTCGGCCTGGATAAAGTAGCTCATTCGACACAATGGGTTGTCCCCGTGGCACGCATTGCATAGGCTTGCGCGATTGTTTGTCCGCGCAGGTAACGGACCGCCTCCAGGAGAGTGAAAATGGGCCTGAATAATCAGTGGATGCAACGCGATCTCGCCGTGCTGTGGCATCCCTGCACACAGATGAAAGATCACGAACAACTGCCGCTGATCCCGATCAAGCGCGGGGAAGGCGTGTGGCTGGAAGACTTCGAAGGCAAACGCTACCTCGATGCGGTCAGCTCCTGGTGGGTCAATGTGTTCGGGCACGCCAACCCGCGGATCAACCAGCGCATCAAGGACCAGGTCGATCAGCTCGAACATGTGATCCTTGCCGGTTTCAGTCATCAACCGGTGATCGAACTGTCCGAGCGCCTGGTGAAAATGACACCGGACGGCCTGACCCGGTGCTTCTACGCCGATAACGGTTCGTCCTGCATCGAAGTCGCGCTGAAAATGAGCTTTCACTACTGGCTCAATCGCGGTCAGCCGAACAAGAAACGCTTCGTCACGCTGACCAACAGCTACCACGGCGAAACCATGGCGGCGATGTCGGTGGGCGACGTGCCGCTGTTCACCGAGACCTACAAAGCGCTGCTGATGGACACCATCAAGGTACCGAGCCCGGATTGCTACCTGCGCCCCGAGGGCATGAGCTGGGAAGCGCATTCGCGCAATATGTTCGCGGCCATGGAACAGACCCTGGCCGAAAACCACGACACGGTCGCGGCGGTGATTGTCGAGCCGCTGATCCAGGGCGCCGGTGGCATGCGCATGTACCACCCGGTGTATCTCAAGCTGCTGCGGGAAGCCTGCGACCGCTACGGCGTGCACCTGATCCACGACGAAATCGCCGTCGGCTTCGGCCGCACCGGGACGATGTTCGCCTGCGAACAGGCCGGCATCCGCCCTGATTTCCTGTGCCTGTCCAAAGCCCTGACCGGCGGCTATCTGCCGCTGGCGGCGTGCATGACCACCGACGAGGTCTACAGCGCCTTCTACGACGACTACCCGACCCTGCGCGCCTTCCTGCACTCCCACAGCTACACCGGCAACCCGCTGGCGTGCGCGGCGGCCCTGGCGACCCTGGACATCTTCGAAGAAGACAACGTCATCGAGAACAACAAGGCCCTTGCGCAGCGCATGGCTGCGTCGACGGCGAATCTGGTCGACCACCCTAACGTATCCGAAGTGCGCCAGACCGGCATGGTGCTGGCCATCGAGATGGTCAAGGACAAGGCCAGCAAAGAAGCTTATCCGTGGCAGGAACGTCGCGGCCTGAAGGTGTTCCAGCACGCCCTGGAGCGTGGTGCCTTACTGCGTCCATTGGGTAGCGTGGTGTACTTCCTGCCGCCGTACGTGATCACTCCGGAGCAGATCGATTTCCTGGCCGAAGTGGCCAGCGAAGGGATCGACATAGCGACCCGTGACAGCGTCAGCGTGGCGGTGCCGAAGGACTTCCATCCGGGGTTCCGTGATCCGGGTTGATTCGATTAATTCAGGATTTGTGGTGCCTGGACTGCCGCTTTCGCGAGCAAGTCGGATCGCCGCACCGCCGCTCCCACAGGGAAATGCATTCCAATGTGGGAGCGGGCTTGCTCGCGAATGAAGTCAACACCGATTTAACTGATTCACATTTTTCCAGAGAACCAACATGAGACTGTCCCGCTTCTTCATCGACGCCCCCCTGAGCACCGGCGAGCACGAATTGCCCGAAGCCCAGGCCCACTACATCGGCCGAGTCTTGCGCATGGCCGAAGGCGATGCGCTGCAACTGTTCGATGGTTCCGGACATGAGTTTCGCGCCACCCTGGTCGAAGTCGGCAAAAAGCGCGTCGTGGTGCAGATCGATGAGAGCTTCGCCGGGCAGATCGAGTCGCCGCTGCAAATCCATCTCGGCCAAGGCTTGTCCCGAGGCGAGCGCATGGACTGGGCGATTCAGAAAGCCACGGAACTGGGCGCCACTGAAATCACCCCGATCTTCACCGAACGCTGTGAAGTCCGGCTCAAGGACGAGCGCGCCGACAAGCGCCTGCTGCATTGGCGCCAGGTGGCGATCAGCGCATGCGAGCAATGCGGGCGTTCACGAGTTCCGGTGATTCATCCGCCGGTGCTGTTGGCGGATTGGTTGAAGCAGACGCAAGCTGAGTTGAAGCTGGTGCTGCACCCGGTGGCCGAGCCGTTGGTCAGTCATGCCAAGCCTGCGACGCTGGCGTTTTTGATTGGACCGGAGGGCGGGTTGTCGGATGCCGAGGTGGACCAGTCCAAATCGGCGGGTTTCCATTCGGCTCGACTGGGCCCGCGAGTGTTGCGTACCGAGACCGCGCCGGTAGTTGCGCTGGCGGTGGCCCAGCAGCTTTGGGGTGACTTTTAGGGCCTCATCGCGAGCAAGCTCGCTCCCACAGTAGATCTCCAGTGAACGCCGATCCAGTGTGGGAGCGGGCTTGCTCGCGAATGGCCGCGACGCGGTCTAGAGGACATAAAAGAAAATCGCCACAAAATGCAGCAAGCTCCCGGCAATCACAAACAGATGCCAGATCCCGTGGGCATGCCGCAGCCGGTCGTCCAGGGCAAAAAAGATGATCCCCACCGTGTACAACACCCCGCCTGATGCCAGCCACGCAAATCCGGCGACGCCCAGCGCCGCCAGCAACGGCTTGACCGCCACCAACACAATCCAGCCCATCACCGCGTAAATCACGATCGAAAGAATCCGTGCTTCCGAACGCGGCTTGATCTCCTGCAGGATGCCGATCAGCGCCAGCCCCCAGACAATCCCGAACAACGTCCAGCCCCACGGCCCGCGCAGGGTCACCAGGCAGAACGGCGTGTAGCTTCCGGCGATCAACAGATAGATCGAAAAGTGATCGACCTTCTGCATGATCGCTTTCTTGCGCCCGCGCACGCTGTGGTACACGGTCGATGCGCTGTAAAGCACCAGCAGGGTAAAGGCGTAGATCGCCATGCTGACAATCTTCCACGGGCTGCCGTCGAGGCTGGCCAGCACAATCAGCCACACCCCCCCGACAAACGCCGCCACAGCCCCGACCAGATGCGTCCAGGCATTCAATCGTTCCCCGTGATACATGTGTTGCTCACCTCGAATTTCATTACCGCAACGCGCAAGGCTCAGGCCTGGAGCGTAAAAGCGCAATGTTTCTGTACGACGGGGCCGGCGGAATTGGGCACAATCGAGTCATTCCAGAAAGAGTCCGGCCCATGCTGATCGATGAAGAGTTGACCCTGAAAAAACTCGAGGTGTTCCTGGCCTTCATGCGCACCGGCAACCTGGCACGAGCGGCTGCCGAGTTGCAGACCAGCAATGTCAGCGTGCATCGGGCGATCCATTCCCTGGAAAGCGCCCTGCGCTGCCCGTTGTTCAAACACGAAGGCCGCAGCCTGACCCCGCTGGAAAGCGCCTATGTGCTGGAAGAGCGGGCGCAGAAGCTGATTCAGGATGTCGTCGAAACTGTGCGCCTGACCCGCGAAGCCGCCGGGTTCTCGGCCGAACGGTTCAAATTGGGTTCGCTGTACTCACTGACAGTGAAGACCGTGCCGCAGCTGATCATGGGTTTGAAGATCCGCCGCAGCGAGCTCAACATCGACCTGATCCTGGGTTCCAACATCGACCTGCTCTACAAGCTCAAGAACATGGAGGTCGATGCGGCGCTGGTGTCGCTGGACGACAGCGTCAACGATCCGGATTGCGAGCACATCCCGTTGTTCTCCGACGACATCTTCCTCGCCACGCCCGCCGACTCCAGGTTTGCCCAGCGCACCGAAGTCGACCTGGCCGAGGTCCGCGACGAAACCTTCATCACCCTGACCCAGGGCTTCGCCACCCACCAGGACGGCAAGCGGGTATTCGAGCAGGCAGGGTTCGAGCCGAAGGTGGCGATGCAGGTCAACGACATCTTTACCCTGCTGAGCATGGTCAGTTCGGGCGTGGGTTATGCGTTGCTGCCAGGGCGGATTGCAGCGGTGTACGAGAACCGGGTGAAGCTGATCCCGTTGCAGGAAAAGTACCGTTTGCAGCAGCACATTGGCGTGGTGTTTCTGAAGGCCAAGGAACGCGATCCGAACCTGCTGGCGTTGCTGGCGGAATGCCGGATGTATGCCAATCGCCAGGCTTGAGACCGAGTCGCGCCCTTCGCGAGCAAGCCCGCTCCCACAAGGGGGAATGCATTCCAGTGTGGGAGCGGGCTTGCTCGCGAAGACTTAAGTCCCGGCGACTCAGTTTCTGAAACTATCCAACAATCCCGCGAACAATGAAGAACAACAACGAAGGCCCCAGCAAACACCCAAGCCCGGTATGGAACGTCGCAGTCAGCGCCCCATAAGGCACCAACCGCCGATCCGTCGCGGCCAGCCCCGCTGTCACACCGCTCACCGCCCCGGCCAGCCCACCGAACACCATCGCCGAGCGCGGGTTATCCAGGCCCATCCAGCGCGCCGCCATCGGCGTGCCGACCATCACCAGAATCGCCTTGATCAGGCCGGTGGCAATCGATAGTGCCACGACATCGGAGCTGGCTCCAATTGCGGCTCCGGTCACTGGGCCGACGATATAAGTCACCGCACCGGCGCCAATAGTGGTCATGCTCACCGCATCGCGGTACCCGAAGGCCCAGGCCATGCACGCGCCGACAATAAACGGCAGCACCGTGCCCAACAGCAGCGCGATCACGCCGATCAAGCCGGCTTTTTTCGCTTCAGTGGCCTGCACCTCGAATGCCGTGGCGACGATGGCGAAGTCCCGCAGCATGGCACCGCCCATCAACCCGATGCCGGAAAACAGCGTCAAGTCCGCCAGGCCTTTTTGCCCACCGGTCATTGTGCCGCCAACCCAGGCGAGCACCAGGCCGATGACGATGGCAATCGCCGAGCCGTGGATACGCCCGAAGGTCAGGCGCTTGGAAAGAATGACCGACACCCACATGATGATGCCGACAAAAGCGAATGCGGTGACCAGGCTGTTGGTTGCCAGGCCTTTCTCAATGAGTTCCCACATGTCAGCGACCTCCTACTGGAGTGCCAACCGGCGTTACATCCGCCGGTTCATCGGGCAGGGGTTCGCCCTTGTGGGTCCGGCTGATCAGGGCAATGGTGCAGCCACAGACCACCACCGAACCGATCGCCGCCAACACCGCCACCGGACCACCGTGCAGCGCCGTGACCACGTTCTGTTGCGCCGCCATCGCCACCACCACCGGGATGTACATGGCACCCCAGAAGCCGACGCCCAGCTCGCAATCCCTGGTCATGCCGCCACGTTTTTGCATCCACAACCGTGCGCAAATCAGCAGGATCATCGCGATCCCGACACCGCCGACGTTCGACTTCACACCCAGCAATACACCGAGCATGTCCCCCATGATCACCCCTGCCAGCGTACAGATCGCTAACAGCGCCACACCGTAAATAATCATTGTTGTAGTCCTCAAAATGCATCGTCGAATGTTGTTTTTGTTGTTCGAAGCCTGAGTCGGTGATTTAAGAGTGACGGCTGCCCTCCTCACGCATCAGCGCCTGAAGCGTATCGAGCCGCGCACCGTCGAAGGCAATCACGGTGCCCTGCTCGAACACCCGGCGCGCCAGCCCGGTCAACACCGCGCCGGGCGGCAGTTCGATCTGTAGACGTACGCCGCGTTCGTAAGCGCTTTGTACCGTCCCGCGCCAATCGACGATGCGGCACATGTTGAAGGCCAGGTCATCACGCAAGGCTTCGGGCTTGATCAGCGGACGCGCACGACTGCCGCTCAGGTAACCCACCTTCGGAGTTTGCAGCGGCACTCTGGCGAAGGCGTCGGCCAGTCGTTGCGCGGGGGCCTCAAGCAATGGGCAATGGGACGGCACGCTCACGGCCAGACGCTTGGCCAAGCCGGCTCCACAACCTTTCGTCAACTCGGCCACCGCCTTCATCGCCACATCGCTACCGGCAATCACCACCTGGTTATCGGCGTTGATATTGGCCAGATAAACCGGCGTTTCCGCGCTATGCACCCGGGCCAGTAATCCTTCCACCGTGGCCAGGTCGAGACCGATGATGGCGGTCATGCCGTAGCCCTGTGGATAAGCCTGCTGCATCAGCTCACCGCGCAGGCTGACCAGATGCAGCGCATCGCTGAAACTCAAGGCACCGGCCACCACTGCGGCCGGGTAGGCGCCGATCGACAAGCCGGCGACGTAGTCCGGGGCCATGCCCAACTGGCGTGAAGCGGCAACGCCGGCGATCAGCAGGCAAAGCTGAACCGCCCTCGTCGACTGCAACGCCTCGGCAGAATCCAGCTGCGTCACCTCTTCACCGAGCAGGTCGCTCGCCTCGTTCAAGATTTCCCGAGGCAAACGCGCCAGCATGCCGGGTTGTTGCGCGCCCTGGCCAGGGAACACCAGCAAGCTGCTCACGCCGCTTGCTCCTGTGGATTCCACGGATCGCTGACCAGACTGGCTTGAGCGGCACTTTTCAACAGGACCCGCGACGAAGCACCGGCCCACTCGCGCAGGGCGACGGCGCCCGACGGTGTCTGCAATTGCAGGTCAACGCGGCACACGGCCGTGTCAAGAACGGCCACCAACGCCTGCGCGTCGACACGACTCAACGGACGTGGCGTACGCAGGATCAGATCGAGATCGCTGCCCTCGTGCAATGCGGCAAACCCGCTGGCCAACTCGAACCCGGCACTGCCACTGACGCCCCAGACCCAACCACTGTCATCGAGGTGCGGGCGCAACTGCGCCAAGGCTCGCAGCGCCGGGAAATCACGCGGGCCTTGAACATGGCACAGTTCTTCCGGCCGCACCCGCCGCGTGATGGTAGCGACCTCCATCTGCGCGGCAAATCGCTGTTCACGCAACGGCCCGCGCACGCCCACCGCCACCTGCCCCGCCGCGCTCAAGGCGCGACGGACCACCACCGGCTGGCCCGCACTGATCGACTCGATCACCCACGCAGGCGCATCCGCAGGCAACTGCTGCGGGGTCATGCCCCACAGCAGGTCGTGAGCCAGAAGCCCTTTCACCACTGCGCTCTCAGCAATTGGCGAACCTTGCTCGACGCCGCACGGTTGGCCGCACCCAGACGACCGCTGAGATCTGCGCCCTTCTCGGCGATATCACCCATCGCCTGAGTCAGGCACTCGGTCACCCGCGCCAGATCCGCCGAAGTCGGCTGCTCGATCTGTTTCACCGACAAGGTTTCCCACAGCAGTCCGAGGCTGGCATAGCTGTCGATGTCATAGGCCATCGGTGGCACGCTGGCGGCGAAGGCTTCGAGTTCTTCAACGCTGCGCAAGGTCACCCGCGCCGCCGACGCCTTGCCCATGGCATGCACCATCACGCCCGGATCGCGCAGGGCGATCAAGCGATTGGCCTGATAGCCGTGGGCCAGAAACGCCCCGGACATTGCCTTGCCCACCAGCAAACCGATGACCGCATGACCGGCCAGACGGGCACGGGCATAACTGTCCGCCGCAGCGGCCAGCGCCTGATGAATGCCAAGGGCTTCCTCACGTCGACCGTAAGCCTGGCTCGGCACGTCGACGATGGCGATCAGGGCGCGTTTTTGTGCCTTGTTCTGATCGGCGGCGATGACTTCATCCACGGCCTTGGCCAGGCCCCAGCCTTCGAGCAAACCCACTTCGCCATTGCGTGCACGGACGAAGCGGTTATCGGGATCAGCCACCACCGCGATGAAACGCACAGGCTGATCGCCCAGCACTCCGTCCGCGACCTTCAGCGAAGCCGGCAAACCCTCGACCGGTTGCGCCCCGGCACTCAAGGCGTTGAACCAGTTCAAACCACGCAGGGAATACGAACTCATGGGCGTTCTCCTTGGTACAGATCGCGAACCACGGACGGCTCGATTTGCGGTCCGGCGTCCAGACGCGCCAGGCGTTGCAGGAACAACCCGGCCTGACGGCTGCGGGGTTGCGCCGGCAAACCTTGCTTGAGCCATTCACCAACCTGCTGGCGGATCTGCGCCACGTCGTCAGCGACATAACCGTCCGCCAGACCACTGGCGAAGCGCTGCTCGCCACCGGTCAGGCTCCAGATGAAAGGCCGGTCGCGGGAATCGTATTCCTCGAGTCCGGCTTCCTGTTCGATCACCTGCGGGCCGTTCAGGCCCAGTCGCGCTTCCTGGGTCACCAACAGGTAGCTGCACAACCCGGCGGCAATCGACATGCCGCCAAAACACCCGACGCTGCCCGCCACGACACCGACCACGGGTTGGTACTGCTGCAAGTCGACAATCGCCGCGTGGATGTCGGCAATCGCCGCCAGGCCGAGGTTGGCTTCCTGCAACCGCACGCCGCCGGTTTCCAGCAGCAGCACGGCGCGGGTCGGGATGCCGTTGCGGTTGTCTTCGGCGGCCAGTTCCAGTGCGCCGGCAATTTTTGCTCCGCCGACTTCACCGAGGCTGCCGCCCTGGAACGCACCTTCGATGGCCGCGACCACCACGGGCAGGCCATCGAGATTGCCCTTGGCGATCACCACGCCGTCGTCGGCCTGCGGCACCACACCCTGGCGCGACAGCCATGGCGACATGATGCGCTGGAACGGGTCGAGCAATTCGCGGAAGGTCCCGGCGTCGAGCATGGTCCTGGCCCGTTGCCGGGCACCGAGTTCGACGAAGCTGTGCTTGTTCAGCAGGGATGCGCTGTCAGTCATGGCCGATCTCCTCGAAGCCCTGTTCCAGACGTAGGCGCACCACGCCCGGTGTCGCGCCGAAATCGTGGATGTCGATGTCCATCGCCGGCGGTGTCTGGCCGTCGAACATCCGTGCGAACAGGTGCTGCCAGCGTTGTTCGCTGCCATTGACCGAGGTCTGTACATTGATCGTCAGTTTGCCGGCCTGACCCGGTTCGATCAGCACTTCCAGATCGCCCGAGCCGACACAACCCACCAGTGTGCGGCCGCGTGGTGGCTGCCCGGCGGGGAATTCAAAGGATAAAGTTTCCATCAAAACACTTCCCTTCTTGAATGGCAGAGGATGAGGCCGTCGTCCGACTCGATACGGTCGATGAACAGGCAGGCCGCGAGCAGGTCCGCAGCACCGCCGGGCGAGGCATTCAACGCGATCAGTTGTTGGTCCAGCTCATACAGGCGGCGACGTCCGCCGAGGCTGGCACTGCCACCCGCATCGAGCACCGCCCGGGCGCCCCGCTGCATGGTGTTCAACCCCTCGTCACCCGCGCGGTAAAGCACGCAGGTGTCGGCCAGATTCGTCATGATCGCCAGCAGCGCATCGAGCCTGGCATTTTGCTCGCCATGACCTTCGTCACGGCTGCGGCGCAGTTGTGGCAGCGCACGTTGTATCACCGCCGGGAAGCCCAGTTGCGCTTCTTCACGGGCACCCCGTGCACCGTAACGCTGGGCGACTTGAGCGCCGTGGCTCAGCGGGCGCGGCGCGTGACGGTCGTCGAGCAGCGCCAGACGCGCGGCACGAATCGATACGCTGCTTGCAGCCGTGGACCTGGGGTCCAGCGCAACGGCCGTGACCAACAAGCCCAAGGCCCAGATCGCCCCGCGATGGGTGTTCACACCGCCGGTGGTGTCAAGCATCGCTTGCTCGCCTTCGCGACCGATACGGCCCACGGCTTCGCGCAGCGGCAATCCGACTTCGCCGAACTCGATGGCTGTCTCAGCCATTTCCTTGAAGGCCGGCCACAGGGACAGCGCCGAAGCGTGCATCAGTCCCAGGTGCAAATCGGTGTGGGCGCCATTGCCGCGACGGTCGACCAGTGCCGGTTTCGGCGACAGATCCGCCTCGTCGATCAACGCGTCCACCGCCAGGTCCGCCAGCCGTTCGGCCAGGCTCAGGGCTGTGGTTTGCAGGTTGAGTGCGTGCATTACCAGCTCCTGAATTTGGCGGGCGGGTTGTAGAGGCCACCGGACCATTCCACCAGATCGGCCACGCTTTTCGCCGCGAGCAGTTCGCGGGTGGCGTCGGTGCGGCGGATGCCGAGGTCTTCGGGCAAGGCGATCAGGCCTTCACGGCGCATGCGTGCAGTGTCCTTGGGGTTGTGACACAGGCCGATGGCGGTCACCCCGGCGACGGCGGCGATCATCGCCTGGCGTTCTTCCAGCGAGCGCGCCTTGTACAGATAGGCGATACCCTCTTCGGTCAACAGGTGGGTAACGTCGTCGCCGTAGACCATGATCGGTGCCAGGGGCATGCCGCTTTTCTTCGCCACATCAACCGCATCGAGGGTTTCAACGAAGGTCGGCTTGCCACCCTCCTGGAAGGTCTCGACCATCTGCACCACGAGTTTTTTACCGCGTTCGAGCATCGGCTCGGCCACTTCGGTGTTGCGCATGTCGAGCCAGGCTGGCGTGCCGTGACGACGACCGCGCGGGTCGTGGCCCATGTTCGGTGCGCCGCCGAAACCGGCCAGGCGCCCCCGGGTCACGGTAGAGGAATGACCATCGCCATCGACCTGCAAAGTCGCGCCGATAAACAGGTCCACGGCGTATTGCCCGGCCAGTTGGCTGAACATCCGATTGGAACGCAGGGAGCCGTCGCGCCCGGTAAAGAACACATCCGGCCGCGCCGCAATGTAGTTCTCCATCCCCAGCTCGGTGCCAAAACAATGCACGCTTTCGACCCAGCCGCTTTCAATCGCCGGAATCAGGGTCGGGTGCGGGTTGAGCGTCCAGTTGCGGCAGATCTTGCCCTTGAGGCCGAGGGATTCGCCGTAGGTCGGCAGGATCAGTTCAATGGCAGCGGTGTTGAAACCGATACCGTGGTTGAGGGACTGCACATTGTGTTTTTCGTAGATGCCACGGATCGCCATCATCGCCATCAGCACGTGCACGGGCTTGATGTGCCGTGGATCGCGGGTGAACAGCGGTTCGATGTAGAACGGCTTGTCGGCCACCACCACGAAGTCGACCCAGGAGGCGGGAATGTCTACGCGTGGCAGATCGCTGACATCGTCCACCAACTGGTTGACCTGGACGATGACGATGCCGTCGCTGAAGGCCGCCGGTTCGATCAGTGCCGGAGTGTCCTCGGTGCTCGGCCCGGTGTAGATGTTGCCGGCGCGGTCGGCCATGAACCCGGCCGACAATACGACGTTGGGGATCAGGTCCACCACCAGCCGTGCGTAGAGTTCGATGTAGGTGTGGATCGCGCCGATTTCCAGCAGGCCGTCTTCGAGCAACTGGCTGATGCGCAGGCTTTGGGTGCCGGCAAAGGAGAAGTCGAGCTTGCGGGCGATGCCGCGTTCGAACAGGTCCAGGTGCTCGGCGCGGCCGACGCTGGGCATGATCATGTGCAGGTCATGCAGCTTCGCAGGGTCGGCCTTGGCCAGGGAGCGCGAAAGGAAATCCGCCTGCTTCTGGTTGTTGCCTTCGAGCACCACACGGTCGCCGGGCAGGATCAACGCCTCCAGCGCCGCAACGATGTTGTTGGTGGGCAACACCACACCGTCGGCAAGACCTCGCACCAGCTCGAGGCGCCGCTGCTTTTCGCTGCGCCGCCGCGTCCATCGCGAGTCGGGGGATATTGTTGTTGTCATGACCACTCCACGGGTTCGCTGTCGTGGGGATCACCTTAGGAGTGTTGGGTGGGGGCATCAATCAAGCAGAGTGGTGGATCGTTACGCTCAGGGTAATGGTTGTCTGGACTGACGCCTTCGCGAGCAAGCCCGCTCCCACATTGGATGCGGCCCCCTGTGGGAGCGGGCTTGCTCGCGAAGGCGTCAGTCAGATCACCGCTGAATCGGGATCAGTCGATCAACCCGGCATCCACCAACAAGTTCTCCAGCGCCAACAGATCCGGCACCTTGGCCACTTGCTCACCCACCTGCACTGCCGCCTGCTCCAGCGCACACAACGGCACATCCACGTAACTCAACTGGCTATCGAGCTTGCAGGAGCGCGGAATTCCCTGCACCAGCAGCGCGATGAATTTCAGCTCGGGCCGCCCGCCGAGGGTGTTGAGGATGACGATCCGTGCACGTTCGCCGATGACGATTTTCTGTGCGCATGCCGACTCGAAACTCAGCAGCGGAATCTGCCGGTCGCGCCACGTCACCAGCCCCAGGTACCACGGCGGTGTGTCGAGGTCGAACGTCCCCGGCTGCTGGTAATCGATCAGCTCGGCAACGGCGACGTTGGGCAGGATCAGGATGCGGTCGGCCAACGGCAGCAGCAAGCCGGTGAGGTTGCTGGTGCGGTGCTCAAGCATGGGTCTTGCTCCACAAGGCGATGCTTTCGAGCAGCACCGATTCCTGGTACGGCTTGCCAAGGTAGTCGTTGACGCCGATGGCCATGGCGCGATCGCGGTGTTTCTGTCCGGTGCGCGAGGTGATCATGATGATCGGCAGGTGTTGCAGGCGTTCGTCATTGCGCACCTGGGTCGCGACTTCGAAGCCATCCATGCGAGGCATCTCGATGTCCAGCAGCATCAGGTCGGGCATGTGCTCTTCGAGCAGCAGCATGGCATCGACCCCGTCCTTGGCGGTCAGCACGTTCATGCCGTGGCGTTCGAGCAAGCGGCTGGTGACCTTGCGCACGGTGACCGAGTCGTCGACCACCATCACCAGCAGCGGGCGCTGCGGTTCGGCCTCGACTTCCTGCCCCGCCGGACGCTGGGGCACACGGGCCTGCATGGCGCGGATCGGCGCCAGCAAATCCAGAATCATCACCACCCGGCCGTCCCCGAGAATCGTCGCCCCGGTCACCCCTTGCAGCGCCGCAAACTGCGGCCCCAGGCTCTTGACCACGATCTCGCGCGTGCCGGCCATAGCATCCACGAGCACCGCGATGTGCCGCTCGTTGCACTGCACCAGCAACACCGGCAATGGCAGGCTCTGGCCCAACAGTTTCGGGCGCGGGCCGGTTTTCAGCAGCTCACCCAGATAGCACAGCTCGTAACGTTGCCCGGCGTATTCGTAGGTTGGCGAATCGAAACGGAAATAGCCTTCGAGCTCGTTGGGCAGGACACGAACGATGCCGTCGATGGTATTGAGCGGGATCGCGTACTGGTCCTCACCGCACTGCACCATCAGCGCCCGGTTGACCGATACGGTAAACGGCAGGCGAATGCGGAAATGCACGCCCTGCCCGGGCACCGAGTCGATGCTCATGGTGCCACCCAATTGCCGCACCTCTTCGTGCACCACGTCCATGCCGACACCGCGACCGGAAATCTGGGTGATTTTCTCGGCGGTGGAAAACCCTGGCTGCAGAATGAACTGCAACACATCGTGATCACTGATGACGCTGTCCGGGGCCAGCAAGCCGCGCTTGATCGCCTTGCGCCGCACCGCGTCCAGCGGCACACCGGCCCCGTCGTCGCGGATGTCGAAAATGATGTCGCCGCCTTCGCGCAGCAGATCGAGGGTGATCTTGCCCTTGGCTGGTTTCCCCGCCGCCAGCCGCGCGTCGACGGACTCCAGGCCATGGTCGATGGCGTTGCGCAGCATGTGTTCCAGCGGCGCGGCCATGCGTTCGAGGACGTTGCGATCCATCTCGCCTTCGGCGTTATCGACGATGAAATCCACGTCCTTGCCCAGTTCGCTGGACACCTGCCGAACGATGCGCTGCAAACGCGGGAGCATGCGTTCGAACGGCACCATGCGTGTGCGCATCAGGCCTTCCTGCAATTCGGTGTTGATGCGGCCCTGCTGTTGCAACAGGTTTTCCGCATCCTGATTGCGGCGTTCGAGGGTTTCCTTGAGGTCGAGCAAGTCAGAGGCCGATTCGAACAGCGCCCGGGACAGTTGCTGCAACTGTGAGTGGCGGTCCATTTCCAGCGGGTCGAACTCTTCGTAGCCCAGACGCTCGGCGTCGACTTGCTGGCGGCTGAGGATCCGCCCCTGGGTTTCGGTATCGAGGCGGCGCAACTGGTCGCGCATGCGCTCGATGGTGGTCTCCATCTCGCTCAGGGCGATGTGTGCATCGTTGACCTGTTGTTCTATCCGGCCCCGGAAGATCGATGTCTCACCGGCCAGGTTGACCAGATCGTCGAGCAGCTCCGCCGAGACCTTGACCATGTCCGCCCCGGCATCGGACGGCGGCGCCAGCGGCTCGGCCTTGGGCGCGGACGACGGCACAACCGGCGCGGGTGTCTCTGGTTCGGCCGGATGGCTGAAGTTCTTGATCGCATCGATCAAGCGGTCGGCGGGCGGCATCGGCTCACCGGCACGGGCCGCGTCGAGCATCTGCGCCAGGCGGTCATGGCTGCGCTGCAACAGCGCGAACAACGGCTCCGTCGGTTGCAACACGCCGGTGGACAGGCCTTCGTAGAGGAACTCCAGTTCATGGGCCAGATCACCAATCGCGGCGATTTCCACCATGCGCGCACCGCCCTTGAGGGTATGCAGGTCGCGCAGCAGGGTCTCCACTTCCTGGCGATTCGAAGGCTGGGCCTGCCAGCGCTCCAGCGCCGCACCGGAGCTTTCGATGATGTCTAAACCTTCCTCCAGGAAGATCTCCAGCAATTCCGGATCATGCGCAGCCGAGTCGTTATCGCTCGTTTGCCGGGCCGCTTCGGCGACACCCGCATGACCTTGGCGGTAGGCACGAATGGCTTCGATCAGCTCGAGGGAATCGTCCAGCGGCTGGTTGAGGTGCAACTGTTCAAGGTACAACGCCAGTCGGTCATGGCTCTGTTGCAGCAGCACCGCCAGTGAATCGCTGAAGGCGTAACGACGGTCCAGCAGGCCTTGGTAAAGGCTTTCCAGTTCATGGGCCAGATCGCCGACCGGCCCGACCCCGGCCATGCGCGCACCGCCTTTGAGGGTGTGCAAATCCCGCTGCAGCGACGACAGCGGCGCCGCGTTATCCGAGTCGCGCAACCAGCGCTGCAAGGCCTGACCGGCGCTTTCGAGGATATCCACCGCTTCTTCAAGGAAGATCGCAACGATTTCATCGTCCAGTTCGCGCCCCTCTCCTGTAGGAGCGAGCTCGCTCGCGATAGGCGTTAACGATGACGCGTTGTCATTGGATAAGCGCGGCGCATTTGAGTCCATCGCGAGCGAACTCGCTCCTACAGGGGCAGGAGGTAGCGTGCGCTCAAGTTCCTCGGTCGCAGAACCCAGTTCGCGAATGCTCAGGCTCCGGCTGCCATCACTGCGGATCAGGCCCATGGCCGACGGATCAAGGCTTTCGTCGAGCAGCTCGCGCAAGGCCCTGATCCGTTGCGGCTGCGGGTTGATTTCTGGCCGGCGGCCAGTTCGTCGAGCATGTTGATCAGCGCTTCGTGGGCATGCTGCGCTTCATGGAAAAACCGTTCGCTGACCGCAAGGCTGCTTTCTTCCACGGCACCGTACAGGTCGAGCAACGCTTCGCACAACTCGTCCACCGGGTGCAGATCGGCCAGATGGGCGCCTTCGCCGAGAGTGGTCAATTCGTCCAGCAGCGCGCTGAGCTCCTGACGTTCGCCAGGGTGTTGCTGCCAACGCTGCAACAGGCTTTCGGCGTCCAGCAGGATGTCCATGCCCTGGGCGAGGAAATTGTTGATCAACTGTGGGTCGCGCTTGATCCGAAGCCCCGTGTTCGGTGTGCTCAGGAGGTTTTCCAGACGCTCGGCCAGCAGCGCCCTGGCTCGCTCGGTCAAACCCCGGGCGCCGGGGATTTCCGCCAGCGGATCTGTCTTGAGCTGACGCAAACCGAGGCGGAACAGTCCTTCTGCTTCCAGCAGCAATTCGACTTCATCCAGATCCAGCGTGATCAGGTGCGCCTTGTATTCCCGGGCCAGTTGATCCAGCGGTGCAGCCAGTTCGGCAATCGGCAACACACCGGCCATGGAGGCACTGCCCTTGAGGGTGTGCAAGGCGCGCTGCAATTCGTCGCTGGCCTGCAACGGCAGATGCTCGGCGGCCTGATCAAGGAAGCGATTGAGGCTGCCCAAGTGGGTTTCGGCCTCTTTGCGGAAGATCTCCAGCAACAGCGGGTCGAGGGCCGCGACATCTTGCGTATCCTCATCGGACACCGGTTCCTCGCCCTTGGCCAGGGCATGGGCGCGGGCGGCCAACTGATCGACATCGTTACGCTGACGCTGGGCATTGGCGGCGTATTCGGCCACCAGCTCCGGCAGCAGATGCAGCACGTCGCCGATCAGTTGCTGCACCGTAGCGCCTGGCTCCACGCTGTTTTCCAGTACGCGGTTGAGCAGGTTTTCCACGGCCCAGGCCAGTTCGCCCAGCACCAGGGCGCGCACCATGCGGCCACTGCCCTTGAGGGTATGAAAGGCGCGGCGCAGCTCACTCAGGGCCGAGCGGTTGTCAGGGTTGACCGACCAGCGCGGCAAGTACTCGCGCAGGATTTCCAGGACTTCGTCGGTTTCTTCGAGGAACACCTCGCGCAGCTCCTCATCCACCGGCTCTTCGCCTGAGGGCGGAGGCAGCAGGCTGCCCGGGGTGTTCAGCGCGGGCGGGTTCAGGCTCGAAACCGGGCTGGCGAGTACATCGGCCAGGGTCTGGACGATCTGCGGATCATCCAGCTCCTGCATCATCTGCATCACCTGCGCTTCGCTCGGGTTGAGCACATCATCAAGCACTGGCACATGCTGTTCACTGGGGAAGAACCCGAGGCTCGCCAGGCTTTTTTCCGCGACATCGAGCAGGTTTTCACCTTGTGCTTGCGGGTCGTCGCTGAGGCGCTCGAGGTAGTACTCGATGCTGGTGATCACGTCGGCCAGGCTGTCCAGTTCCTGCCAGCCCGGTTGACCTGGCTCGAGCAACAGGTGCTCGCGAATGAAGTGATTGCAGGTTTCGACCAGACTCGCTGCCCGGCTCAGCGGAATCATCGCCAACGCGCCGCGCACCTGGGTCAGCAAGGCCGGCAGCGCCTGCAGATGCTGGCGGTCCCAATCGGCGTCGATGTAGTCGACGATCATGTCCTTGGCCTGCTGCAAGCAGATGCGGGCCTCCTTGATCACGATCTGGTGGATCTGCGTCAGGTCGGTGGTTGGCAGGCGGTTGTCGTCCTGGCTCTCCGGCTCCACGGTACCGACCATGCCGGCCAGCGTCGCTTCGACGTACAACAAGGCCCCGGCAACATCCATGAGGATGGCATCGTTGGGTTCGCGCTGGCCCTGAGCGAGGCTGAGTACCACCGCCAATTGATCGATGATCACCTTGCGCGGCTGGCCGAAGCCCAGGACCGCCAGGGTGTCGGCAATCTGCCGTAGCGGCGCCAGCAGGCTGTCGAGGTCGGAGGTGTGCTGGCGGTCACTGCGCACAAACAGATCCAGACGTTCCTTGACCCGCACCAGCTCTTCGCACAGCGCTGCCAGCACCGAGCGCATGGCGTCACGGTCGGGACCGGCCAGCCGCGCACGTTCTTCATCGACCATCGCACTGTCGGGCAGCGCGTCGTCCAGTGAGTAGCGTTCTTTCATGGTCAGCATCTGCCCGGTGGGATGTTCGGCCTTGGCAATGTAGAACAGCAAACTCTTGAGCAGCTCCGGCGGGGCCGGCTGGTTGATGCCGTGCATGCCTTGTTCGAGCAGGCGCTTGAGTTCCTTGTCGGCATCCTTGAACAGGCTGCGCAAGGCCGGGCTGTTGGCAATCACACCGCCCTGCATGCCTTCGACCAGCGCCGATGCCACCTGCCATAACGGGCTCAGGGGCGCGTTGCCGCACAGCGCTTCGAGGCGGGTGAAGACCTTGGCCAGGTAATCGAGGTTGGTGTCGTTGTCCTGCTCGCGCAGGAATCCGACCAGCGCCAGTTGCAGCATCTGCCGCAGCTTGCGCAGCACATTGGGCAATTCGTCCGGTTCCAGTTGCGCCAGTATTTCTGCGTCCAGCGCCGGCAACTCGGGCAATTGCGGGCTGAACAGGCTGGTTTCCGACAGCAGGCTTTCGCCTCGGGCGCTGCGCAGGTCGTTGATCAGGGGCAACACCACCAGTGGCAAGTCGCGGCGCGCGCCTTGCACCCGGTCCAGATAAATCGGCAGTTGCCCGAGGGCCTGCATCAGCAGGTGCAGTGCCTCGTCGCGATGGCTGACACGGTTGCCCTGCAAGGCCATGGCCAGTTGTTCCATCTCTTCGGCGAGCAGCGCCGCGCCGTAGAACTCGACCATCTGCAGACTGCCGTGGACCTGATGGATGCACGCCAGGCAATCATCCAGCGCGTGCGTCGCCTGCGGGTCATCGAGCAGGTTTTCGATCGCGTGATGAGCCTGTTTCAGCGTTTCGGCAATCTCGCCCTTGACCCACTCGAGGGCCACATAGTCGTGCCGATCACCCATAACCACTCCAGTTACCATTCATACACCTATGGGCGGTTCAAGCTTTGTCCACAACCTGTGCCTTGGCGTCCGGCAAGGTGAAACCGGACACCGAACGACGCAGCTGACTGGCCATTTTCGCCAGGTTGCCGATGCTTTCGGCAGTGGCGGTGGAGCCCGACGACGTCTGCGAGGTGATCTGCTGGATCACGTTCATCGTCAGGGAGATCTGACCGGCTGACGACGTCTGTTGTTGCGCCGCATTGGAAATGCTCTGGATCAACGCCGCGAGCGTCTTGGAGACGCCTTCGATTTCTTCCAGGGCCACACCGGCATCCTGCGCCAGCCGGGCGCCGCGTACCACCTCGGTCGTAGTCTGCTCCATGGAGATGACCGCTTCGTTGGTGTCGGTCTGGATCGCCCGCACCAGGGTTTCGATCTGCCGGGTGGCGGCGGATGAGCGCTCGGCCAGCCGCTGCACTTCATCGGCGACCACGGCGAAACCACGACCGGCGTCGCCGGCCATGGACGCCTGGATGGCCGCGTTGAGAGCAAGGATGTTGGTCTGGTCGGCAATGTCATCGATCAGGCTGACAATGTCGCCGATTTCCTGGGACGACTCACCCAAGCGCTTGATGCGCTTGGCGGTGTCCTGAATCTGCTCGCGAATGTTGTCCATGCCGTGGATGGTGTTGTGCACCACCTCGTTGCCCTTGTTGGCGATTTCCACCGAGCGCTCGGCAACCGCCGAAGATTCGGCCGCGTTGGCCGACACCTGGTCGATGGACTCGGCCATGTCGTTGATCGCCATGGAAGCCTCGGAAATCTGCTGGGCCTGATGCTCCGAAGCCTGGGCCAGGTGCATGGCGGTGGCCTGGGTTTCCTGCACGGCGGCGGCAACCTGGCCAGCGGTGAGGTTGATGGTCGCGACCAGATCGCGCAGCTGGTCGACGGAGTAATTGATCGAGTCGGCGATGGTCCCGGTAAAGTCTTCTGTCACCGAGGCGGTCACCGTGAGGTCGCCGTCGGCCAGGTCTTCGATCTCGTCGAGCAAGCGCATGATCGCGTTCTGGTTGCGCTCGTTTTTCTCGGCGGTTTCGCGCAACTGACGATTGGTTTCGCGCACCATCACCAGGCCAATCAGGATGATCGAAGCCAGCGCCAACAAGCCCAGCACATAGCCGCCTATGGTGTCGGTGGTGCGCCCGCCGACCATGTTTTCAAAACCGCTGGCCAAGTGCGAGGCTTCGTCGAGCAGGGTTTGCGAAAGGCTGAAAATGTTCGAGGCCGATTCGCGGACCTTGAACAGTTCCGGCGAGGTTTCGAGGATCTCGTCCACCGAGCCCGATACGAACTCGAACAGCTCGGAGATTTCCGCGAGTCGCGCACGGGCGTCGCGGTCTTCGACCTGGCTGACCTTGAGCGCCGGGTCGCCCTGGAGCATGCCGTTGAGCACCTTGCCGAACTGCGTCGCGTCACGTCCGAACGCATCGGCGGCCTGCTGTGAATTTTCGTCCCCGGCCAACACTGTGTTGACCGCGCCGAGGATCCGCTCGGCCAGCAACGACTGGCGCTGAGCCATCGCCACCTGGGCCGCCGGCGCGCCCCGTTGCAGGAGAATCTCGACGACCTTTTCATACTCGACCTGCAACTGAGGCACGGTTTCGGCCAGGGTCGCGGCAACCTGATGCAGCGACAGTACGGTTTGCTCGCTGGAGAGAATCGCGTCGGTGTTTTTCAGCAGGCGTTCCCAGTCCTGTTGCACCGCGCGCATCTCTGCACGCACGGTGGCGGGGGCAGGCGGCAGGCCGGTGGCCGGGTCGCCCTTCTTCAGATAACCCCAGCGCTGGGCAAAATCGTTGCGCGCATCACTGAGCAACTTGAACGCGGCAGCCTTGCCGGCGGCGGCTTCGGTGGCGTTCTTGGCGATACGCTGGGACAGCACGCGCAGCTCGCCGGCGTGGCCGATGTACTGTTTGTCGTAGGTAGCCTGGGTATTGAGGTAGGCGAAGTTGGCGAACAGCAGCATGATGAAGACGATCAGCACGATGAACAGCACGATAATCTGCGACCGGCTGCGCGACCCTTCCATTGGCTTGCCTGCTTTTGCTTTTATCATCGGTCCTCGCCTGTTAACCAACTTTTGGGCCTGCCCGGAAACCTGTGGGAGCGGGCTTGCCCGCGAAAGCGGTAGATCAGCCAATATCAATGTTGAATGGACCGCCGCCTTCGCGAGCAAGCCCGCTCCCACATTGGATCTCTCTTGTTCCTGTCACACCGCGACGTTCATGAACCCCTGCGACTGCGTCAATGTAAACGGGCTGAACACCTGCCAGCACTGTTCACGCTGAAACCGGCCTTTGACAAACGCCGCCATCGTCCCCTTCAGCTCATCTGCCGGCACCGGCTCCAGGCTGTCCTGGGCAAAGTGCTGGAGGCCGAAGACTTCATCGACCAGCATCCCGGTAAACACCTCTTCATGTTCCACCACCAACACCCGCCGCTGACGGCGCACCGCCGAAAGCTCGTGCCCGAAGAAGCCGCACAAGTCCATGACCGGCAGCAAACGCCCGCGCAGGTTGGCGACACCCTTGACCCAGGGTTTGACCCCCGGTAGCTGGGTGAGGCGCGGCTCGTGCAAGACTTCGCTGACTTCGCTCATGGGGCGACATACCAGTGCTCGCCCAGGCGAAAACCGATACCGCTCCAGCTGTCCCGCCGGGCCGGCTGGGACGGCAGGTCCGCCGCCAGCAAACGACAGCGCTGGTCGATTTGCAGCAGCAGCTCGAAAGCCGTCAGCGACTCGTTCATGGCCTGACGATCAACCGGCCAGCACGTTGTTCAGGGTTTTGATCAGGGTGTCTTCATCGACTGGCTTGGTCAGGTAGTCCCTGGCGCCCTGGCGCGTGCCCCAGACCTTGTCGGTTTCCTGATCCTTGGTGGTGATGATGATCACCGGGATATGCCCGGTCTCCGGGTCCTTGGTCAACTGGCGGGTCGCCTGGAAGCCGTTGAGGCCGGGCATGACAATGTCCATCAGGACCGCATCGGGCTTTTCCTGGCGGGCCAGGGCCACGCCGTCGGCACCGTTTTCGGCTTTCAACACTTCATGACCGTGCTTTTCCAGCATGCCGGTCAGTTTGTACATTTCGGTCGGCGAATCATCGACGATCAGAATACGTGCCATGGTCTTCCCCATTCTTGTCGACGCCAGGCCCGGTGGCCGAGCGTCACTGTGCGTGTCCTACTGCGGCAAAACGGCGGCGAAACCAGGAACATGGGCCTGGATCGCATCAAGCAATTCTTCCTTGCTGAAAGGCTTGGTCAAAAACTGGTCGGAGCCGACGATGCGCCCCTTGGCCTTGTCGAACAGCCCGTCCTTGGACGACAGCATGATCACCGGCGTGGACTTGAACGCGCTGTTGTTCTTGATCAGGGCGCAGGTCTGGTAGCCATCCAGGCGCGGCATCATGATGTCGACGAAAATGATGCCGGGGTGGTTGTCGGCAATCTTGGCCAGGGCATCAAAACCGTCGACGGCCGTGATGACCTCACAACCCACGCTCCTGAGCAGCGTTTCGGCGGTACGACGGATTGTCTTCGAATCGTCGATCACCATGACCTTCAAGGCGCTGGGATGCTGTGCCATAAAATGCTCTACCGTCGCCTTTGCGAAACTAATTGTCCGTTTGCCGGTTAACGCGGCTCGAAACCCTTGATGTTCAAGGGCCAGCACGACATGGCAGCCTTTTTAGCACAGTCTCCAAAACCAATCTATCGGCCGGCTCGCAAGGTGGTTTTTCCTTGACCGGGAACACACTCAGCGCCACTCTGACGCCACTTTTATACGCTGATCTTTTGTAGGAGCGAGCTCGCTCGCGATGGTCGTTAACGATAACGCTGGCTGTCTGGATGAGCGCGTTGTCCTGAAGTCCATCGCGAGCGAGCTCGCTCCTACAAAGATCGACATAGCCCCCAAATTTCGAGGAAACACCCATGAGCGTTCGCGTCGGGATTGTCATGGACCCTATCGCCAGCATTTCCTATAAAAAGGATAGCTCGCTGGCCATGCTGCTGGCCGCGCAGAAGCGTGGCTGGGAGCTGTTCTACATGGAACAGCGCGACCTGTATCAGGGCGAAGGCCAGGCGCGGGCGCGGATGCGTCCGTTGCAGGTGTTCGCCAACCCGGAAAAATGGTTCGAACTGGGCGCTGAAAGCGATGCGTTGCTGAGCGATCTGGACGTGATCCTGATGCGCAAGGATCCGCCGTTCGACCTGGAGTTCGTCTACTCCACCTATTTGCTGGAACAAGCCGAGCGCGCCGGCGTGCTGGTGGTCAACAAGCCGCAAAGCCTGCGCGACTGCAACGAAAAGCTGTTTGCCACGCTGTTCCCGCAGTGCACGCCGCCGACCGTGGTCAGCCGCCGCGCCGACGTACTGCGTGAGTTCGCCGCCAAACACGGTGATGTCATCCTCAAGCCGCTGGACGGCATGGGTGGCACTTCGATTTTCCGTCACCGCGCGGGCGATCCGAACCTGTCGGTGATCCTAGAAACCCTCACCGCCCTCGGCGCCCAGCAGATCATGGGCCAGGCCTACCTGCCAGCGATCAAGGATGGCGACAAGCGCATCCTGATGATCGACGGCGAGCCTGTGGATTATTGCCTTGCGCGGATTCCGGCCCAGGGCGAAACCCGCGGCAACCTGGCCGCCGGTGGCCGTGGCGAAGCCCGCCCGCTGACCGACAAGGACCGCTGGATCGCCGCACAAGTCGGCCCGACCCTGCGTGAAAAAGGCCTGTTGTTCGTGGGCCTGGACGTGATCGGCGAGCACCTGACCGAGATCAACGTCACCAGCCCGACCTGCATTCGCGAGATCGATAATGCATTTGGCACCGACATCGCTGGCCTGTTGATGGATGCCATCGATCAGAAGCTCAAGGCACGTTGATTAGCCAAACCAACATTGCGTTATCATGCGCGGCCTGTGAAAAACGCGATGTTGGTTTCCTTGTCATGACCCTCCCGTCCGATCTGCCTGCCGAACTCGCCCACCGTGGCGTGCGCCCGGCCGATCGCCTCGGTTTTACCCTGTTTCTGGCAGCGCTGATCCACCTGGCCTTGCTGTTGGGTGTCGGGTTTGCAGTAGTCGAGCCCAAGCAGATCAGCAAAACCCTGGAAATCACCCTCGCTACCTTCAAAAGCGAAAAAAAGCCTGAGAAAGCCGATTTCCTGGCCCAGGAGAATCAGCAAGGCAGCGGCACCCTGGATAAAAAGGCGATCCCCAAGACCACCGAGGTCGCGCCCTTCCAGGACAACAAGGTACAGAAGGTCACGCCACCGCCGGCCGCCAAGCCTGATGTGCAGGAAGCGCCACCGAAGGCAGCCGTGACCACCGTGGCGCCGAAGCCGAAAAAAGCCCCTGCCAGGACCGAGGAGCCCAAGACCGAGGTCAAACCCCAGGTCCAGGCGCCGACGTTCGACAGCGAGCAGCTGTCCAGCGACATCGCCAGCCTCGAAGCGGAACTGGCCGCCGAACAACAGCTGTACGCCAAGCGTCCGCGTATTCACCGCCTGAGCGCGGCCTCGACCATGCGCGACAAGGGCGCCTGGTACAAGGATGAATGGCGCAAGAAGGTCGAGCGCATCGGCAACCTCAACTACCCCGACGAAGCGCGGCGCAAACAGATCTACGGCAATTTGCGCTTGATGGTCTCGATCAATCGCGACGGTTCGCTGTATGAAGTGCTGGTGCTGGAGTCTTCCGGCCAGCCGCTGCTGGACCAGGCCGCCCAGCGGATTGTCCGGCTGGCGGCGCCATTCGCACCGTTTACCGGGGATTTGTCGGATATTGACCGGCTGGAGATCATCCGCACCTGGAAATTTGCCCGTGGGGACAGACTTTCAAGTAATTGAACACCGCCTAAACCCTGTGGGAGCGGGCTTGCCCGCGATAGCGGTCTGTCTGACACTTCAACTTTGAATGTTCCACCGTCTTCGCGGGTAAGCCCGCTCCCACAGGGATCTGAGTTATTGGCGGGTTTCGGGGAATTTCCCATGCATCCCCAGCTTGTCAGTTCGCCCCCCGAACGCCACACTAGCGCACATGAAAAACGTCAGCCCTACCTACCTCAAGCATCAATTCCTGATCGCCATGCCACACATGGCCGACCCGAACTTTGCGCACACCTTGACCTACATCGTCGAGCACACGGCCAATGGTGCCATGGGGCTGGTGGTCAACCGTCCGCAAGAGCTGAACCTGGCCGATATCCTCGAGCAATTACGCCCGGATGTCGAACCGCCGGCGCTCTGCCAGCATGTGCCGATCTTTATTGGCGGCCCGGTGCAAACCGATCGCGGTTTTGTCCTGCACCCTTCGGGCAAGACTTTCCAGGCAACCGTTGATCTGGAAGACGAATTATCCCTGTCGACCACCCAGGACATATTGTTTGCCATCGCTGACGGCGTTGGTCCGGAAAAAAGCCTGATTGCCCTCGGCTATGCCGGTTGGGAAGCCGGGCAACTGGAGGCCGAACTGGCGCAGAACGCCTGGCTGACCTGCCCGTTTGACGCCGACATCCTGTTCAACACCAGCAGCGAGCTGCGCCTGGAAGCGGCGGCCAAACACCTTGGCATCAACCTCAGCCTGCTCACCAGCCAGGCGGGGCACGCCTGATGGCCCTGCGGCTGATTCTCGGATTCGACTACGGCACCAAACAGATCGGCGTTGCGGTCGGCCAGGTGGTGACCGGCCAGGCCCGCGAGCTGTGCACCCTGAAAGCGCAGAACGGCATTCCTGACTGGAACCAGGTCGAAGCCCTCATCAAAGAGTGGAAACCCGATGCCGTGGTAGTCGGCCTGCCGTTGAACATGGACGGCACGCCCAGTGACATGTGCGCCCGCGCGGAAAAGTTCGCCCGGCGCCTTAACGGACGCTTCAACCTGCCCTTTTATACCCACGATGAACGCCTGACCACCTTCGAGGCCAAGGGCGAACGCCTGGCTCGTGGCGGCCAGAAAGGCAGTTACCGCGATAACCCGGTCGATGCCATCGCTGCCGCCCTGCTGCTGCAAGGCTGGCTCGACGAGAATGGCGCACTGTTCGAATCCTGAAGAGCCGCCATGCGACTCTATTAGCTACAACCCGAGCCACCTGCAGCAGCTTTAACCCAAAAGCAGGGCCCGGGCCCAAGAAGGAGCAACCATGAGCCTGCCCAATCCCGCCGAACTGATCAGCCAGATGGCGACCCGACTTGACGCTTATCTGGCCAAACGAGGCATCAGCGACCCGCGTTTCATCGGCATCCGCACCGGTGGAGTCTGGGTGGCTCAGGCCCTGCTCAAGGAGCTGGGCAGCGCGGAGCCCCTCGGCACCCTGGACGTGTCCTTCTACCGCGACGATTTCAGCCAGAGCGGCCTGCACCCGCAGGTTCGCCCTTCGGCGCTGCCGTTCGAGATCGAAGGCCAGCACCTGGTGCTGATCGACGACGTGCTGATGAGCGGCCGGACCATCCGCGCCGCCATGAACGAACTGTTCGACTACGGCCGCCCGGCCAGCGTGACGCTGGTGTGCCTGCTGGACCTGGACGCCGGCGAGCTGCCGATCCGCCCGAACGTGGTTGGCGCCACCCTGTCGCTGGCGGCCCACGAACGGGTGAAGCTGTCCGGACCGGAGCTCGCGCTCGAACTGCAAGACCTCGCCCTTTAATTTGCCCTATTGAGAGTCCCCCTTGCGATGACGCCTCTAGAAACCAAGCGCCCGCTGCAGCTCAATGATCAGGGCCAGCTGCGCCACTTCCTATCGCTCGACGGTTTGCGCCGCGAGTTGCTGACGGAAATCCTCGACACCGCCGACTCCTTCCTCGAAGTCGGCGCCCGGGCCGTGAAGAAAGTCCCGTTGCTGCGCGGCAAGACCGTGTGCAACGTGTTCTTCGAGAACTCGACCCGCACCCGCACCACCTTCGAACTGGCGGCCCAGCGGCTCTCGGCGGACGTGATCACCCTCAACGTGTCCACATCGTCGGCGAGCAAGGGCGAAACCCTGCTCGACACCCTGCGCAACCTGGAAGCCATGGCCGCCGACATGTTCGTCGTGCGCCACGGTGATTCCGGTGCCGCGCACTTCATCGCCGAACACGTTTGCCCGCAGGTGGCGATCATCAACGGCGGCGACGGTCGGCACGCCCACCCGACGCAAGGCATGCTCGACATGCTGACCATCCGCCGGCACAAGGGCGGTTTCGAGAACCTTTCGGTGGCCATCGTCGGCGACATCCTGCATTCGCGGGTCGCGCGCTCGAACATGCTGGCCCTGAAAACCCTCGGCTGCCCGGACATCCGCGTGATCGCGCCGAAGACCCTGCTGCCGATCGGCATCGAGCAATACGGCGTGAAGGTCTACACCGACATGGCCGAAGGCCTGAAAGACGTCGACGTGGTGATCATGTTGCGCCTGCAACGCGAACGCATGACCGGCGGCCTGCTGCCGAGCGAAGGCGAGTTCTACCGCCTGTTCGGCCTGACCACCGCGCGCCTGGCCGGCGCCAAGCCCGATGCCATCGTGATGCACCCGGGGCCGATCAACCGTGGCGTGGAAATCGAGTCGGCAGTGGCCGACGGCCCGCACTCGGTGATCCTCAACCAGGTGACCTACGGGATCGCCATTCGTATGGCGGTACTGTCCATGGCCATGAGCGGGCAGACTGCGCAACGCCAATTCGAGCAAGGCCAATTCGAGCAGGAGAAAGCCCAGTGAAGCTCAGCATTCTCGGCGCCCGCGTGATCGATCCGGCCAGCGGCCTGGATCAAGTGACCGATATCCATATTGAAGCCTGCAAAGTCGTTGCCCTTGGTGCTGCGCCAGCCGGTTTTGTCGCCGTCGACACGATTGACGCCAAAGGCCTGGTGGCCGCCCCCGGCCTGGTCGACCTCAACGTTGCCCTGCGCGAGCCGGGCTACAGCCGCAAAGGCTCGATTGTCAGCGAAACCCGCGCGGCGGCGGCTGGCGGCGTGACCAGCCTGTGCTGCCCACCGAAGACCAAACCGGTACTGGACACCTCCGCGGTGGCCGAACTGATCCTCGACCGCGCCCGTGAGGCCGGCAACACCAAAGTCTTCCCGATTGGCGCCCTGAGCAAAGGCCTGGACGGTGAACAGCTGGCAGAGCTGGTGGCACTGCGAGATGCCGGTTGCGTGGCCTTCGGCAATGGCCTGGAGAGTTTCCGCAATACCCGCACCCTGTGCCGGGCGCTGGAATACGCAGCGACTTTCGACCTGACAGTGATCTTCAACTCCCAGGATCACGACCTGGCCGAGGGCGGCCTGGCTCACGAAGGCCCTACCGCCAGCTTCCTTGGCTTGCCGGGCATTCCGGAAACCGCTGAAACCGTGGCTCTGGCCCGGGACCTGCTGCTGGTTGAACAGACCGGTGTGCGCGCACACTTCAGCCAGCTCACCAGCGCTCGCGGCGCAGCCCTGATCGCCCAGGCCCAGGCCCGGGGCCTGAAGGTGACCGCGGATGTCGCCCTGTACCAGTTGATCCTGACCGACGAAGCGCTGATCGATTTCAGCAGCCTGTATCACGTCCAGCCACCGCTACGTACCCGCGCCGACCGCGAGGGCCTGCGCGCCGCAGTGAAATCGGGCGTGATCTCGACCATCTCCAGTCATCATCAACCCCACGAGCGTGACGCCAAACTGGCACCGTTCGGCGCCACCGAACCGGGCATCAGCAGCGTCGAACTGCTGTTGCCACTGGCAATGACCCTGGTCGAAGACGGTTTGCTGGACCTGCCGACGCTTCTGAAACGCCTGAGCGTCGGCCCTGCCGAGGCCTTGCGCCTGCCGGCCGGCAAACTGGCGGTGGGTGGTGCGGCGGACATCGTGCTGTTCGACCCGACGGCCTCGACCGTGGCGGGTGAAAGCTGGCTGTCCAAAGGCGAAAACTGCCCGTTCATTGGCCACAGCCTGCCGGGCGTGGTGCGTTACACCCTGGTGGATGGCCGCATCAGCCACCAGGCGTAACTCCGCGTCGCCTGCATTCGCGAGCAGGCTCGCTCCCACATTGCAATGCATTCTCCTGTGGGAGCGAGCCTGCTCGCGAAGACTTACTAAAAGGCGCCGCGACTCTGTGCATTACGCAGTGAAACCTGGTCATTCGACGTCCAGAAGTCATATAGCCCTCCTGCCCCATCCTCCACTGCCTTTCCCAAAACAGCACAGCCGCATCAAGAACATTTCTACAAGCGATGGCGAAAAAAATTACCCAACAAACAGAAGCTTCTGACTTCTCATCATCTGTACGAAAGGAACTTCGCAACATACAGAAACAGCCTACAAAGTTATTGAATACAAATTCAACATCCATCATTTAGAATAATTACAGCGCAAGGGAAAACCTCTACAAATACCCTGAACACAAAGGCTGTACAAACAAGGAGCAACACATGAAAAATGGACTTACACTACCTCCAATCATAACGAAAGGAACAATGGGAAACTCAGGCGGATATACAGTTAACCCCGGGTTCAGCTGGGGAGTCTATGCGACTGCAGATTGGCAGGGCGCAGGTGAGGCCATCATCACCAACGACGGACAAACTTACTCACTCCCACTGTGCGATGGCCCTGTCATTTCCTCAGCCGAAATGGATATGTTCCATGATTGGCTAGAAATGAAAAGCGGTATAAAAGCCTTTACCTATGAGTTGCAAATGGCAGGCAGAGCAATTAATAACGATGCCCTTGGTGCTATTCAGGACCTTTGGAAAATCACGGAGAGTGACAACTACCTACTAAACAGCTCTTCGATCGTTACTCATGCCTATTTCAAGAGCAAACTCGTAAACTTCAGTCTTGCCGACGCCTTCGCTGCGCAACAAAAATTAAGCAGCCTAGACGCCCTGATCAAAGTAGCATCGGCAAATCTGTACAACATCAAGTATGAAACACAAACAACTGAACTATCAGGGGGAACATTTAGCCCTGTCAAAGCATTTGCTCACTACCTATGGGGCAATGGAGAGAAGCTGCGAGTCGACATAAACAATATAGGCCTTAACGTAAAGGCGAATGAAATTCCGCTATTAGCCAACAGCATAGCCAGCACCAGAGAATCCGGAAGGTATTATTTATCTGATCCCAAAGTACCTTATGCCACTATTGACGACAGCAATGTCACAGGAGCCTATCTAGGGCGGATAACATTGAAAATCGAAGGTGACTTCACTAGAGAAGAAAACGGATCCTGGGTTTTTGATGGAACTGCGAAAGCTTATACAGACACATACGACTTCGACAAAAGCAACAGATCAACACTACTCGAAATTTTAACCACAGCAGGCAGGGTGTTCTCAGGAACGAGTTATGAAATCGACATAGCTGGAGAACAAAAAATAAGACTGACTGGAACTGGCTTTCAGTCGGACCCGCACTAGAAAAATCCTTTAGAGTTTTCGACTATCGACTGCACTCAGGAAGAGCCAACATGAAGCCCTTTACAAACATCTTAACTACACCTACCCAGTGCTTTTAGTTATCACATCCAGCGTAGCGATATTTACAATATTTAAAAATTTGAGCGCAGGTATTTACAACACTGATCGAGACTCAATCGGAATACCAATAGGTGCAATCCTGATTGCGGGCTTAGTGCTATTCATATTTCACCTAATGCAAATATTTTTATACAGAAAAGCCCACCACACCAATTCAACCTTGATAAAAATATCAGCATTAATAATTGCAATTGCATCGCTTGCGATTCTCACCGACAGCATAAATTACTGGGCCACCCCAAACCACCTCATCATTTCAATATTCTACAGCTTCAGCACAATGGCATTTTTAACGCTTCAACTTCAATTACTGAAAGTATTTCAGTAACCACTCATAGGCCTTAACTCAAGCAAACGGATAGCTGGATCAGTCACCAGACAAAAACCCTGCAGCGAGAGGGCCAGCCCCTCGCCGCAGAAATCAGCGACTCTGTGCGTTACGCACGGAAACCTGATCATTCAACGTCCAGAAGTCATACAGCACACCAATAAAGAACAACCCGCCCGTCAGCAGGTACAGCAGCCCACTGATCCATTTCCCCTGATACATCCGGTGCACGCCAAACACCCCGAGAAACGTCAGCAGAATCCACGCCACGTTGTATTCGATCGGCCCGGCGGTGAACCGCAGGTCCGCTTCACGGTCCATGGACGGGATCAGGAACAGGTCGATCAGCCAACCGATCCCCAGCAAGCCAAAGGTGAAGAACCAGATCGTCCCGGTCACCGGCTTGCCGTAATAGAAGCGATGAGCGCCGGTAAAACCGAAAATCCACAGCAGGTAACCGATCACTTTGCTGTGGGTGTCTTGCTGCTGGACAGCCTGTTGATAGGGGTTCATGAATGACCTCGATTCGCACGATAGATAAATATTCTTCATTTCTTTGTGACTTTTATACAGGCACCCGACGTATGGCAGGTGCTACCTTCACGCCTGTCAAAGCCTTGTAACACCGGGCTTCTGTCGGACAATTGCGCCAATTTGCCGCTATTTTGCCGCCATTGTCCCCCAGGTTGAATCGACCAACGGCCTCGGAAGCGGCAAAAAAGCTGTTATAAAGTTGCGCGCTAACTTATTAAGAGCCTTGCCTAATGCGTTCATTTTTCAAGACATGGCTAACCATTTGCCTTTTGATGCCACTGGCCGCCCACGCCACCAATCGTGAGCAACGTCTTCCTAACGTTAATGGTTACACCCCAAAATCCCATGCCTCTGCTCCTTCGAGCAAAGACAAAAAATCCACCAAATATGCTCCGACCCTGGCCAGCGACAACAGTGGCCTGGTTCCACTGATGGGCACCAAGGAAAGCAGCAACGTGCTGAGTCGCGCTGTGAACGTTCTTGGCACTCCCTATCGTTGGGGCGGCAGCAGCCCAAGCAAAGGCTTCGATTGCAGCGGCCTGGTGAAATACGCGTTCAACGACGCCACGTTCGACCTGCCACGCACCTCCAACGCCATGGCCAGCGGTCATGGGGAGAAAGTCGATCGCGACGACCTGAAGCCGGGCGACCTGATTTTCTTCAATATCAAGAGCCGTCGGGTCAATCACGTTGCCATTTACCTGGGCAACGACCGCTTCATCCACGCGCCACGTCGCGGCAAGTCGGTGTCCATCGACACTTTGAAGAAACCGTACTGGGAAAACCACTACGTGGTTGCCAAGCGGGTTCTGCCGAAAGAGCCGAATCAGTTGCGGGTTGTTCAGCGCTGATTGGCTAGTGCTCACCTGAAGGTGAGCACTAGTGGCGAGGGAGCTTGCTCCCTCGCCACAGGTTGCATTGCAATCCTTAGAAGTCATCCGGCGACCGCGCCTTCTCCTGGGCATGATCACGACTGATCAAGCCCTTGGCCACCAAGCCCTTCAAGCTCATATCCAGCGTCTGCATTCCCAGCGCCCCTCCCGACTGAATCGCCGAGTACATCTGCGCCACCTTGTCCTCGCGGATCAGGCTCCGGATCGCCGATGTCCCCAGCATGATTTCGTGGGCCGCGATGCGCCCGCCACCGACCTTCTTCACCAGCACCTGGGACACCACCGCCAGCAGCGACTCGGAGAGCATCGAGCGCACCATCGACTTCTCGTCCCCCGGAAACACGTCGACCACCCGGTCGATGGTTTTCGCCGCCGATGTGGTGTGTAGCGTGCCGAACACCAGATGGCCGGTTTCAGCGGCGGTCAGCGCCAGGCGAATGGTTTCCAGATCGCGCATCTCCCCCACCAGAATCACATCCGGGTCTTCCCGCAGCGCCGAACGCAACGCGGTAGCGAAACTACGGGTATCGCGATGAACTTGACGCTGATTGATCAGGCATTTGCGCGACTCATGAACGAACTCGATTGGGTCTTCGATGGTGAGGATGTGGTGATGGCGATGGGTATTGAGGTAATCGATCATCGCCGCCAGCGTGGTGGATTTGCCGGAACCGGTCGGGCCGGTCACCAGCACCAGCCCACGGGGAGCGTCGGTCATTTTGCGAAACACTTCCCCCATGCCCAATTCGTCCATGCTCTGCACTTTTGACGGGATGGTGCGAAACACGGCGCCCGCGCCACGGTTCTGATTGAACGCATTGACGCGAAACCGTGCCACACCGGGCACCTCAAAGGAAAAGTCGGTTTCCAGGTGTTTTTCGAAGTCCACCCGCTGGGTGTCGTTCATGACGGAATGAATCAGCGCCTGCGTCTGCTGGTGATCCAGGGCTGGCAGGTTGATGCGCCGCACATCGCCATCCACCCGAATCATCGGCGGCAGGCCGGCAGACAAGTGCAGGTCGGATGCCCCCTGTTTGGCGCTGAATGCCAGCAGTTCGGTGATATCCATAGCGTCTCTCAATTCCAGTAGAATGCCGCGAACCTTCAGACCGCTGGCGCCTCTTGATGTCCACCATAGCAGACAACATTCTCGAAGTTAGTTCGCGCATCCATGCCGCTACGCTCGCTGCCAACCGCGCCGAAAACAGCGTCCAGCTGCTGGCCGTGAGCAAGACCAAACCCGCACAAGACCTGCGTGAAGCCTACGCCGCCGGCCTGCGCGACTTTGGCGAGAACTACCTGCAGGAAGCATTGGGAAAACAGCTGGAACTGGCCGACCTGCCCTTGATCTGGCACTTCATCGGCCCCATTCAATCGAACAAGACTCGTGCTATCGCCGAGCACTTCGACTGGGTGCATTCCGTGGATCGCCTGAAAATCGCACAACGCCTGTCCGAACAACGTCCCGCCGATCTGCCGCCGCTGAACATCTGCATTCAGGTCAACGTGAGCGGTGAAGCCAGCAAATCCGGTTGCACCCCGGCCGACCTGCCGGCCCTGGCCAACGCCATCAACGCCTTGCCGCGCTTGCAGTTGCGTGGATTGATGGCGATCCCCGAGCCGACTGAAGATCGCGCCGCCCAGGATGCCGCGTTTGCTGCCGTACAGAGCCTGCAAGCCAGCCTGAACCTGCCACTCGACACACTTTCCATGGGCATGAGCCACGACCTTGAGTCGGCCATTGCCCAGGGTGCCACCTGGGTCCGAATCGGCACCGCTCTGTTCGGCGCTCGCGGCTCTTCACCAATGCACGGCCAGCCATGAACCATGGCTGACACACTTCTGAATAAGGACCTGACATGAGCAAGACACGTATTGCCTTTATCGGTGCCGGCAACATGGCCGCCAGCCTGATCGGTGGCCTGCGGGCCAAAGGTCTGGAAGCCGCACAGATCCGCGTCAGCGATCCGGGCGAAGAAACCCGCGCCCGCGTGAGCGCTGAACACGGCATCGAAACCTTCGCCGACAACGCCCAGGCCATCGTTGGCGCCGACGTCGTCGTCCTCGCGGTCAAGCCCCAGGCGATGAAAGCCGTGTGCCAAGCCCTGCGCCCAAATCTCAAGCCCGACCAACTGGTGGTTTCGATTGCCGCAGGCATCACCTGCGCCAGTATGAACAACTGGCTCGGCGCCCAGCCGATCGTGCGCTGCATGCCCAACACCCCGGCGCTGCTGCGTCAGGGCGTGAGCGGTTTGTTCGCGACAGCCGAAGTGACAGCCGAACAGCGTCAGCAGGCCCAGGCGCTGCTGTCCGCGGTCGGCATAGCCCTATGGCTCGATGAAGAGCGGCAACTGGACGCCGTCACCGCCGTTTCCGGCTCGGGCCCGGCGTATTTCTTCCTGCTGATCGAAGCCATGACCGCCGCCGGCGTGAAACTCGGCCTGCCAGCGGACATCGCCGCGCAACTGACGCTGCAAACCGCACTGGGCGCCGCACACATGGCGGTCTCCAGCGACGTCGATGCTGCCGAGTTGCGCCGCCGTGTCACTTCGCCTGCAGGCACCACGGAAGCAGCGATCAAGTCCTTCCAGACCGGTGGCTTCGAAGCCCTGGTCGAAACGGCACTCGGCGCCGCCGCGCACCGCTCGGCCGAGATGGCTGAGCAACTTGGCCGCTAATCAGCTCTTACAAAGGACTCAATAATGCTAGGACTCAACGACGCTGCCGTTTTCATCATTAAAACCCTGGGCAGCCTGTATCTGCTGATCGTGTTGCTGCGTTTCATCCTGCAACTGGTTCGGGCGAATTTTTACAACCCGCTCTGCCAGTTCATCGTCAAAGCCACCCAACCACTGCTCAAGCCGCTACGCAGGGTCATCCCGAGCATGTTCGGGCTGGACATGTCGTCGCTGGTGCTGGCGCTGATCGTGCAGATGCTGCTGATGGCGGTCATCCTCACGCTCAAAGGCTTCGAGGTTGACTGGCTGCTGTTGGTGCCATGGTCGGTGATCGCCCTGTTCTCGCTGTTTTTGAATGTGCTGTTCTACGCGATGATCATCAGCGTGATTCTGTCCTGGGTTGCCCCGGGCAGCCACAACCCGGGGGCTGAGCTGGTTGCGCAGATTACTGAACCGGTACTCGCCCCGTTCCGCCGCATCATCCCGAACCTGGGCGGCCTCGATATTTCGCCGATCTTCGCGTTCATCGCGCTCCAGTTGCTGCAAAGCTGGCTGATCCCGCGTCTTGCGTACTATGCCTTCATGCCACAGGGCCTGCTCGGCCTGATCTGATGAGTTACTTCCGCTGGGACGGTGAAGATCTGATTCTGGAGTGTCACCTGCAACCGGCAGCCCGTAGCGATGATTTCTGCGGGCTGCACGGCGATCGCCTGAAAATCCGCCTGACAGCACCACCAGTCGAGGGCAAGGCCAACGCGTACCTGATGGCCTTTCTGGCCAAGGCCTTTGGCGTGTCCAAGAGCCAGGTCAGCTTGATCAGTGGCGAGTTGAACCGACAGAAACGGGTGCGAATCTGCTCACCGAAGATGTTGCCGGATTTGCCTGGACTGGTGCGCCCGACCTGACCTCAATGTGGCGAGGGGGCTTGCTCCCGCTGGGCCGCGAAGCGGCCCCAGACAAGTCGCCACAAGATCCCTGACAGACTCGGGCACCAGCTTTCAGGGCCGCTTCGCGCCCCAACGGGAGCAAGCTCCCTCGCCACAGGTACATCGGGGAAAAATCAGGCCCGGCCTTTGCTTGCCGCTAACCCCAGCGGTCTTTAGACTTACGCCTCATTTCAATGAGAGCAGGGTCGATGCCAGCTGCCTTCCCCCCCGATTCTGTTGGTCTGGTGACGCCGCAAGTGGCGCACTTCAGCGAGCCGCTGGCTTTGGCCTGTGGACGTTCGCTCCCGGCCTATGACCTGATTTACGAAACCTACGGCACGCTGAACGCCACGGCGAGCAACGCTGTGCTGATCTGCCATGCCTTGTCCGGGCACCACCACGCCGCCGGCTATCACAGCCCCGACGACCGCAAGCCCGGTTGGTGGGACAGCTGCATCGGCCCCGGTAAACCGATCGACACCCGCAAGTTCTTCGTGGTCAGCCTGAACAACCTCGGCGGCTGCAACGGCTCCACCGGCCCGAGCAGCACCAACCCCGAGACCGGCAAGCCGTTCGGCGCCGACTTCCCGGTCTTGACCGTCGAGGATTGGGTGCACAGCCAGGCGCGCCTGGCAGATCGTCTCGGCATCGCCCAGTTCGCGGCCGTGATCGGCGGCAGCCTCGGCGGCATGCAGGCGATGCAATGGAGCATCACCTACCCTGACCGCATCCGTCACTGCCTGGCCATCGCCTCGGCACCCAAGCTGTCGGCACAGAACATCGCGTTCAACGAAGTGGCGCGCCAGGCAATCCTCACCGACCCTGAATTCCACGGCGGTTCGTTCCAGGAACACAACGTGATCCCCAAGCGCGGCCTGATGCTGGCGCGGATGGTCGGGCACATCACCTACCTGTCCGACGACTCCATGGGCGAGAAATTCGGCCGCGGGCTGAAGAGCGAGAAGCTCAACTACGACTTCCACAGCGTCGAGTTCCAGGTTGAAAGCTACCTGCGCTATCAGGGCGAAGAGTTCTCCGGACGCTTCGATGCCAACACCTATCTGTTGATGACCAAAGCGCTCGATTACTTCGATCCGGCGGCGAACTTCGACGATAACCTGGCAAAAACCTTTGAAGGTGCCAAGGCCAAGTTCTGCGTGATGTCGTTCACCACCGACTGGCGCTTCTCCCCTGCCCGCTCGCGGGAACTGGTGGATGCACTGATGGCCGCACGCAAGGACGTCTGCTACCTCGAGATCGACGCACCGCAAGGCCACGACGCCTTCCTGATTCCGATCCCGCGCTATCTGCAGGCATTCGGCAATTACATGAACCGCATTACGTTGTGAGAAAGCCATGAGAGCTGATCTGGAAATCATCCAGGAATGGATCCCCGCCGGCAGCCGCGTGCTCGACCTCGGGTGCGGCGATGGCGAACTGCTGACCTGGCTGCGCGATAACAAGCAAGTCACCGGTTATGGCCTGGAAAACGACGCCGACAACATCGCCGAGTGCGTGGCCAAGGGCATCAACGTCATCGAACAGGACCTGGACAAGGGCCTGGGCAACTTTGCCAGCAACAGTTTCGACATCGTGGTCATGACCCAGGCGCTGCAAGCGGTGCACTACCCGGACAGGATCCTCGACGAGATGCTGCGCGTCGGTCGCCAGTGCATCATTACCTTCCCCAACTTCGGTCACTGGCGCTGCCGCTGGTACCTGGCGAGCAAGGGCCGGATGCCGGTTTCCGAGTTCCTGCCGTACACCTGGTACAACACGCCCAACATTCACTTCTGCACCTTCGCGGACTTTGAAGCCTTGTGTCGCGAACGTGAAGCGAAGGTCATTGATCGACTTGCCGTGGATCAACAGCATCGGCACGGGTGGGCCAGTAAGCTATGGCCTAATCTGTTAGGTGAGATCGGAATCTACCGCGTCAGCAGTCCGGGACTTTCCGACCACAAGGTCGCGGTCTGATCCACCCTATTGCAAGGAGAACGATCATGGGTCGTCTAGCGTTGTTTCTACTCACTGCCTGCCTGAGCGTTACCGCTATGGCCGCCGACGTCATCAAGGGCGAGCGCAAGGAAACCTTCGGTGACGTGACGGTGCATTACAACACCTTCAACTCCACCTACCTGACCCCGGACATTGCCAAGTCCGCCGAACTGATCCGCAGCAAGAACCAGGGCGTGATCAACATTTCGGTCATCAAGGAAGGCAAGCCACTGATGGCCCAGGTGAGCGGCTCGGTCAAGGACCTGACCAGCCAGACCGTGCCACTGAAATTCAAACAGATCACCGAACAAGGCGCGATCTACTACATTGCGCAATACCCGGTGGATCAGCAGGAAATCCGCACCTTCGATATCAAGGTGCAGACCGGCGACAAAATCAACACCATCAATTTCAACCAAGAGCTTTTCCCCGGCGAATGATTAACCTCACCCAACTCGTACTCGCCAGCCATAACGCCGGCAAACTCAAGGAACTCCAGGCCATGCTCGGCGAGTCGGTGCAACTGCGCTCGATCGGCGAGTTCAGCAGCGTCGAGCCTGAAGAAACCGGTCTGTCGTTCGTCGAGAACGCCATCCTCAAGGCCCGCAATGCCGCGCGCATTTCCGGCCTGCCGGCACTGGCCGACGATTCCGGGCTGGCGGTGGATTTCCTCGGCGGTGCGCCAGGCATCTACTCGGCGCGTTATGCCGACGGCCAGGGCGATGCGGCGAACAACGCCAAGCTGCTCGACGTGTTGAAAGACGTACCTGAAGCCGAGCGCAGCGCGCAGTTCGTCTGCGTACTGGCGCTGGTGCGCCACGCCGATGATCCGTTGCCGATCCTCTGCGAAGGTTTGTGGCACGGACGCATCCTGACCCAGGCCAGCGGCGAACACGGTTTCGGCTACGACCCGCTGTTCTGGGTGCCGGAGCGCGATTGCTCCAGCGCCGAACTCAAGCCCGGCGACAAGAACCAGATCAGCCACCGCGCCCGCGCAATGGATCTGCTGCGCCAGCGTCTGGAATTGAAATGACCTCTGAATCATCCGCGTCGCCGCTGATTTTCGGCGGCGCCGCGCAATCGCCCCGGGCGGCCTTGCCTGTGCTGCCGCCCCTGGCGTTGTACATCCACATCCCGTGGTGCGTACGCAAATGCCCTTATTGCGACTTCAACTCCCACACCGCCAGCCCCGTGCTGCCGGAAGAAGAGTACGTCGACGCCTTGCTGGCCGATCTCGATCAGGACCTGCACGCCGTCCATGGTCGTGAGCTGAGCTCGATCTTCTTCGGCGGCGGCACGCCAAGCCTGTTCAGTGCCGGTTCGCTGGGTCGCTTGCTCAAGGGCGTCGAACAACGCATCCCCTTTGCCAGCGACATCGAAATCACCCTGGAAGCCAATCCGGGGACGTTCGAGCAAGACAAGTTCGTGGCGTACCGGAAACTGGGGATCAATCGCCTGTCGATCGGCATCCAGAGTTTTCAGCAAGAAAAGCTTGAGGCCCTGGGGCGGATTCACAACGGTGACGAAGCCGTGCGCGCCGCCGGCATGGCGCGGCAGGCCGGGTTCGACAACTTCAACCTGGACTTGATGCATGGCTTGCCGAATCAGTCCCTGGACGATGCCTTGGCCGACCTGCGCACAGCCATTGCCCTGAAACCAACACACCTGTCGTGGTATCAACTGACCCTGGAACCGAACACGGTGTTCTGGAACCAGCCGCCAACGCTGCCGGAAGACGACACGCTGTGGGACATTCAGGAAGCCGGACAAGCGCTGCTGGCCGAACACGGTTACGTGCAATACGAAGTCTCGGCCTATGCCCTGCCCGGTCGCCCGGCGCGCCACAACCTCAATTACTGGAGTTTTGGCGACTTCATTGGCATTGGCGCCGGCGCCCACGGCAAGCTCAGTCACCCGGACGGACGCATCATCCGCACCTGGAAGACCCGCCTGCCCAAGGATTACCTGAATCCGGCGAAAAGCTTCAAGGCCGGAGAGAAAGCGCTGAGCAATGAAGAGATGCCGTTCGAATTCCTGATGAACGCGCTGCGCCTGACCGAAGGTGTCGAGTCGCGGCTGTACCCGGAACGCACGGGCATGACGCTGGACAGCCTCGCCGAAGGTCGCCGCGACGCAGAACAAAGCGGCCTGTTACAGGTCGAACCGTCACGTCTGGCGGCCACCGAGCGCGGACAGCTGTTCCTCAACGACTTGCTGCAGAAATTTCTGACATAAGGAAATCGAATGGATCTGATACTCGACCTGCTGGCCACAGTATCCCGCTGGAGCCGCAGCAACCTCTCGGAAATCGCCCTGGCCCTGGTGGGCTGCCTGCTGGTGCTGTTTGGTGCGGATTTCAAAGGCTGGGTCGAGCAGCGCCTGGGCAGCATCGCCGGTGCCTTGCGCGTGCCACTGATGTCCCTGCTGTGCATGATCGGCAGCGGTGCAGCGCTGATCTATGCCACGCCATGGGTCGTGCGCGGCTTGAGCCAGTTCAACAACTACAGCCTGGCGCCGGTGTTGCTGGTGGTGCTGGTGTTGATTGGCGTGGTAGCCGACCGCCGCTAATCCCGAAGACGCCCTAAAACAACTGTGGGAGCGAGCTTGCTCGCGATGAGGCCATCACATCCAACATCTCTGTTGACTGTCAGGCCGCCATCGCGAGCAAGCTCGCTCCCACAGGTTTACGCCAGCTTCTCGAACTTCAAATCCCACACACCATGCCCAAGACGTTCGCCACGGCGTTCGAACTTGGTGATCGGGCGCTCGGCCGGGCGTGGTACGCACTTGCCGTCTTCGGCAAGGTTGCGGTAACCCGGCGCAACGTTCATCACTTCCAGCATGTATTCGGCGTACGGCTCCCAGTCGGTGGCCATGTGCAGAATGCCACCGACCTTCAACTTGCTGCGCACCAGCTCGGCGAAGGACGCCTGAACGATGCGGCGCTTGTGGTGACGGCTCTTGTGCCACGGGTCCGGGAAAAACAGCATCAGGCGATCGAGGCTGTTATCGGCCACGCAGCGGTTGAGCACTTCGATGGCATCGCAATCGTAGACCCGCAGGTTGGTCAACCCCTGGGTCAACACGCCATTGAGCAGCGCCCCGACACCCGGACGGTGCACTTCGACACCGATGAAATCCTGATCCGGAGCTGCCGCTGCCATTTCCAGCAGCGAATGGCCCATGCCGAAACCGATTTCCAGCGAGCGCGGTGCCGAGCGACCGAACACCTGGTCGAAATCCACCGGCGCGTCGGCCAGCGGCAGCACGAACAGCGGCGCGCCCTGCTCCAGGCCGCGTTGCTGGCCTTCGGTCATGCGCCCGGCGCGCATCACGAAACTCTTGATGCGGCGGTGTTGGCGCTCGTCGCCTTCTTCCGTCTGGATAGGCGTGTCGTTCGATTCAGTCATCAATGGCTCTTACTTGATCAGACCATCCAGCGGCGAAGAGGCGCTGGCATAGAGTTTTTTCGGCATACGGCCGGCGAGGTAGGCCAGGCGGCCTGCGACGATCGCATGTTTCATGGCTTCAGCCATCATGACCGGCTGCTGGGCGTGGGCGATGGCCGAGTTCATCAGCACCGCATCACAACCCAGCTCCATGGCAATGGTGGCGTCGGAAGCGGTACCGACACCGGCATCCACCAGCACCGGAATTTTGGCTTCTTCGAGGATGATCTGCAGGTTGTACGGGTTGCAGATCCCCAGGCCCGAACCGATCAGACCGGCCAGCGGCATGACCGCGATGCAGCCGATTTCCGCCAGTTGCCGGGCAATGATCGGATCGTCACTGGTGTAGACCATCACGTCGAAGCCTTCCTTGACCAGCGTTTCGGCGGCCTTGAGGGTTTCGATCACGTTGGGGAACAGGGTTTTCTGATCCGCCAGCACTTCCAGCTTCACCAGGTTGTGGCCATCGAGCAGCTCACGGGCCAGACGGCAGGTGCGCACGGCCTCGATAGCGTCGTAGCAACCGGCGGTGTTCGGCAGGAAGGTGTAGCGATCCGGCGACAGCACTTCAAGCAGGTTCGGCTCGCCTTCGATCTGCCCGAGGTTGGTGCGGCGCACGGCGAAAGTGACGATTTCGGCACCCGAGGCTTCGATGGCCTGGCGGGTTTCTTCCATGTCACGGTACTTGCCGGTACCGACCAGCAAACGCGACTGGTAAGTACGACCGGCCAGAACGAAAGGCTTGTCGCTACGAACGATGCTCATGGGAAATCCTCTGTAGGGGTGAGGTTCTTGCAGAATTCCTTATTAACCAAACGCTGTGAAAACGTCGCGAGCGAAGGAAAGACAAGGCAAAAACAGGCGAGGAAGCGGAGTTTACGGGTTGTAAATGAGCATTCCGAGCCTGTTTTTAACGCAGTATTTCCGAGCGCAGCAGTTTTCACAGTGTTTGGGGCTAGCCGCCGCCGATGGCGTGCACCACTTCGACGTTGTCGCCGTCGTTCAACGTGGTGTCTGCGTGCTGACTGCGCGGGACGATATCCAGATTGAGTTCGACCGCCACCCGGCGTCCGGTCAGGTCCAGACGGGTCAGCAGGGCCGCAACGGTTTCACCGTCGGGCAGTTCAAAGGATTCGCCGTTCAACTGAATGCGCATGCCGGATGCCGCCATCATTTTTAGGGGCAGGCATTCTAGCCCGATCATGACCTAAAGGTCAGCAACAAGCGTCAGGCGGTCAGTGGCAAGCGCCAGGCGGCAAGGCCCAGGCAGAGCCAGCCCAGCAGAAACGCCAGGCCGCCGAACGGCGTGATGATGCCGAGCTTGCTGATACCTGTCAGCGTCAGCACGTAAAGACTACCGGAGAACAGCAGGATGCCGACTGCAAAGGATGCGCCGGCCCAGGCGTGCAAACGACCGGGAACCTGCGTGGCCAGCAGCGCCACGCCCAGCAGCGCCAGGGTGTGCACCAGTTGATAGGTGACGCCGGTATGAAAAATCGTCAGATATTCAGGTGACAGACGGCTTTTCAGGCCGTGGGCGGCAAAGGCCCCAAGGCCGACACCGGTGAAGCCGAAAAAAGCGGCCAGCATCAGAAAGCCACGCAGCATGCAGAACTCCAGTCAGACTCGATCAACAGGGTCTGTATAATGGCCCGCTCAACAGGTTCGGCCAAGCCATCTCTATGCTGCGTATCTATTTTCGTCTTTTCACCAAGGCCGTGCTCTGGTTCATGGGTGGCAGCGTATTGCTGGTGCTGATCTTTCGCGTGGTACCGCCACCAGGGACGGCGCTGATGGTCGAGCGCAAGATCGAATCCTGGATCGATGGCGAACCCATTGACCTGCAACGGACCTGGAAACCCTGGGACGAGATCTCCGATGACCTGAAAGTCGCCGTGATTGCCGGGGAAGACCAGAAGTTCTCCGAGCACTGGGGCTTCGATATCGGCGCGATTCAGGCGGCGTTTGCCCATAACGAGCGCGGCGGCTCGATCCGCGGCGCCAGCACCCTGAGCCAGCAAGTCTCGAAAAACCTGTTTCTGTGGTCCGGCCGCAGCTGGCTACGCAAAGGCCTGGAGGCCTGGTTTACCGCGTTAATTGAAGTGCTCTGGCCCAAGCAGCGGATTCTTGAGGTTTATCTCAATAGCGTCGAGTGGGATGAAGGGGTGTTTGGTGCAGAGGCAGCAGCCCGGCATCACTTCGGTGTAAGCGCCCGCTCCTTGTCCCGCCAACAGGCCAGCTTGCTGGCGGCAGTGTTGCCAAACCCGCGAGTGTGGAGCGCCAGCCATCCGACCTCTTACGTCGCACGGCGTGCGGGCTGGATACGACGGCAGATGAGTCAGCTAGGTGGCGATGACTATCTGGCAGGCCTCAACGATTCACGCCGGGCGCCGTGGTCTCAATAACACGACGCTCTCCCCTGTAGGAGCGAGCTTGCTCGCGAAAAACCCAAGTGCGCCGCCGGGCATCTGGTTTTACGCGTTATCGTTCACGACCATCGTCGGAACGCCGCCCGGAGCAGGCTCGCTCCCACAGGGATTGGGGCGTGAATCAGGAATAGCAGGCACAAACAAAAACGCCCCGATCAATGATCGGGGCGTTTTTTATTGCTTGCTCGCCAGTTACGCGGCGATCGACAACTTGAGCTTGTTCATCGCGCTCTTCTCAAGCTGGCGAATACGCTCGGCCGACACGTTGTACTTCTGCGCCAGGTCGTGCAGCGTGGCTTTTTCTTCCGCCAGCCAGCGCTGGTAGAGGATGTCACGGCTGCGGTCGTCCAGCACTTCCAGCGCTTCGTGCAGGTTGTGGTTGGAGTTGTCGCTCCAGTTGGCGTCTTCCAGTTGACGCGCCGGGTCGTACCGGTGGTCTTCCAGATAGTTGGCCGGCGACTGGAATGCACTGTCGTCGTCCGCTTCGGCAGCCGGGTCGAAGGCCATGTCATGGCCGGTCAGGCGACTTTCCATCTCGCGCACTTCCCGAGGCTCTACACCCAGGCTTTCCGCTACGCGATGGACTTCCTCGTTATTCAACCAGGCCAGACGTTTCTTCTGGCTGCGCAGGTTGAAGAACAGCTTGCGCTGGGCCTTGGTGGTCGCGACTTTCACGATGCGCCAGTTGCGCAGGATGAACTCGTGGATTTCCGCCTTGATCCAGTGCACGGCAAAGGACACCAGGCGCACGCCCATTTCCGGATTGAAGCGCTTCACGGCCTTCATCAGGCCGACGTTGCCTTCCTGGATCAGGTCAGCCTGAGCCAGACCGTAGCCGGAATAGCTACGGGCGATATGTACGACAAAACGCAGGTGGGCGAGCACCATCTGCCGAGCCGCCCCCAAATCCTGCTCATAATAGAGACTCTCGGCCAGTTCACGCTCCTGCTCCGGCGACAGCAATGGAATGCTGTTGACGGTGTGCACATACGCCTCCAGGTTCGCACCCGGGACCAGAGCATATGCAGGTTGCAAAGAATTGGTCATACGAAAAAACCTCCGACTTACAAACTCGTGCAGTTCAGCACTGCGAAAATTGACCGGAAACCGAAAGACAAGTTCCCAAAACCCATAAACGCTGAAAGGTCAATACGAGCAAAATGATACTACTTAGGCGCAAGCTCCCTCAGGTGGCGTGCGACTGCAATCCATGCACCGATATACCCCAACAGCACCGCGCCAAGCAAGAGAGACAGACCGTCGGCAACTGGCACTCCAGCCAGCGCAAAGTCACTGCCATACAAACCGGCCAGCCCCACCACCGCGTCGTTCAGCCAGTCAAGGCCGAACGCCAGTACGCCCCAAGACAGAATCCCCGCACCGAAGCCGTACAGCGCGCCCATATATAGAAAGGGCCTGCGTACATAGCTGTCAGTGCCGCCGACCAGTTTAATCACTTCTATCTCTGTGCGGCGGTTTTCAATATGAAGACGAATGGTATTGCCTATCACCAAAAGTAATGCAGAAACCAGAAGCACGGTCAGACCGAAGACAAAACGGTCACCCAGCTTGAGGATGGCGGCCAGACGCTCGACCCAGACTAAATCAAGTTGCGCCTGCTGTACCTTCGGCAACTCGGAAAGTTTTTGTCTTAATGCTTCAAGGGCCGGCTTGTCGACTTCGGTCGGCGTTACCAACACCACGCCCGGCAAAGGGTTTTCCGGCAGCTCCTTGAGCGCCTCGCCCAGACCGGACTGTTGCTGGAACTCTTCCAGCGCCTGCTCCCGGCCAACATATTCGGCATCGGCAACGCCAGGCATGCCCTTGATCTGCTCGCGCAACGCCTCGCCTTGCGCCGGGCTCGCCTCGATTTCCAGATACAGGGAAATCTGTGCCGCGCGCTGCCAGGAACCACCCAGACGCTCGACGTTACTTAGCAAAAGTGACAGGCCCATGGGCAAGCTCAGGGCCACCGCCATCACCATGCAGGTGAAAAAGCTGCCGATGGGTTGTGTGCCCAAGCGCCGCAGGCTGTCCACCAGGCTGGCGCGATGGCTTTCGATCCAGGCACGGAACAACGTGGCGAAGTCCGGCCCGTCGTCATCGTCGTGTTTTTTCTTTTGCGGCTGCGGGTCGGCGGCTTTCGGGGCCACGCGCTCGGAAACCTTCGGGCTGCGGGTAGCACTCATACGGCCGCCTCCCCGTCGCCAATCAATCGGCCGCGTTGCAGGGTCAGCATGCGGTGACGCATGCGGGCGATCAGGGCCAGGTCGTGACTGGCGATCAGAACACTGGTACCCAGACGGTTGATGTCTTCGAACACCCCCATGATTTCGGCGGCCAGACGCGGGTCGAGGTTACCGGTCGGTTCGTCCGCCAGCAGCAACGCCGGGCGATGGACAATGGCGCGGGCGATACCGACGCGCTGTTGCTGACCGGTGGACAGGTCGCCCGGGTACAGATCGGTTTTATCCGACAGCGCCACGCGCTCCAGCGCCGAATCCACGCGCTTGGCGATCTCGGCCTTGGATAGGCCCAGGATCTGCAAAGGCAACGCGACGTTATTGAACACCGTACGATCGAACAGCAACTGGTGATTCTGGAACACCACGCCGATCTGCCGACGCAGAAAAGGAATCTGCGCGTTGCTGATGGTGCTCAGGTCTTGCCCGGCGAGCAGCAACTTGCCGCTGGTCGGGCGCTCCATGGCCAGCAACAGGCGCAACAGTGTGCTTTTACCGGCGCCGGAATGGCCGGTGACAAACAGAAACTCGCCACGACGGACTCGAAAGCTCAGCTCATGCAAGCCGACGTGACCGTTCGGGTAGCGTTTACCGACCTGTTCGAAACGAATCATGAACGCTCCCGTTCGGCAAACAATGCCTGGACAAAGGGTTCTGCTTCAAAGGTACGCAAATCGTCGATGCCTTCGCCGACGCCGATGTAGCGGATCGGCAGGCCGAATTGCTTGGCCAGGGCGAAAATTACCCCGCCTTTCGCGGTGCCGTCGAGCTTGGTCAGCGCCAGGCCAGTCAGTTCGACGGTCTGGTTGAATTGCTTGGCCTGGTTGATGGCGTTCTGGCCGGTGCCGGCGTCGAGCACCAACAGCACTTCGTGAGGCGCATCGGCGTCGAGCTTGCCGATCACCCGGCGAACTTTTTTCAGCTCTTCCATCAGGTTGTCTTTGGTGTGCAGGCGACCGGCAGTGTCAGCGATCAGCACATCGATGCCACGAGCCTTGGCGGCCTGCACGGCGTCGAAGATCACCGAAGCCGAGTCAGCGCCAGTGTGCTGCGCGATCACCGGGATCTTGTTGCGCTCGCCCCAGACCTGCAACTGTTCCACCGCCGCCGCACGGAAGGTATCGCCGGCCGCCAGCATGACTTTCTTGCCTTCCAGCTGCAGTTTCTTCGCCAGTTTGCCGATGGTGGTGGTCTTGCCAGCACCGTTGACGCCGACCACCAGAATCACGAACGGCTTGTTCTGCGAGGTGACTTTCAGCGGCTGCTCGACAGGCTTGAGCATGGCGGTCAGCTCGGCCTGCAGGGATTTGTACAGGGCATCGGCGTCGGCCAGCTCTTTGCGTGCGACCTTCTGCGTCAAACGCTGAATGATCACCGAGGTGGCTTCTACACCGACATCGGCGGTCAGCAAACGGGTTTCGAGGTCTTCGAGCAGCTCGTCATCAATGACCTTCTTGCCCAGAAACAGGCTGGCCATGCCTTCGCCGATACTCGCGCTGGTCTTGGACAGGCCCTGCTTGAGGCGGGCGAAGAAACCGGCCTTGGTTTCTTCGGTGCGTACCGGCTCGGCCGGGGTTTCGACCGGAGCGGGGACGGAAGCAGCCGCTGCAACAATCGGGACTACCGGGGCTACGACGGGCGGGGCAACCGGTGCAGGTGCAGGCTCAGCCACAACGACGGGGCCCACCACCGGCTCGACCACAGGCGCATGGACCGGTGCCGGCTTGAACGCTGCCGGGGCCGGAATCGGCGGGGTCACATGAGGTGCCAGGTCATTCTCGACCAGCGCCACCGCCTCTTCCGCCACGGGCAAGGTCAGCCATGGCTCGGCAGCGGTAGTCAGCGGCTGCCCGATGATTTCGCGGGCAGGTTCGGCGACGACTTCGGCCTGCGATTGCAGCACCGGCTCGGCAGTCGGCAAGACCGCCGGCGCGGGCGCTTCATCTATTACCGGAGCCGCGGCAGGCGCTGGCTCAGGAACGGGTTGCGGCTGTTCGACGGCGGGTTCCTGCGGCTTTTTGCGCAGCCATCCGAACAGGCTTTTCTTCTCGCCAGCCGCAGCTGGGGTCTTCTTGTCGTCGTTGGAACCAAACATGGAGGACGGCTATCTCACGGTAGCGACGCGCCAATGGCGCCCCGGCAAATAAATATTCGATGCAGAACAGACTGCGATTGACCCAGCTTGTTCACGCGCAACATTTTGTCGAGGTGCTCATCGGCGCCTCAAGAAATCGACTTCTCATAGGACTAAAGCAGCAAAATCGGCGAAAAAGCAGAATTTAGTTGATAAATATCCACCTTCCGTCGCAAACCCATACAACCTGATCAAGCATAAAGGCCTGATAGGCGTGGCCGCCGCTAAAACGGATCAGTATCCTAGCACCCTCTCGCCCGCTGACGCTAAGAACAAGCGGGCAGCCCCAAAGGTTTGAAAACGAATGAATGCTCTTGCCCGCCGCGCCGCAGGCCTGCTGCTCAGCACAGTTTGCCTGCCCCTTTCGGCCCTGGCTGCCGACCCGCAACCCACCCACGAATTCACCCTCGACAATGGCCTGAAGGTAGTCGTGCGTGAAGACCACCGTGCGCCCGTGGTGGTTTCCCAGGTCTGGTACAAGGTTGGCTCCAGCTACGAGACACCGGGTAATACCGGCCTGTCCCACGCTCTGGAACACATGATGTTCAAGGGCAGCGAAAAAGTTGGCCCCGGCGAAGCCTCGCTGATCCTGCGCGACCTCGGTGCCGAAGAGAATGCATTCACCAGCGACGACTTCACCGCGTACTACCAGGTGCTGGCCCGCGACCGCCTGGGCGTGGCCTTCGAGCTGGAGGCCGACCGCATGGCCAGCCTGCGCCTGCCGGCCGACGAGTTCGCCAAGGAAATCGAGGTCATCAAGGAAGAACGTCGCCTGCGCACCGACGACAAGCCGATGTCCAAGGCCTACGAACGCTTCAAGGCCATGGCCTACCCGGCCAGCGGCTATCACACGCCGACCATCGGCTGGATGGCCGACCTTGAGCGAATGAACGTCGAAGAGCTGCGCCACTGGTACCAGACCTGGTACGTGCCGAACAACGCCACATTGGTGGTGGTCGGCGACGTGACGCCTGACGAAGTCAAGGTTCTGGCCCAGCGCTATTTCGGCCCGATCGCCAAGCGTGATGTGCCAGCCGCGAAAAAACCGCTGGAACTGGCCGAACCCGGCGAGCGCCAGATCACCCTGCACGTGCAGACCCAACTGCCCAGCCTGATGCTGGCCTTCAACGTGCCGGGCATAGCCACCACCGACGACAAACGCCTGGTCAATGCCCTGCGCCTGATCTCGGCGTTGCTCGATGGCGGCTACAGCGGGCGCATCCCGACGCAGCTGGAGCGCGGAGAAGAACTGGTGTCCGGCGGCTCGTCGAGTTACGACGCCTATACCCGTGGCGACAGCCTCTTCACCCTGTCGGCATCCCCAAACTCACAGAAACACAAAACCATCGCCCAGGCGGAAGCCGGTTTGTGGAAGCTGCTCGACCAGCTGAAAACCACGGCGCCTACCGCCGAAGAACTGGAACGGGTTCGTGCACAAGTCATTGCCGGCCTGGTTTACGAGCGCGACTCGATCACCAGCCAGGCCACCGCCATCGGCCAACTGGAAACCGTCGGCCTGTCATGGAAGCTGATGGACACCGAACTGGCCGACCTGGAAAGCGTGACACCGCAAGACATCCAGAAAGCCGCCAAGCTGTATTTCACCCGCGAACGTCTCAGCGTCGCCCATGTACTGCCTTTGGAGACGACTCATGAGTGAGCGTAAACCCTCCCGCCTGGCCTTGATCGGTCTGGTCGCCGTTGCCGTTATCGGTTCCGCCGCGTTCTATTTGTCTCGCCCTGGCCAAACCAATGCCAGCGAAGCCCTGGACAAGGCCAAGGCCAGCCAGAAACTGCAATCGCTCACCGAACTCAACGGCAAGGCACCGGACCACCGCAAGCTCGACGTGCAGACCTGGAACACCGCTGAAGGCACCAAGGTGCTGTTTGTCGAAGCCCATGAGCTGCCAATGTTCGACATGCGCCTGATCTTCGCCGCCGGCAGCAGCCAGGACGGTGATGCACCGGGCGTGGCGGTGTTGACCAACGCCATGCTCAACGAAGGCGTGGCCGGAAAAGATGTCGGTGCCATTGCCCAGGGCTTCGAAGGCCTGGGTGCCGATTTCGGCAACGGTGCCTATAAGGACATGGCAATCGCTTCGCTACGCAGCCTGAGTGCCAAGGACAAGCGCGAGCCGGCCCTGAAGCTGTTTGCCGAAGTCATCGGCAAGCCGACTTTCCCTGCCGATTCGCTGGCCCGCATCAAGAACCAGATGCTCGCCGGTTTCGAATACCAGAAACAGAACCCCGGCAAACTGGCCAGCCTGGAACTGATGAACCGCTTGTACGGTGATCACCCGTACGCGCACTCCAGCGACGGCACGGCGAAAACCGTACCGGCGATTACCGCGGCACAACTGCGTGCTTTCCACGAGAAAGCCTACGCAGCGGGTAACGTGGTGATCGCGCTGGTCGGTGACCTGTCCCGTGCGGAAGCCGAGACGATTGCCGCGCAGGTTTCCAGCGCCCTGCCCAAAGGCCCGGCCTTGCCGAAAATCGCGCAACCTGTCGAGCCCAAGGCTGGCATCAATCACATCGAGTTCCCGTCCAAGCAGACCAACCTGATGCTCGCGCAACTGGGCATCGACCGCGACGACCCGGACTACGCGGCGTTGTCCATGGGTAACCAGATTCTCGGTGGCGGCGGCTTCGGCACCCGCTTGATGAGCGAAGTGCGCGAGAAGCGTGGCCTGACTTACGGCGTGTATTCAGGCTTCACGCCGATGCAGGCGCGTGGCCCGTTCATGATCAACCTGCAAACCCGTGCCGAGATGAGCGAAGGCACCCTCAAACTGGTGCAGGATGTGCTGGCCGACTACCTTAAAACCGGCCCGACCGAAAAAGAACTCGACGACGCCAAGCGCGAACTGGCCGGCAGCTTCCCGCTGTCCACCGCCAGCAACGCCGACATCGTCGGCCAGCTGGGCGCCATCGGTTTCTACAACCTGCCGTTGAGCCACCTGGAAGACTTCATGCAACAGTCCCAGGACTTGACCGTCGAGCAGGTCAAAGCCGCCATGAACAAACACCTGAGCACGGACAAAATGGTCATCGTCAGCGCTGGCCCGACCGTGCCGCAACAGCCGTTACCGGCCCCTACTGATAAACCTTCCGAGCAGCCGCTCGGGGTTCCGGAGCATTAATGGCCCATCCTAAAAAACCCGCCAAAAACGTCCACAACGGCGTGAACCAGCTACGCATCATCGGTGGCGAATGGCGCAGCCGGAAGCTGAGCTTCCCTGACGCCCCGGGTCTGCGCCCGACGCCGGACCGCGTGCGTGAAACCCTGTTCAACTGGCTCGCGCCGTACGTGCCGGGCGCCAAGGTGCTCGACCCGTTCACCGGTAGCGGCGCGCTGTTCCTCGAAGCGCTGTCCCGTGGTGCGGCCATGGGTCAGGCGCTGGACGCCAGCAGCCTTGCGGTATCGAGCCTGAAGGAACACCTGGGCACACTGCGTTGCACCAACGGCCAGGTCCAGACCGCCGATGCCCTGCGCTATCTGGAAACCCAGACCGCAACGGCCTACGACCTGGTGTTCCTCGATCCGCCGTTCAACCAGAATCTGTTGCCCGCCGTTTGCAAGTTGCTCGAAGAGCGCCAATGGCTGGCCGAAGATGCCTGGGTGTACACCGAAAGCGAGTCCGCGCCTTCAACCCTGGGCCTGCCGCAGAACTGGCGCCTGCACCGGGAGCAGAAATCCGGGCGCGTCTACTACTCGTTGTGGCAACGTATGGCAGAGATCGCCGGTTAACTGACCGGCCTGAAAAAGGTGCGTACCCGCTACGCACCGCTGCATCGAGAATGATCGTGTCTCATCCGCCAGAACGCTTCACCCCCGCCTTCGGCCTCGGCAACCCGCACTTGCAAACCTTGTGGGGGCCGCTGTGGCGTAAAACCGTGCACATCGGCCGCGAACGCGAACGCCTGTGGCTTGAAGATGGCGACTTTCTCGATCTGGACTGGCACGGCCCGCACAGCGCCGACGCGCCTTTGGTTCTGATATTGCACGGGCTCACCGGTTCGTCGAATTCGCCTTACGTGGCCGGTATGCAAAAAGCCCTGGGCGACCGGGGTTGGGCCAGTGTCGCGCTGAACTGGCGCGGTTGCTCGGGCGAACCCAATCTGCTGCCGCGCAGTTACCATTCCGGCGCCAGTGAAGACCTGGCCGAAGCCATCAGGCACTTACGGGCCAAACGGCCTCTCGCACCGCTGTATGCGGTGGGTTACTCCCTGGGTGGCAATGTCCTGCTCAAGCACTTGGGCGAAACCGGCAGCGACAGCGGTGTGACAGGCGCCGTGGCGGTGTCGGTACCGTTCCGCCTGGACCAGTGCGCCGATCGCATCGGCCAAGGCTTCTCCAGGGTTTACCAGGCGCACTTCATGCGCGAGATGGTCGCCTACATCAAGAACAAACAGCGACAGTTCCAGCACGACGGACACGAGGAGGGCCTGGCAACCCTGGCGGCCCTCGGATCACTGGAGAACATGCGCACGTTCTGGGATTTCGATGGCCGGGTAACCGCGCCGCTGAACGGCTTCGCCGATGCCGAGGATTACTATCGCCGGGCCTCCAGCCGCTATTTCCTTGGCGAAATTCGTACGCCGACCTTGATGATCCAGGCCGCCGACGACCCCTTCGTGTTTCCCCACAGTCTGCCGCACGTCGATGAGTTATCCGCCTGCACGCAATTCGAACTGCAAGCCAAGGGTGGGCATGTCGGTTTCGTCGACGGCACGCTCAGGCAACCGGGTTACTACCTTGAACGGCGCATCCCCGAGTGGCTGGCCGCCGTAGGGCGCACTTGAATCATGGACGCGGACCAGGGCGAGTCGATCCACTTCTGGCAAACCCCGCCACTGGCCGGGGTCGAGTTGTTGTCCGCCCGTTACATCGATCATCGCTTCGCTCCCCATGTGCATGACGGCTATGTGATCGGCATGATCATGGCCGGCGCCCAGCGCTACCGCTATCGCGGCGCCGAACATCTGGCAGGCAGTGGCACGCTGGTGCTGATCAACCCCGATGAATTGCACACCGGTCACAAAGGCACCGAGGATGGCTGGCTGTACCGGGCGTTTTATCCAGACAGCGAACAGATACTCTCGCTATTGGCCGAGCTCGATCTGCCAACCCACAACCCGCCAGCCTTCGGCGCCACACTGTATCGCGACCAGGATCTGGTGAACGGTTTCTGTCAATTGCACCGCTTGCTGGAAAGCCCCGCCACCGCGCTGCAACAGCAAACCGCCTGGCGCGAGCTGATGCTGTCGCTGTTACAACGCCACGCGGCAGTCCCCGATGCCGCCAAACCCGGCAAGGAACATCGGGCCGTGAGCCTGGCCAAGGAATTGTTGCACGCGCAACTGGCATCACCGCCTTCACTGGAGACGCTGGCCGCGGCGGTCAACCTTTCGCCCTTCCATTTCGCCCGGGTGTTCCGCCGCGCCACCGGCATGCCGCCACACACCTGGCTGATGCAGCAGCGCATCGCCCGGGCGCGAAGGTTATTGCAAGGTGGTTGTTTGCCGCTGGAGGTCGCGACGCAACTGGGGTTTGCCGACCAGAGCCATCTGAGTCGGCAGTTCAAGCAGGTATATGGGGTTGGGCCGGGGGCGTATCGCAGTGCAAAACGGGGGCTTGAGGCTTAACGAGATCTCACAAACACCATCCATCCCTGTGGGAGCGAGCTTGCTCGCGATGGCGGCTTAACAATCAGCATCAATATTGAATGTAATGGCCCCATCGCGAGCAAGCTCGCTCCCACAAAGTTATGTGGTGTTTATTCGCCTGTGGCGATGCCTCGCGCAGGCTCATTGATCCATTCGCTCCACGACCCGGCATACAACGAACCCAACGGATATCCAGCCAGACACAACGCAAACAGGTTGTGGCACGCCGTCACGCCGGAACCACAGTACGCCACCAGCTCATTCGGCGAACGATCACCCAGTTTGGCTGCGAAGCGCTGCTTGAGCTGAGCGGCCGGCAGGAAACGCCCGTCACTGCCCAGATTGTCGGTAAATGCCGCGCACTGGGCTCCGGGAATATGCCCGGCTACCGGATCGATCGGCTCCACTTCACCCTTGAAACGCGGCAGTGCACGGGCATCGAGCAGGGTCAGTTCCGGCCTGGAGAGACGCTTTTGCAGCTGCTCGGCACTGATCAGCAACGCCATGTCGGGACTGCCGGTGAAGGAGCCACGGGCGATCGCCGGCGCATCCAGACTCAGTGGCAAACCGGCCGCATGCCAGGCCTTGAGACCGCCATCGAGGATGAATACACCGTCGCGCTTGCCCAACCATGCCAGCAACCACCAGGCCCGCGCCGCATAGGCACCCGGACCGTCGTCATACAGAACCACTTCGCTATCGGTATCGATACCCCAGGCTTGCAGGCGCTCGATCAACTGCTCCGGCTCGGGCAACGGATGACGCCCGGTCACGCCCTTGACCAAGGTGCCACTCAGATCACGCTCAAGGTCGGCATAGCTCGAACCGGCGATGTGCCCTTCGGCATAGCTGCGCTGGCCGTAATCCGGGTCTTCGAGGGCAAAACGACAATCCAGAATCACCAGCCCCGGCTGGTCCTTTTTCAGGTCCAGTGCTTGCGGGCTGATCAATTGCGCAATGGGCATAGCGGGCTCCTGTGATTTTTATCGGCTTTAGATCCTACGACACTTCCTCAAGTGCCTGGGCCAAGGGCACGTAAAACTCTTCGAACAAGGCGTTGACCGCATCGCGGGACAGATCCGTGACAAACCCGGCTTCCAGCACCAGCACCTGATACACCCCGCGCTTAATGGCCTGTTCGCTCAAGTGGCTGGAGTTCTCCCGCGTGGTGCACAGGAAACGTACCCAGGACGTGAGGATGATCCAGGCATTGAGCGTCAGGGATTCGATCTGCACCTTGTCCATCTTCAGGATGCCGGCAGCGACAAAACCTTCGTAGATCGCCGAACCCTGGATCAGGCAGCGCTGGGAGAAGCGTCGATAGCGGTCGGCCAGGTCCGGATCACTGTCGAGCAAATGTTCGAGATCGCGATGCAGAAACCGGTAGCGCCACATCGCCGCCAGCAGCTCCTTGAGGTAGAAGCGCTTGTCTTCCACCGTGGCGGCGCGCCCCTGGGGCGGGCGCAGGAAGCTGTCCACCAGGCTTTCGTACTCGCTGAACAGCACGGCGATGATCGCCTGCTTGTTCGGGAAGTGGTAGTACAGGTTGCCCGGGGAAATGTCCATGTGGGCAGCAATGTGGTTGGTGCTGATGCTGCGCTCGCCCTGTTGATTGAACAGTTCCAGGCTGTTCTGCACGATGCGCTCGCTGGTTTTGATCCGTGGGGCCATGGCTTGAGCTTTAATTCAGAGTGCGTTGACGAGCATCTTAGAGCTATCCGCGAGCGGATAAAACAAAGCTGTTCCAGGATGTCATTTGACTTTTTAGAGCATGGACTCTAAAAATTGCTTCATTACAATAAATCCGGAGCCGACCATGACTGCTGACATTTCCTACCTGCAGAACCAACAGCAGTCGCTGGAAGAGCTTCAGGCCCTGTTTGTCGCCCAGCGTGCCGCGTACGCCGCCAACCCTATGCCACCCGCTGCGCAGCGTCAGCAATGGCTCAAGGCGCTAAAGGATTTATTGAGCAATGAACGCCAGGCCCTGATCGATGCGATCAGCCAGGACTTCAGCCATCGCAGCGCCGATGAAACCCTGCTCGCCGAACTGATGCCCAGCCTGCACGGCATCCATTACGCCAGCAAACACCTCAAGGGCTGGATGCGCGCTTCACGGCGCAAGGTCGGTGTTGCCTTCCAGCCGGCTTCGGCGAAAGTGGTTTACCAGCCGCTGGGCGTGGTCGGGATCATCGTGCCGTGGAACTACCCTCTGTACCTGGCCATCGGCCCGTTGGTCGGCGCGTTGTCGGCGGGCAACCGGGTGATGCTCAAGCTCAGCGAATCAACGCCCGCGACCGGCCTGCTGATGAAGCAGCTGCTGGCGCGGATCTTCCCCGAAGACCTGGTTTGCGTAGTCCTGGGCGAGGCTGACATGGGCGTGGCGTTTTCACGCCTGCCGCTCGATCACCTGCTGTTTACCGGCGCCACCAGCATCGGCAGGCACGTGATGCGCGCCGCCGCGGAAAACCTTACCCCGGTGACCCTGGAACTGGGCGGCAAATCCCCGGCCATCGTTTCTCGCGACGTACCGCTCAAGGACGCCGCCGAACGCATCGCCTTCGGCAAGACCCTGAACGCCGGCCAGACCTGCGTGGCCCCGGACTATGTGCTAGTGCCGGAGGATCGCGTCGGAGATTTCGTCGAAGCCTATCGCACTGCCGTCCGCGGGTTTTATCCGACGCTGGCCGACAACCCGGACTACACCGCGATCATCAATGAACGACAACTGACGCGCCTCAATGGTTACGTCAGCGACGCCACCAGCAAGGGTGCGCTGCTGATGCCACTGTTCGACCAGGGCCAGGGCCGCCGCATGAGCCATAGCCTGCTGCTCAATGTCACTGACGACATGACGGTGATGCAGGACGAAATCTTCGGGCCGCTGCTGCCAATCGTGCCGTACAAGGATCTGGACCAGGCATTTGCCTACATCAACCAGCGCCCTCGCCCACTGGCGCTGTATTACTTCGGCTACGACAAGCGCGAACAGCAGCGCGTGCTGCACGAAACCCATACCGGTGGCGTGTGCCTGAACGACACGTTGCTGCACGTCGCCCAGGACGACATGCCGTTCGGCGGCATCGGCGCCTCGGGCATGGGCCATTACCACGGCCATGAAGGCTTCCTGACGTTCAGCAAAGCCAAGGGCGTGTTGATCAAACAGCGGTTCAACGCGGCGAAGCTGATCTACCCGCCGTACGGCAAATCCATCCAGAAGCTGATCCAGAAGCTGTTCATCCGCTAACGATCATCACCGTCGGGTAATAACAATAATGAACCCAAGCCTGTCCGATTCACCCGCGCTGTCACGGCGCGGGTTGCTTAAATTCAGCCTCGGCGCCACAGCTTTCCTTGCCACCGCCGGGCTCGGAGCCAGCCTCAGCGGCTGTTCGTCGAGCGTCCCGGCCAGTGGCCTCACCACGTTACGCAGCGGCGACCTGCTGTTTTTGCGGGCGTTGATTCCGGTCATGCTCGAGGGTGCCGTGACCTCCGAACGGATGCCCGAGGCTGTCGAAGGCACACTGAAAAGCCTGGATTACAGCCTCGCCCACCTGTCGCCGGAAATGCTCAAGCTGACCCGGCAACTGTTCGATGTGCTGGGCATGGCCGTGACCCGCGGACCGTTGACCGGAATCTGGGGCAGTTGGGAAAACGCCAGCGCCGACGATATCCGGCATTTTCTCGATCGCTGGGAAAACAGCTCGTTGAGCCTGTTGCGCATGGGCCACAGTTCCTTGCTGCAACTGGTGATGATGGCCTGGTACGGGGGCAAGGAGTCGTGGGCGCATTGCGGGTATCCCGGGCCTCCGACTGTCTGAAATCGAGTTGACCCCTTCGCGAGCAAGCCCGCTCCCACATTGACCGCGTGACCCTGTGGGAGCGGGCTTGCTCGCGAAGGCGTCAGTCCAGTCACCCCCAGTACCCAGACCACAATAAAAAGAGAACCCGAAAATGCCCGTACCCGATCCGTTCCGCGAAGGCATGGCCCGAGGCTGGAAAACCTACGACGGCTCGCAACTGACCCAGGACCTGACACTCGAAGCGGACGTGGCGATCATCGGCAGCGGTGCCGGCGGCGGCACCACGGCTGAAATCCTCAGCGCGGCCGGCTATAGAGTGCTGCTGATCGAGGAAGGCCCGCTCAAGACCAGCAGCGACTTCAAGCTGCTCGAAGACCAGGCCTACAGCAGCCTCTATCAGGAAGGCATCGGCCGCATGAGCAAGGACGGGGCGATCACCATCCTCCAGGGCCGGGCGGTGGGCGGCACCACACTGATCAACTGGACCTCCAGTTTCCGTACCCCGGAGCCGACCCTGGAACACTGGGCCAAAGAGCACAACGTCAAGGGCCACAGCCCGGCGGAAATGGCGCCGTGGTTCGAGAAAATGGAGCAGCGCCTGGGCGTCGCGCCGTGGATGGTGCCACCCAACGCCAACAATGACGTGATCCGCAAGGGCTGCGAGGCGCTGGGCTACAGCTGGCACGTCATCCCGCGCAACGTTCGCGGCTGCTGGAACCTCGGCTACTGCGGCATGGGCTGCCCGACCAACGCCAAGCAATCGATGATGGTCACCACCATTCCAGCCACCCTGGAAAAGGGCGGCGAACTGCTTTACCTGGCCCGCGCCGAAAAACTCATGATCAGCGGCGACCGGGTCACCGGCCTGCAATGTTCGGCGATGGATGAACGCTGCGTCGCACCGACCGGGCGCACCATCACGGTCAAGGCGCGGCATTTCGTGCTGGCCGGTGGCGGCATCAACAGCCCGGCCTTGCTGATGCGCTCCGCGGCACCCGACCCGCACAAGCGCCTTGGAAAACGTACGTTCCTGCACCCGGTGAACATGTCTGCCGCGCTATTCGACGAAGTGGTCAACCCGTTCTACGGCGCGCCGCAGTCGATCTATTCCGACCACTTCCAATGGCAGGACGGCACCACCGGCAAGATGTCCTACAAACTGGAAGTCCCGCCCCTGCACCCGGCGCTGGCCACGACACTGCTCGGTGGTTTCGGCCAGGAAAACTCGCAGCACATGGCCAATCTGCCCCATACCCACGCCATGCTGGCGCTGCTGCGGGACGGTTTTCACCCGGACAGCCCCGGTGGCAGCGTCGAATTGCGCAGCGACGACACGCCGGTGCTGGATTATCAGCTCTCGCCTTACGCCTGGGACGGATTGCGCCGGGCGTTCCATACCATGGCCGAGATCCAGTTTGCCGGTGGCGCCAAGGCCGTCATGCCGATGCACGCCGATGCCCGTTACGTGAAGACCCTCGCCGAAGCCCGCACGCTGATCGACGGCCTGAGCCTGGAGTTGTATCGCACACGCCTGGGCAGCGCCCATGTGATGGGCGGTTGCGCCATGGGCGAAAGCCCGGAAACTGCGGTGACCGACAGCCTCGGCCGGCATCATCAACTGGGCAATCTGTCGATCCACGACGGCTCGCTGTTCCCCACCAGCATTGGCGCCAACCCGCAGCTGTCGGTCTACGGACTGACGGCGCAACTGGCGACATCCCTGGCCGAACGTTTGAAAAATCCATGAAAATGACGATTATTCCCATCGTCTATAGTGCTTTCTTACCCAACAGGCGACTTGGCCGACCGGGAAGGCTGCGATACCATCCGACTCCCCAACGGATTCCCGCCAGGACGACGCGATGAACCGAGTGTTGTACCCAGGTACCTTCGACCCTATTACCAAGGGCCATGGCGATCTGGTCGAACGCGCCTCGCGCCTGTTCGATCACGTGATCATCGCCGTTGCCGCGAGCCCGAAGAAAAATCCGCTGTTTCCTCTGGAACAACGGGTGGAACTGGCGCGCGAGGTCACTAAACATCTGCCGAACGTTGAAGTCGTCGGCTTCTCGACGCTGCTGGCGCACTTCGCCAAAGAGCAGAATGCCAACGTGTTCCTGCGTGGTTTGCGCGCGGTGTCGGACTTCGAATACGAATTCCAGCTGGCCAACATGAACCGCCAGTTGGCGCCGGATGTGGAAAGCCTGTTCCTGACCCCGTCCGAACGTTACTCGTTCATCTCCTCGACGCTGGTCCGTGAAATTGCGGCCCTGGGCGGTGATATCACCAAGTTCGTGCATCCTGTGGTGGCGGACGCCCTGACCGAACGCTTCAAGAAATAAATCTGCATAACTGTAGGAGCGAACTCGCTCGCGAAGATCGTCAACGATGACGCTGGAAGCCTGGCACCCCGCGGCGCTCTCAGGTTTTTCGCGAGCAGGCTCGCTCCCACAGCGCCAATGCGGCACAATTAAGCGCATTGGTTTATTACGCCCGGGCCTGCCGCCCCGGCTGGAGTTAGCATGTCCCTGATCATCACCGACGATTGCATCAACTGCGACGTCTGCGAACCCGAGTGCCCGAACGCCGCCATTTCCCAAGGCGAAGAGATCTATGTGATCGACCCGAACCTGTGCACCCAGTGTGTCGGCCACTACGACGAACCGCAGTGCCAGCAGGTCTGCCCGGTGGATTGCATTCCACTGGACGAAGCCCATCCGGAGACTCAAGAGCAGTTGATGGAGAAGTACCGCAAGATTACCGGTAAGGCTTAAGTCATTCGGCGACTTTCAGGCCGCCTTCGCGAGCAAGCCCGCTCCCACATTTGGAATGCGCTCCCCTGTGGGAGCGGGCTTGCTCGCGAAGGCGTCATCAGCCTCACTGAAGCTGTAACTGACGATCAGCTCTGACAGCGTGGGCAAAAAACGCTGGCGCGCTGCCCAAGCTTCACTTCCCGCAGGCCCGTGCCACAGACTTTGCAGTGCTCGCCGCCGCGACCGTACACGAACAGTTCCTGCTGGAAGTAACCTGGCTGACCGTCACCACCGATAAAGTCCCGCAGCGTGGTACCTCCGCGTTCGATGGCGGCCGCCAGGATGCGCTTGATCTCGATTGCCAGCTTCAAGTAACGCGCACGGGAAATGCTCCTGGCTTCGCGGCGCGGGTCGATTCCAGCGGCGAACAACGCTTCGGTCGCATAGATATTGCCGACGCCCACCACCACCGCGTTATCCATGATGAACGGCTTGACCGCCATCGAACGTCCACGGGACAGCTGGAACAGGCGCTCGCCGTCAAACAGGTCGGTCAGGGGCTCCGGCCCCAGGCGGATCAGCAATTCATGATTGAGCGGATCAAGGCTCCAGAGCATTGCACCGAAGCGCCTCGGGTCGGTGTAACGCAGTGCCAGGCCCGATTCCAGTTCGATGTCCACATGCTCATGCTTGGCCGCTGGCAACCCGGCCTCCACCAAACGCAAATTGCCTGACATGCCCAAGTGGCTGATCAAGGTGCCGACCTCGGCATTGATCAGCAGGTACTTGGCGCGCCGCTCCACCAGTACGATGCGCTGCCCGGACAACCGAACATCGAGGTCTTCGGGGATTGGCCAGCGCAAGCGACGGTCACGCACGATCACCCGGCTGACACGCTGGCCTTCCAGGTACGGCGCGATGCCGCGACGGGTGGTTTCGACTTCTGGCAATTCAGGCATGGTGCTCTCGGATCAGGCTCATGGCCTGGAAGGTTCCGACACTCAGCGATGAGTGCCGAGGTCGCGGATCGTCTGCTTGAGGGTCTCGAAGTCGTAGTCCGAGAGGCCGACATAATCGAGCACCAGCGGCGCGATGCTGTTCCACTCGTGATCTTCGGTCTGATTGCCCAGCACCCGGTGCGACGCGCAAATGTGCTCGGCCATCTTCAGGATCGCCAGCAGGTTCTTCAACGAACTGTTGCGCGAAGATTCATCGCTGAAGATCGCCAGGGCATTGTGGTGATTGGCGATCGCAGCACTCACGTGCTCCGGCAGGCGCCAGGACTTGGCGGTGAAATACCCGACCACCGAATGATTGGTATTGAACACCTGATTCTCCGTATCCACCACCCGGCATTCGGCACTGGCGTTGGCATAGGCCTGCTCCAGAACACCCATATACTCGGGAAAACGCTGGAGCATCAAGGGTACGCCACAGTCGTGGAACAAACCCAGCGCGTAAGCTTCATCGCCGTTTTCAACGCCGATGCGCTTGGCCAGGGTCAGGCAGGTCATTGCCACGTCCTGGGCGGTGTCCCAGAAACGGTTGAGGGTGACAATGGTGTCGTCGTTCATCTCGCCCTTGATCGACTGCGCGTTGATCAGGTTGATGACCGACCGGCTGCCCAGCAGATTCACCGCACGCTGGATCGACGCGATCTTGTTGCTCAGCCCGTAATACGGCGAATTGACGATTTTCAGCAAGGAACCGGAAAGGCCCGGGTCCTGGGAGATCAGTTTGGCGATGACTTCCAGATCCGGGTCGGGCATGTACTGCTCCATCTGCAAATCCACCATGATTTGCGGCTGGGCCGGTACGCTGATGCCCTGCAGGGCTAGTTGGATCTGTTCGGAAGTCAGCTCTTGGGACATAAGTACACACTCTGGGTCAGGCGCAGATTCTAGCTTCTAACAGTTGGATCCGAAACCTTGTACGGCCCTTCGCCTGAAGTTTCATCCTGGCGGGCCCTGCCCACCGCATGTCCATCCACCATGCCGTGGCCTTGCGCAACACGCTATACTCCCGCTCTTTTTTCCGGAGCGACGTCATGTCCCTGCCTAGCCTGCGCCTCAAAGCCAACGCCGACCGCCGTCTGCGCAACGGCCACTTGTGGGTCTACAGCAACGAAATCGATGTAGCCGCTACGCCTTTGCACGGTTTCAAGGCCGGCGACCAGGCGATCCTCGAAGCCGCCGGCGGCAAGCCGCTGGGCATCGTTGCCATGAGCCCGAACAACCTGATCTGCGCCCGTGTGCTGTCGCGCGACATCAAGCTGCCGCTGGACAAATCGCTGCTGGTGCATCGCCTGAACGTGGCCCTGTCCCTGCGCGAGCGCCTGTTCGACAAGCCGTTCTATCGTCTGGTCTACGGCGACTCCGATCTGTTGCCAGGCCTGGTGGTCGACCGTTTCGGCGACATCCTGGTGGTCCAGATCGCTTCGGCGACCATGGAAGCCCATAAAGACGACGTGATCGCGGCGCTGACCCAAGTGCTCAAGCCAAGCGGCATTCTGTTCAAGAACGACTCCGCCGCCCGTGACGCCGAAGGCCTCAACCGCTACGTCGAAACCGTATTCGGCCTGGTGCCGGAGTGGGTTGCTCTCGAAGAGAACGGCGTGAAATTCGAAGCCCCGGTCATCCAGGGTCAGAAAACCGGCTGGTTCTACGACCACCGCATGAACCGCGCACGCCTGGCCCCTTACGCCAAGGGCAAGCGCGTACTGGATCTGTACAGCTACATCGGCGGCTGGGGCGTGCAGGCTGCCGCGTTCGGCGCCAGTGAAGTGTTCTGCGTCGACGCCTCGGCCTTCGCCCTCGACGGCGTCGAGCGCAACGCCGCGCTGAACGGCTTCGCCGAAAAAATGACCTGCATCGAAGGCGACGTGTTCGAAGCCCTCAAAGAGCTGAAAGCCAGCGAAGAACGCTTCGACGTGATCGTGGCCGACCCGCCGGCGTTCATCAAACGCAAGAAAGACATGAAGAACGGCGAAGGCGCCTACCGTCGTCTGAACGAACAAGCCATGCGCCTGCTGACCAAGGACGGTATCCTGGTCAGCGCATCCTGCTCGATGCACCTGCCGGAAGACGACCTGCAGAACATCCTGCTGACCAGTGCCCGTCACCTGGACCGCAATATCCAGATGCTGGAACGTGGCGGTCAGGGTCCGGATCATCCGGTGCACCCGGCGATTGCCGAGACACGTTATATCAAGAGCATTACCTGCCGGTTGTTGCCAAACAGCTAACAACACAAACCCCTGTAGGAGCGAGCTTGCTCGCGATGGTCGTCAACGATAACGCGGGAAGCCTGGTGCCCCGCGGCGTTGTCGGGTTCATCGCGAGCAAGCTCGCTCCTACAGTTGCACGACACATCCTGACCCACAGTCGAAGCGACAACCTCCCATCCCATGCCTACCGTTTCTCTTCTAACCACAGAAGAGGACAACGGAATGTCCAGCACGCCGAAAGCTCACCGCTTACGCGCAGGCCGCCGCCCGGAACCCGGGCGCATCTATCTCCTGACCGCAGTCACCCATGAACGACAACCGATCTTCAATGATTTGTACGTTGGACGCTTGGTAGTAAACGAATTCAGAAGAGCTCATGAAGCCGGCAATGCCACCTCGATAGCGTGGGTCGTCATGCCGGATCACTTTCATTGGCTGGTTGAATTGCACAACGGTGATTTGCCGAAACTGATGCAGGCGGCCAAATCCAGAAGTGCTCGCGTCATCAACCAGCAAAGAGGTCGCCACGAAACGCTATGGCAAAAGGGTTACTTCGATCGGGCCTTGCGCCACGAGGAAGACCTGAAAGCAGCCGCCCGATACATCATTGCCAACCCTTTGCGCGCCGGACTTGTGACTCGGGTTGGAGACTACCCGCTGTGGGATGCCATGTGGCTCTGATGCACAACGCAAATCCTTGTAGGAGCGAGCTCGCTCGCGATGGTCGTCAACGATGACGCGGGGGAACCTGATGCCCCGCGGCGCTCTCGGGCTCATCGCGAGCGAGCTCGCTCCTACAGGGGTGGTCGCCGAACGTCTTGTGAATGCTTGCAGCCATTCCCTCCAGCCGCCAGCCGTGTAGAATCGCGAACATTCATCGCCAGTCATCCCCGGCGGGTTTATGAGCTCAAGCTGAAGCGCGCGGCGATCCCGCAAAGTTATCGGCAACTTCCGGACACGCGGCCATTTCTGAGTGTTCCAGACGTCAATAGAAGCTCACTTCCCTTTTGATACCTGATTAGCCGCCCGGAGTGCTTCATGCCTGATTACCGCTCGAAAACATCCACCCACGGCCGCAACATGGCCGGTGCCCGCGCACTGTGGCGCGCCACGGGGATGAAAGATGACGACTTCAAGAAGCCGATCATCGCCATTGCCAACTCGTTCACCCAGTTCGTACCGGGCCATGTGCACCTCAAGGACCTGGGCCAACTGGTCGCCCGCGAGATCGAACGCGCTGGCGGCGTGGCCAAGGAATTCAACACCATCGCCGTGGACGACGGCATCGCCATGGGCCACGACGGCATGCTGTATTCGCTGCCGAGCCGCGAAATCATCGCCGACTCCGTCGAGTACATGGTCAACGCCCACTGCGCCGACGCCATCGTCTGCATCTCCAACTGCGACAAGATCACCCCTGGCATGCTGATGGCCTCCCTGCGCCTGAACATCCCGGTGATCTTCGTTTCCGGCGGCCCGATGGAAGCCGGCAAGACCAAACTCGCATCCCACGGCCTCGACCTGGTCGACGCCATGGTGATCGCCGCCGACTCCAGCGCTTCTGACGAGAAGGTTGCCGAGTACGAGCGCAGCGCCTGCCCGACCTGCGGTTCGTGCTCCGGCATGTTCACCGCCAACTCGATGAACTGCCTGGTCGAAGCACTGGGCCTGGCATTGCCGGGCAACGGTTCGACCCTGGCCACCCACAGCGACCGCGAGCAACTGTTCCTACAGGCCGGCCGCACCATCGTCGAGCTGTGCAAGCGTTACTACGGCGAGAACGACGAGTCGGTGTTGCCACGCAATATCGCCAACTTCCAGGCGTTCGAGAACGCCATGACCCTGGACATCGCCATGGGCGGTTCCACCAACACCATCCTGCACTTGCTGGCCGCCGCCCAGGAAGCCGAGATCGATTTCGACCTGCGCGACATCGACCGTCTGTCCCGTCACGTGCCGCAACTGTGCAAGGTTGCGCCGAACATCCAGAAGTACCACATGGAAGACGTGCACCGTGCCGGCGGCATCTTCAGCATCCTCGGTTCGCTGGCCCGTGGTGGCTTGCTGCACACCCAGCTGCCGACCGTGCACAGCCGCAGCATGGAAGAAGCCATCGCCAAGTGGGACATCACCCAGACCACCGACGAAGCCGTGCACCACTTCTTCAAGGCCGGTCCTGCGGGCATCCCGACGCAAACCGCGTTCAGCCAGTCGACCCGTTGGGAAACCCTGGACGACGACCGTGAAAACGGCTGCATCCGCAGTGTCGAGCACGCTTACTCGAAAGAAGGCGGCCTGGCCGTTCTCTACGGCAACATCGCCCTGGACGGCTGCGTGGTGAAAACCGCTGGCGTCGACGAGTCGATCCACGTGTTCGAAGGCAACGCGAAGATCTTCGAAAGCCAGGACAGCGCCGTACGCGGCATCCTTGCTGACGAAGTGAAGGAAGGCGACATCGTCATCATTCGCTACGAAGGCCCGAAAGGCGGCCCGGGCATGCAGGAAATGCTCTACCCGACCTCGTACCTGAAATCCAAAGGCCTGGGCAAAGCCTGCGCCCTGTTGACCGACGGCCGTTTCTCCGGCGGCACCTCGGGCCTGTCCATCGGCCACGCTTCGCCTGAAGCCGCTGCCGGCGGCGCGATCGGCCTGGTGCAGGACGGCGACAAAGTGCTGATCGACATTCCGAACCGCTCGATCAACCTGTTGGTCAGCGACGAAGAACTGGCCGCACGCCGTGTCGAGCAGGACAAGAAAGGCTGGAAACCGGTGGAAGTGCGTCCACGCAAAGTGACCACCGCCCTGAAAGCCTACGCCCTGCTGGCGACCAGCGCCGACAAGGGTGCGGTGCGTAACAAGGCAATGCTCGACGGACTGTAACGCTTAACCGTTGAACATGAAAATGCCCCGCCATGTGCGGGGCATTTTTGTTTCTACCGGTCACCATTCACCTGTAGGAGCGAGCCTGCTCGCGATGGACGACAGAGCGCCGCGGGGTATCAGGCAGCCAGCGTCATCGTTAACGACCATCGCGAGCAGGCTCGCTCCTACAGTGAATCAAAACCCTTACTGGATTTCTTCAGGCTTCACGATCACCCAGTTCTTGTCGGCAGTCACGGTGAGCCCTTCCTTGGCCTGGGCCGCAGCGTGCTTGGCCATCATGCCGTTGATCTGGGTCATGTATTTGTCTTTGCGATTGACCCACAGGTGGATGCCGCCCTTGGCCACGTCGACACTGTGGAACAGCATGTAACCGTCGCTGCTCGGGGTGTCGCCGCCGACCAGTACCGGTTTTTTCCACTCGTCGATGTAGGTCAGGATTGCCGCGTGCTTGCCGGCCATCCAGGTTGCCGGGGTCCACAGGTACGGGGTCACTTCAAGGCCAAGGTTGGCCTTCTCGTCATACTTGCCGGCGGTGATCTGCTTGCGCGCGGTGGTCAGCTCGCCCGTCTTCGGGTCCTTGAGCAGCAACGACACGCCGATCACGTTCTGCGGCTTTACGTTGTAGCCGTACTTCGGATCGGCCGCGACCATGCGCACCAGTTCTTCGGAGGCGGCGGTCATCACATAGACCTCGATGCCGTTCTCCATCAGTTTGTTGTACAGCTCTTGCTGGCCGGTGAAGATTTTCGGCGGGTTCACGTCGAGCTTCTTGACCACATCGCCTTCGTAATAAGTGGCCGGCACCGGTTTGCCAGACGCCATCATCTCGTCGACGTAGCCCTTGAGTTCCTTGAGTGTAAAGCCGGAGAACACCTGGGCGACCCATGGATAGCAAACCATGTCGTCGACTTCGCAGAGGCGGTAGTAGTAGCTGAACAGACTTTCCTTGTGGTCGGCGGTGTCCTTGAACGGCATCAGCTTCAGGGAGGGATCGAGCTTGTCGCGGGTGATCAGGCCCTTGTTTTCCATGAATGGCAGCAACGACTCTTCCAGGTCATAGCGGTAACTGGTGTTGTCCATGTCGAACACCGCGTAGTTACCCTTGTTGGCGTTGGCCGCGATCATCGCGTCCAGTGCCTTGGCCTGATCGGCTGGCCAGTGTTTCAAATCCGTTGCGAAAACCTGGCCGGCAAGGCCCAGGCAAAGTGCTGCAGCCAGTAATTTCGGTGCGAACTTCATCGGCGTTTCTCCCTGAATGTGAAAGACATCGACGCTAACAAATAAGTGTGACAGTCCTCGTCTGTCAGCGACCGTCCGCGTCCCTTTCGCGTCAGTTGCATTTCTGACAGCGACATCCGCTTATTCCAAAAACGACGGACACCATACGTTTTTGATATTAATTCATTAGTTTTCAAGCTGTTAGGCTTGCCGGTTCGCAGCTGCCCCGGCGATTCGAAACGAAAAGTCGCCGAGCGATGATCAGGCAAGGCAAAAACAGGCGAGAAAGCGGAGTTGACTTTAGTCAATGAGCATTTCGAGCCTGTTTTTAACGCAGCATGATCGAGCGCAGGCACTTTCCGTTTTGAATCGGGTGGCTGGCACAAGTCTTTTTCGGAGTCCCAATGAATCTGCCGCTGATTCTCAATCTGCTGGTGTTCCTCGCTTTGCTCTTCGGCCTGGCGCAAACCCGCCACACCACATGGAGCCTGGCGAAAAAAGTCCTGCTCGCGCTGGTGCTGGGCGTGGCGTTCGGTGTGGCGTTGCACACGGTCTACGGTGCCGGCAACCCGGTGCTGAAAGCCTCGATCGGCTGGTTCGATCTGGTGGGCAACGGTTATGTGCAATTGCTGCAAATGATCGTGATCCCGCTGGTGTTCGCCTCGATCCTCAGCGCCGTGGCCCGTCTGCACAACGCTTCGTCGCTGGGCAAGATCAGCTTCCTGACCATCGGCACGCTGCTGTTCACCACGGCCATTGCGGCGCTGATCGGCATCGGCCTGACCAACCTGTTCGGCCTGACCGCCGAAGGCCTGGTGGCCGGCACCCAGGAAATGGCGCGCCTGCAAACCATCCAGACCGACTACGCCGGCAAGGTCGCCGACCTGAATGTGCCGCAGCTGTTGCTGTCGTTCATTCCGCAAAACCCGTTCGCCGATCTGGCGCGGGCCAAGCCGACGTCGATCATCAGCGTGGTGATTTTCGCCGCGTTCCTGGGTGTCGCTGCGCTGCAACTGCTCAAGGATGATGCCGAGAATGGTCAGAAAGTGATCAACGCCATCGACACCCTGCAAGCCTGGGTGATGCGCCTGGTGCGCCTGGTGATGAAGCTGACCCCGTACGGCGTGCTGGCGCTGATGACCAAGGTGGTCGCCGGTTCCAACCTGCAAGACATCATCAAGCTCGGCAGTTTCGTGGTGGTGTCCTATATCGGCCTGGGCCTGATGTTCGTGGTGCATGGCGTGCTGGTGTCGGTTGCCGGGATCAATCCGCTGCGCTTCTTCCGCAAGGTCTGGCCAGTGCTGACCTTTGCCTTCACCAGCCGCTCCAGCGCAGCGACGATTCCTTTGAGCATCGAAGCGCAAACCAGTCGTCTGGGCATCCCGCAGTCCATCGCCAGCTTTGCCGCCTCGTTCGGCGCGACCATCGGCCAGAACGGCTGTGCCGGTCTGTACCCGGCGATGTTGGCGGTGATGGTGGCGCCGACCGTGGGCATCAACCCAATGGACCCCTTGTGGATCGCGACGCTGGTGGCGATCGTCACGCTGAGCTCGGCCGGCGTGGCCGGAGTGGGTGGCGGTGCGACGTTTGCCGCGTTGATCGTGCTGCCGGCGATGGGCTTGCCGGTGTCACTGGTGGCGTTGCTGATTTCGGTCGAGCCGTTGATTGATATGGGGCGTACGGCGTTGAACGTCAGTGGTTCGATGACGGCGGGGGCGATTACCAGCCAGGTGATGCAGCAGACCGACAAGGCGCTGCTGGATGCGGATGAGCATTCGGAGTTGGTGCAGGCTTAGGTTTTTCTGCGACTGAGCGGGCCTCTTCGCGAGCAAGCCCGCTCCCACATTGGATCTGTGAGCGACACAAATCCCCTGTGGGAGCGGGCTTGCTCGCGAAGCTTTTAGGCTTTTTCCCAGACTTCGAAGCTGTACGCCGGCTTGTCACCTTCGGCCGGATTCGGCACATCCGACACCAGCTTCCACTCGCTCAAATCAAACTCCGGAAACCATGCATCCCCTTCCGGGCTCAGCGCCACGCGGGTCAGGTACAACCGATCGGCCTGCGCCAGCCCTTGCGCATACAACTGCGCACCGCCAATCAGCATCAGCTCGTCGACACCCTGTTCCTTCGCCCATGCTTCAGCACGAACGACGGCGGCTTCCAGCGACAGATAAACCTCCGCACCTTCCAGCACCAGATCCGCCTGACGGCTGACCACGATGTTCAAGCGGCCCGGCAACGGACGACCGAGGGAATCCCAGGTCTTGCGACCCATGATGATCGGCTTGCCCAGGGTGGTGGCCTTGAAATATTTGAAGTCCCCCGGCAGGTGCCAGGGCATGCTGTTGTCGACGCCGATCACACGGTTTTCACCGAGGGCTGCGATCAGGCTGAGGGGGAGTGATTTAGTCATGCCGGCGAGGATACCAGAGCCTCGCTTTCGCCGATAAGCGCCACAGCGGTTATGCTCTCAGCTCAATGAAGCGACGGGATGCCGCGTGACTGAACTCAATACCCTCTGGCTGACAGAAACCATTCGACTGCGCGAAGAACACGCAGGTCCCCTGGAAGACCTTGAAGCCAACCGGATGGCCCGCAGCGCCGGCGGCGATTTGCCGTCGCGCATTCAACGCCGGGCCCTGTGGCTGGCTGAACGCGATGGTCTGGCCGCGGCCCTCAAACACTGGCTGCAAGGCGCACGACTGGCGCTGATCGTTATGGCGGTGCTGGCCGTGATCAGCGGCGCCGGCCTGGCCTTTGCGGCAATGGGCGGTGGCCTGCACCCGGTGAATGTGTTCTGGGCCCTGGGCAGCCTGCTCGGGCTGAATCTGATCCTGCTGCTGAGCTGGGCCTTGGGACTGGTGTTTGCCGGCGAACATGGCGCCAGTCTCGGGCGACTGTGGCTATGGCTAAGTGAAAAACTCGCTCGTGACGCCAAAGCCGCACAGCTGGCACCGGCCCTGCTCCTGTTGCTGCAACGCCAGAAACTCAATCGCTGGGCCATCGGCGTGCTGGTCAACAGCCTGTGGTTGCTGGTGATGCTCAGCGCCCTGGTCATTCTGCTGACGCTGATGGCGACCCGACGCTACGGCTTCGTCTGGGAAACCACGATCCTCAGTGCCGACACCTTTATCGCCGTCACTCAGGCGCTTGGCGCGCTGCCGGCCCTGTTCGGCTTCAGCGTGCCGACCGAGGAGATGATCCGTGCCAGCGGCGATGCCGCACTGAACATCGAAAGTGCCCGTCAGGCTTGGGCCGCCTGGCTGGTGGGGGTACTGCTGGTCTACGGCGTTTTGCCGCGCCTGCTGCTCGCGCTGTTTTGCCTGTGGCGCTGGAAGACGGGGCAAATGGCGCTGCGTCTGGATTTGAACCTGCCCGGTTACGCGCAACTGCGCGAACGCCTGATGCCCACCAGCGAACGCCTTGGCGTCAGCGATGCGGCACCGGCCCAACTGCATCGCGTGGAAAGCGGTGTCACCGAGCAGCAAAGCGACGGCGCGCTGCTGGTGGCCATCGAACTGGACGACCAACGCCCTTGGCCACCGCAATTGCCGAAAAACGTGAGCAACGCCGGCATCCTCGACAGTCGCGAATCGCGGCACAAACTCCTCGAACAACTGAGCCGCTTTCCTCCGGCACGCCTGGCCATCGCGTGCGATCCACAGCGCTCGCCGGATCGCGGCAGCCTGGCCTTGATTGCCGAACTGGCCCGCAGCGCCAGCGCCACCCGCGTGTGGTTGTTGCAGGCACCGCCCGGTGAAGCACTGGACGCCGAACGTCTCGGCGACTGGCACCTGGCACTACAACAACTTGAGCTGACTTTCGCCGATTGTGCGCCGATGAACTGGCTGGAGACGGGTCATGACTGATACCCGCAAGCAGCCTCTGAAACTCGCCGTCGTCGGCCACACCAATGTCGGCAAGACCTCTTTGCTGCGCACCCTGACCCGCGACGTCGGCTTCGGTGAAGTGTCCCATCACCCCAGCACTACACGGCACGTCGAAGGCGCGCGTCTTTCGGTGGACGGCGAGCCACTGCTCGATCTCTACGACACCCCTGGTCTGGAAGACGCCATCGCCCTGCTCGATTACCTCGAACGTCTGGAGCGTCCCGGCGAACGCCTCGACGGCCCGGCTCGCCTGGCGCGTTTCCTTGAGGGTAGCGAAGCCCGGCAACGGTTCGAACAGGAAGCCAAAGTGCTGCGCCAGTTGCTGGCGTCGGACGCCGGGCTCTACGTGATCGATGCCCGGGAACCGGTGCTGGCCAAGTATCGCGACGAGCTGGAAGTGCTGGCCGGTTGCGGCAAGCCCTTGCTGCCGGTGCTGAATTTCGTCAGCAGCGCCAACCACCGCGAACCGGCGTGGCGTGAAGCGCTGGCGCGGCTGGGCTTGCATGCCTTGGTGCGCTTCGACAGTGTCGCGCCGCCGGAGGATGGCGAGCGTCGTCTCTATGAAAGTCTCGCCCTGCTGCTGGAAACGGCCCGGCCGCAACTCGAACGCCTGATCGCCGATCAGCAAGCCCAGCGTCTGGCTCGCCAGCAAAGCGCCGAGCAATTGATTGCCGAATTGCTGATCGATTGCGCGGCTTGCCGGCGCAGTGTGGTCAGTGAAGCCGGGCAGGAACAACAGGCGATCAGCGAACTGCGCAAAGCCGTACGCCAGCGTGAGCAGCGTTGCGTCGAGGCCCTGCTCAAGCTCTACGCCTTCCGCCCGCAGGACGCGGCGGCCAATGATTTGCCCTTGCTCGACGGTCGTTGGGGCGATGACCTGTTCAACCCGGAAACCCTCAAGCAACTGGGTGTGCGCGTGGGTGGCGGTATCGCCGCGGGTGCTGCTGCGGGGGCCGGGGTCGACCTGCTGGTGGGCGGGATTACCCTGGGTGCGGCGGCACTGGCGGGGGCCATCGCCGGCGGCGCTCTGCAAACCGCACGCAGTTATGGCGGCCGCTTGCTCGGCAAGATCAAGGGCCAGCGCGAACTGACGGTGGATGACAACGTGCTGCGCCTGTTGGCGCTGCGCCAGCGGCAATTGCTGCAAGCGCTGAACACCCGTGGACATGCGGCGATGGACAGCATTCAGTTGGCCACGCCTCAGGACAAGAGCTGGCGCGAAGGCAAACTGCCCGAGGCCCTGAACAAGGCACGGGCACATCCGCAGTGGTCGTCGCTCAATCCTCATCCCAAACTGAATCAGGCGGAGCGGCAGGAGCAGGTTGAGGCGTTGGCACAGCAGCTTTAGTGGCTTGATTGATGATGCGTGGTGTCAGCGCTGGCCTCTTCGCGGGCAAGCCCGCTCCCACAGGGTTTTGTGTCGGAACATCCATCTGTCACCGGACGCAGATTCAATGTGGGAGCGGGCTTGCTCGCGAAGGCCGCAACTCGGTGCCGAGGCTTTACGCAGCCAACAAGCGCACCGCCTTGTCCTTCAACACCGCCAGATCAATCACCGGCACATGCATCTCTTTCGCCAGCTCATCCCACTGGCGCATGCGCAAACTCACGGCACACAGCGGGTCCTGCTCGAACGCCTCAGCCTCTTCAGCCGTCATCACCCCGCCCTGATATTCCAGGGTCCGGCGGCTGGCTACGCTCAAGCGCTCGAAGTACCCGGGCTCTTTGAGCGTCAGGTAACGCTTGGCCTGCACGTGGCATTCGACCAGCCGCGCCATGCGTTCGCCAAAGCCCACGCGGCGCAGGTAGTCGGCGCCGAGTCGTTCATGGCTGACCACACCGAAGCCGCCCATGTTCTCCGCGCTTTCAGCGCAGATATGCCCGATGTCGTGGAAGAACGCCGCCAGCACCACCTCATCGTCGAAGCCTTCGGCCATCGCCAGTTCCGCCGCCTGGGACATGTGTTCGATCTGCGACACCGGCTCGCCGATGTAGTCGCTGTCGCCAAAGCGCTCGTACAAACCGAACACCTCGGCAATCACCTGCTCATTGCGCTCCATCAGATTTCCTCCAATACGGTGGCAACGTTGCGTTCAGCCATCGCCGGCCCGACGCTCATGCCGACACCGGTGTGCATCAACGCCACACTGACTCCCGGCATCGGGCGCAGGAACGAGAACGGTCCCGGCCCCCGTGAACCATAGACACCCTGCCAGCGTTCGACCACCTGCACCTTGCAGCCCAGGGTTTGCTCGGCCAGCTCGATCATCCAGTCGTCGACCTGCTCGGCATTGAAGGGCGACGGATCGCGACCGTAATGATGCGAATCGCCAATGATCAACTCGCCATAGGGCGTCGGGCTGATCAGCAGGTGGATGCCGTTTTCGTGCAGGTGCGGCGCGTGCCGCAGAATCTCGGCCTGCACCGCCGCGGCTTCCGGCAAGTCGGCGAAGGCGCCGTAGTGCACGCAACTCAAACCGGTGAGCAACGCGTGTTGCAGGTTGAGGTTGATGTGCGGTCGGGCGCGGAGCATTTGCAGGCGGCAGATTTGCGGGTCGAGTTCGGCGATCTGCCCGGCCAGCAAGGTCTGATAATCGTGTCCGGAGCAGACGATGATCTGCTCGGCACTGAAGCTGCCGGCGGTGCTGTACAAGCGGCCCGGTTCGATATCGCGGACCAGGGTAGAGAAGTGAAACTCGACGTCCAGGTCGCGGCGCAGGAAATCGATCAACGCCGGTATCGCTTCGCGCGAATACAGCTGCTGGTCGTCCATGCCATGCAGCGCCGCGCGGTGATGGCGGAACTGGCCGCCATACAAATCGCGCAAGGCGCCACCGCGCAGCAGCTCGACACGGTAACCGTGCTCCACCGCGCGGCCGTCGCAGAAGGCTTCCAGCAACTGTTCTTCCGCCTCGGTGCGGGCGAACAGGTACGAGCCATTGCGCTTGAGTTGCAGGCCGGCGAGCTGCGCCCAATCGCCCCAGATTCCGCGACTGGCGCGGGCCAGCTCCAGCATCGGGCCCGGCGGTTGGCCGGTGACCAGTGCCTGGCCGAAGTTGCGCACCGAAGCGCCGACCGGCGTTTCGCTGCGCTCGAAAACCGTGACCTTGAGACCGCGTTTGGCGGCGGCATACGCGTGGGACAAACCCAGGATGCCGGCGCCGACGATCAGCATGTCGTTGTGTTGTGTCATCTAGAGGTGCTCTGAATGAGAGACCGCTATCGCGGGCAAGCCCGCTCCCACAGGTTTCGAGGTGTTCACAAAATCTGCATCCACCGTAGTTCCCTGTGGGAGCGGGCTCGCCCGCGATGGGGCCCTGTCAGCCGATAAAGATCTTACTTGGCCGCCACTTTCTCGGACTTGCCGTCATAGCGCTTGCGCCATTCGGTGAGGATCTCGTCGCGGTTCTTCGAGGCCCAGGCGAAGTCGTTCTTGATCAGACGCTGTTCGTAGTCGGCCGGCAGTTCGGTTTGCGGCTTGGCGATGCCAGGCTGGGCGAGCACGGCGAAGTTTTCTTTGTAGAGTTCCATCGCCTCGGGGCTGGCGGAGAAGTCAGCCAGTTTCTTCGCGGCTTCCTCGTGGGCAGTGCCCTTGATCACGGCAGTCGCTTCGATCTCCCAGCCCAGGCCTTCCTTCGGCAGGATGATGTCCAGCGGTGCGCCCTGGCGCTTCAGTTGAACCGCTGGGTACTCGAAGGAAATGCCGATCGGGAACTCACCTGCAGCGGCCAGTTTGCAAGGCTTGGAACCGGAATGAACGTACTGGCCGATGTTCTGGTGCAGGCCGTCCATGTACGCCCAGCCCTGCTTCTCGCCGAAGGTTTGCAGCCAGGCGCTGACGTCGAGGAAACCGGTGCCGGACGATGCAGGGTTCGGCATGACGATCTTGCCTTTGTACTCAGGCTTGGTCAGGTCTTGCCAGCTTACTGGCTTGGTCAGGCCCTGCTTCTCGGCTTCGACGGTGTTGAAGCAAATGGTCGCGGCCCAGACGTCCATGCCAACCCAGGCTGGTGGGTTGGCGGCGTCGCGGTAGTTGGCGCCGATCTTGCCAAGATCTTTGGGTGCGTAGCTTTGCAGCATGCCTTGCTGATCGAGGATCGCCAGGCTGGAAGCCGCCAGGCCCCACACGGCGTCAGCCTGCGGGCGGGCCTTCTCGGCCAGCAGTTTGGCAGTGATGATCCCGGTGGAGTCACGCACCCACTTGATCTCCACATCGGGGTTAGCCTTTTCGAAGGCGTCCTTGTAGGTCTTCAGCTGTTCGGCTTCGAGGGCGGTGTACACCGTCAACTCGGTTTTCGCCGCAAAGGCGTTCAGGCTGAAAGCGGTGAGGACAGCAGCGGCCAGGGCCATAGGCTTGAACATGATCTTTTCCTGTTTTTGAGTTGAGGGACTTTGGCTTTTTTTTGGAGCAGCGGATCAATGGCCGGGCGCGGTCTGCCGCCAGGCCTGGGAGCGGCGCAGCAAGCCGCGCGAAGCCCAGGCCAGCAGCAGGGAAACGCCCGCCGAGGTGAACAGAATCAGGGTCGACATCGCTGCCGCGCCGCCGACGTTGCCGGCGTCGTCCATGTTCAGCACCGCCACCGCCGCAAGGATGGTGTCGGGGCTGTAGAGGAAGATCGCCGCCGAGACGGTGGTCATGGCCGAGACGAACAGGTAGCGCACGATGTCCAGCAACGCCGGCAGGCAGATCGGCACGGTGACGCGCAGGTAATGGCGGTACAGCGGCGCCTTGAGCGACAGCGCGGCGGCTTCGAACTCGGCATCGAGTTGACGCAGTGCAGTGGTGGCGGTCATTTGCGCGGTGGTCAAATAGTGCGCAATGGTGCAGACGATCAGCAGCGTCATGCTGCCGTAGAGCACGTGCAGCGGGTTGCCGGTGAGGTTGAAAAAGAAGACGTAACCCAACCCCAGCACCAGGCCTGGCACCGCCATCGGTACGAAACTGAGCATGCGCAAGGTCAGGTTCAGGCCGCGCTGCCCCTTGGTTTTTTCCATCAGGTAGGCGCCGGTAAAGATCAGCATGGAGCCGATCAGCGCGGTGCCCAAAGCCATCTTCAGGCTGTTGCCGTAGGCCAGCCAGCCACCGCCGGCGGTTTCGTTGAACTGATAGTGGTTGAGCGACAGCGACAGGTTGTACGGCCAGAACTTCACCAAAGACGAGAACACTGCCATGCCGAACACCAGCAGCAAAGCCGCGCTGATCAGCAGCACGATGGCCAGGTAGCAACCATCGCGCAGTTTCGATGGCGCGGGTTTGAACACTTGGGCGCGGCCGCTCATGGAGTCGCCGTGACGCCGACGCAACCAGGCATCGACCCCGAAGCTGAACAGCGCCGGCAGCAGCAACACCATGCCAATCAAGGCCCCGCGGCCGAACTGCTGCTGACCTACCACAGCCTTGTAGGCCTCCAGCGCCAGCACCTGATAGTCACCACCGACCACCACGGGCACACCGAAATCGGTGATGGTCAGGGTGAACACCAGGCAGAACGCAGCGAACACGGCCTGACGGGTCGCCGGCCAGGTGATGCTGCGGAAGGCTTTGGCGGGGCTGGCGCCCATGCTTGAAGCGGCATCGAACAGTCGCGCATCCGCCAGGGACAAGGCTGACAGCAGAATCATCAAGGCGTGCGGGAAGGTGTAGATCACCTCACCAAGCACAATGCCCCAGAAGCCGTAGATGTTGTCCGAAAGCAGACCACGCAACATGCCCTGGTTGCCGAACAGGTAAACCAGCGCAATACCGGGCAGCATCGACGGCGCCATCAATGGCAGCAGCGAGATGCCGCGCCAGATGCCTTTGGCCGGAATCAACGTGCGTTGCAGGGCGTAGGCAAACAGGTAGGCCAGCGGCACGACAATGGCCGCGACGCTGAGAGAAACCTTGAGGCTGTTACCCAGCAACCAGTGGAAGTTCTCGCTGGTCACCAGCTCTTTTGCTGCGACCCAACCACCGCCCTGCCCGGCTTCGGCGCTGAAACCACGCCAGAAGATCGCCAGCAACGGCATCAACACGGCAACGCCGAGCAACACCAGCAGGAGGACTTTGCCACCGACCACGAACAACCGGTCACCGATCTCGGCGCGGGAGGTCTGCCGAACCTGCCTTTGCGGCAGCGGCAGCGCGATGTTCGCGCTCATCAGGCAAATACCTGCAGGCTGCGCGGCGGCAAGGCGACCATGATCTGCTGAGCGCCAAGACGCGGCATGGCTTCCGGCGCCAGTTCCGCCAACAGTGCATGGCCCGGCAACTGATCGAGTTCGAAGCTCATGCGGCAGCGGTTGCCGAGGAAGGTGATTTCGCGAACCTTGGCCGGGAACAGGTTTTCCTCGTGCACCAGCGGGTTGATGCTGATCGCTTCCGGGCGGCAGAACAAACGGCCCGACGCGGTCCTGGCGCCGCCATCGGCCAGACGCATGCTCATTCCGCCGACCTGGGCGTGGCTGTCGCTGCTGCGCTGGAACGGCAACCAGTTACCCTGGCCGACGAACTCCGCCACGAAGGGCGTGGCCGGGCGGTTGTAGATCTCCTGCGGCGTAGCGTACTGCTCGACCTTGCCGTTGTTCATCACGGCAATGCGGTCGGCCATCAGCATGGCCTCGTCCTGATTGTGGGTAACCATCAGCGTGGTGATGCCGAGGTTGCGTTGCAGCTGGCGCAGTTCGGTGCACAGGTGCTCGCGTACCCGGGCATCGAGGGCCGACATCGGCTCGTCGAGCAGCAACAGCGAAGGCGCCGGGGCCAGAGCGCGAGCCAGTGCAACCCGCTGCTGCTGGCCGCCGGACAATTGACCGGGATACTTTTTCTCGCTGCCGCCCAGGCCGACCAGTTCCAGCATCTGACCGACGCGTTGGCGAATCTGGTCGCGGCCATTGCCGGCGAGGCCGTAGGCAATGTTCGCTTCGACGGTCAGATTGGGGAACAACGCATAGGACTGGAACAGAATGCCGTAGTCCCGCGCCTGGGGTGGCAGGTGGGAAACGTCGCGGTCGCCCAAGTACAACTCGCCACTGTCCTGCTTTTCCAGACCGGCGATACAGCGCAGCAAGGTGGTCTTGCCGCAGCCCGACGGGCCCAGCAGACACACCAGCTCACCGGCCGCCACGTCGAGGGAAACGTTATCCAGCGCCGTGAAGGCACCAAAACGTTTCTGTACGCCGCGCACCTTCATCGGCGCGCCGGGGTTGGTCAGGGCAGTTGTGATCGGGTTGTTCATGGACGGACCTCATCGAGCAGATGGGGCCATCCTAGGGTTGTAATGAGTCCGTCATGTGGCAGTAAGGCAAAAACTGCCGATAGTGGTATTCGAGGATTTTGGTTTAAATCTTGTGTTGCCTGAACTGATGCCATCGCGGGCAAGCCCGCTCCCACAAGGACAGCGCAATATCTGTGGGAGCGGGCTTGCCCGCGAAGGGGCCGGCAGCATCACCGCAGACCTCAAGCCGGGGCCATTTCCTGCGCCAACCCCAGAAACGCCGCCGGCAGCCGCGCGTTCTTACGCTCCTTGAGGCAATACAGGTATTCCGGGATTTGCGGCGCATTCTCGATGGTCAGCACCCGCAACTGCGGATCATGGGGCACTTCCTGGCGGGCAATGATGCTGATACCTATGTTGCGCAACACCGCTTCGCGGATCGATTCGCGGCTGCCGATTTCCAGCAGCGGGCCGAAACACACCCCGGCACTGGCCAGCAATTCTTCGGTCAGGCGACGGGTGGTCGAGCCCGGTTCGCGCATCAGCAGGGTATGCCCGGCCAGCGCACTGAGCGGCACATGATCGTGAACCGCCAGCGGATGATTGCGATGCACCGCCAGCACCAGCGGATCGCTGCCGAGCACCCGGCGAATCAGCCGCGCGTCATCGAGCAATTGCGATGACGCCGCGACATCGACCCGGTACTCCTCCAGCGCTTCGAGCACTTGCTGGGAGTTGCCGATTTCCACCGAAACCTCAACCTGCGGCAGTCGCTCGCGGAAGGTTTTCACCAGGTCGAGGATGTAATACGGCGCCGTGGCGGCAATACGCAATGTGCCCTGGACCTGGCCGCAGTTACGCAGGAAAAACTCGATGTCGGCTTCCTGCTGCATCAACACCTTGACCATCGGCAGCAGCCGCGCGCCCTCCTCGCTGACGCTCAGACGCCGGCCGCCACGGTAGAACAACTCGACCGAGTACTGACTTTCGAGGTTGCGGATCTGCGTCGTCACCGTCGGCTGGCTCAGGCCAAGCTTTTTTGCAGCCTGGGTAATGCTGCCCAGGCGGGCCACCATGTAAAACGCCTTCAGCTCGGCACTCAGCACAACCGTCCCTCATCCTTTACTTGCGCAGCAGGCGCAATCCGTTGAACACCACCAGCAAACTCACGCCCATATCGGCGAACACTGCCATCCACATGGTAGCGACCCCGGCGAAGGTTACCCCAAGAAAGACAGCCTTGATGACCAAAGCCAGGGCGATGTTCTGCTTGAGAATGCTCGAGGTCTGCCGTGACAGGCGAATGAATGCCGGAATCTTGCGTAGATCGTCGTCCATCAGGGCAACATCGGCGGTTTCGATCGCAGTATCGGTGCCGGCGGCGGCCATGGCGAAACCGATCTCCGAACGCGCCAGTGCCGGGGCGTCGTTGATGCCGTCCCCCACCATGCCGACCCGATGCCCTTGGGCATAAAGGGCCTCGATGGCCTGCAATTTGTCACCCGGCAACAGGTCGCCCCTGGCCCCGTCGATGCCGACTTGTGCAGCGATAGCCTGCGCGGTGTGGACGTTATCGCCGGTGAGCATCAGGGTCTTGATGCCCAGGTCATGCAGTTGCCGGATAGCTTCGCGGCTGCTCGCCTTTACCGTATCGGCGACAGCGAACAACGCCAGCGGACCAGACGAATCAAGCAGCAGCACCACCGACTTGCCCTGCTTTTCAAGGGCAAACAGCTTTTCTTCCAGCACCGGCGAACACAAGCCCAGATCCTCCACCAGACGATGGTTGCCCAAATGGTAGAGCTGGCCGTTGATCTCGCCGCGCACGCCACGCCCGCCCAAGGCTTCGAAGTTATCCACAATCAGCGCCGCAGTTTTTTTATCCACAACCGCTGTGGCGATGGCCAGGGAAACCGGGTGATCCGAACGCCCGGCCAGTGCGGCGGCAATGGCTGGAGCCGATTCATCGACGGTCGGGTCCAGCGACAGATAATCGGTCTGCACCGGTTTGCCGTGGGTGATGGTGCCGGTCTTGTCCAGAGCCAGGTAGTCGAGCTTGTAACCGCCCTCCAGATAGACGCCGCCCTTGACCAGAATGCCTTTGCGCGCTGCCGCCGCGAGGCCACTGACGATGGTCACCGGCGTGGAAATCACCAGCGCACACGGGCAGGCCACCACCAGCAGCACCAGCGCCCGATAAATCCAGTCGAACCACAACGCGCCCATGAATATTGGCGGGATCACCGCCACCGCCAGGGCCAGGACGAACACCGCCGGGGTGTAGATTTTCGAGAAGCTGTCGACGAAGCGCTGGGTCGGCGCCCGCGCACCCTGAGCCTGCTCGACGGCGTGAATGATGCGGGCCAGGGTCGAGTTATCCGCCGCGGCGGTCACCGCGTACTCCAGGGAACCGGCCTGGTTGATGGTGCCGGCGAATACTTTGTCGCCGACGGTTTTCTCCACCGGCAGGCTTTCACCGGTGATTGGCGCCTGATCGATGGTCGAGCGACCGGACAGCACTTCACCGTCCATGCCGATACGCTCACCGGGACGCACCCGTACACGCGTACCGAGCCCAATGGTTTTGACATCCTGCTCAAGCCAGGTCCCGTCAGCCTGCAACACCGTTGCAGTGTCCGGGGTCATCTGCATCAGGCCGCCGATGGCATTGCGCGCGCGATCGAGGGATCTGGCTTCGATCAATTCGGCCACGGTGAACAGGAACATCACCATGGCCGCTTCCGGCCACTGGCCGATCAGCACCGCGCCGGTCACGGCAATGCTCATCAGCGCATTGATGTTCAGGTTGCGGTTCTTAAGGGCGATCCAGCCTTTTTTGTAGGTACCGAGGCCGCCACTGAGGATCGAGACCAGTGCGATAACCGCCACCACCCAGTTCGGTGCGGAACCGGTGAAGTGGATAACTTCTGCCAGCAACGCACCAACACCGGACAGCGCCAGGGGCCACCACGGCTTTTTCCGGGGCGCAGGCCCCGGGGTTTCAGCACCCTGATCCATCGGCTCGGCCTGCATGCCCAAGGACTTGATGGCCTCGACGATAGGCTCGATATCGGGCAAATCGTGGGTCACGCCGAGCACCCGATTAATCAGATTGAACTCCAGCTGCTGCACCCCGGTCAGTTTGCTTAGCTTGTTCTGGATCAGCGTCTGTTCGGTTGGACAGTCCATGGCCTCGATGCGAAAACTGCTCAATCGGGCCCCGGGCGTCGGCGATTCGCTCAGTTTTACCAGCGCAGGCGCTGCCGCTTTAGATGAGCAGCAAGAGTCGCCGTGACCGCCATGGTCATGTTTTGGCACGGGTTTGAGCTTGTGGCTGTGCTCGTGCTCAGCCCCGGGTTTGTGGGAATGCAGGGAATCGCTCATTGGTTGCGTCCATAAGAGTGCCTGTTGCCAAGTAAAGACCCTGTAGCCACTATAGGGTCAAGCACCCTTTCTGGAGTTTTGGAGATTGGCGTCATGAAAATTGGAGAATTGGCGAAACTCACGGACTGCGCCGTGGAAACGATCCGCTACTACGAGCGCGAGAACCTTCTGCCGGAACCGGCCCGCAGTGACGGCAATTATCGCGTCTACACCCAGGCCCACGCCGAGCGCCTGACGTTCATCCGCAACTGTCGCACCCTCGACATGACGCTCGAAGAAATCCGCAGCCTGCTGGCGTTTCGCGACAGTCCGCAGGATCAGTGCGAAAGCGTCAACGCGCTGATCGACGAGCACATCCATCACGTCAAGGCGCGGATTGACGGCTTGCTGGCCTTGCAGACACAACTGTTCGACCTGCGCCAACGCTGCGGCGAGCGGCCGGGTGTCGATCAATGTGGGATTTTGCAGCGGCTGGAAGTAAGCGGCGGGGTTGTGGCGACGGAGGTGGAGCATTCTCATATAGGCCGCAGTCACGGCCATTGAGATCACCACCTCCCCCCTGTAGGAGCAAGCTTGCTCGCGATGGTCGTGAACGATGACGCGTTTTGTCTGATAAAACGCGTCGTCCTTGAGTTCATCGCGAGCAAGCTCGCTCCTACAGGGGGGGATGGTGTGAAGCGTTAGACTGCCATCGGCGCAGTCATCGGCGCGTGGTGTTCGTAGCCTTCCAGCGAAAAATCACTCGGCTCCACCAGCTCCAGCCATTCCGGCTGATACACACCCGTCTTGGCAAACTCCGGCACACGGTCGGAAATCACCAGTTTCGGCATCGGGAACGGCTCGCGCTTGAGCTGTTCGTTGAGCATGTCCAGGTGGTTTTCGTAGACGTGGGCATCACCGATGAAATAGGTGAACCAGCGCGGCGTGTAGCCCGTCAGACGACCGATCAGGCTCAGCAGCGCTGCACCTTCGGTGAGGTTGAACGGCGTGCCAAGGCCCAGGTCGTTGGAGCGGATGTAGAGCGTCAAGGAAATCTCCCTGGTCTCGACATTCGGGTGGAACTGGTACAGCAGGTGGCACGGCGGCAGGGCCATTTCATCAAGCTGGGCGCAGTTCCAGCCGTGGAACAGGATGCGACGGCTGCCCGGATCCTTGATGATGGTATCGACGCACTGACGGACCTGATCGATGGCCTTGTACAGCACCACGTAGGCCTGGCCGTCTTCCTCACCTTCGGCGATCTGACGGTAGCCTTGCTTCAGGGTCTGCTCGATGGCGGCCTGGTTGCTGACCGGGATCTGCTTGTACGCCGGCCATTTGCGCCATTGCACACCGTAGATTTCGCCGAGGTCGTCTTCGCCCTGACGGAACGGGTTGGCCAGCCACTGGGCGTTTTCGTTGGCGTTCTGGTCCCAGACCTTGCACCCCAGGGCGCGGAATTCGGCGGCGTTATTCACGCCCCGCAGAAAACCGCACATTTCGCCGATGGCCGATTTGAATGCCATTTTGCGCGTGGTGATCGCCGGGAAACCTTCCTGCAGGTCATAACGCAGCATAGCGCCAGGGAAACTGATGGTGTTCACGCCGGTACGGTTGGCCTGCTTGGTGCCGTTCTTGATGACGTGGGCGACCAGTTCGAGATATTGCTTCATGAGTTACCTGTTTCCTTGAACCCGCAGCCATCGCTACGGGATTCGAATTTATACGGCTGCCGCTGGAGATGCCGGGGCGCGGTGATACGCCAGCCAGATCAGCAACAGACCACCGACGATCATCGGCACGCACAGCACCTGGCCCATGGTCAGCCAGTTCCAGGCCAGATAGCCCAGTTGCGCGTCCGGTACGCGGACGAACTCGACGATGAAACGGAAGATGCCATAGAACAGCGCGAACATCCCGGAGACCGCCATGGTCGGCCGTGGTTTGCGCGAGAACAGCCAGAGGATCAGGAACAGCGCCACGCCTTCGAGGGCGAACTGGTACAGCTGCGAGGGGTGACGCGGCAGCTGCGCCGGGTCGCTGAACGGCGGGAAGATCATCGCCCAAGGCACGTCGGTCGGCTTGCCCCACAACTCGGCATTGATGAAGTTGCCGATACGCCCGGCACCCAGGCCAATCGGCACCATCGGCGCGACGAAATCCATCAGCTGGAAGAACGACTTGTTGTTCTTCTTGCCGAACCACAACGCCGCCAGCATCACACCGATGAAACCACCGTGGAACGACATGCCGCCCTTCCACACTTCGAAAATCAGTGTCGGATTGGCGAGGTAGGCATGCAGATCGTAGAACAGCACATAACCCAGTCGCCCGCCGACGATCACCCCCATCGACATCCAGAACACCATGTCGGAGAGTTTCTCCTTGGTCCAGGTCGGGTCGAAGCGGTTCAAGCGGCGGGACGCCAGCAGCCAGGCGCCGCCGATGCCGATCAGGTACATCAGACCGTACCAGTGGATTTTCAGCGGACCGATGGCCAGGGCCACCGGGTCGATCTGCGGGTAAGGCAGCATTGCGACTCCTCGTTAGAGTTCAAATCTTAAAAATTCCCGGGCGACGCTGCCACCTCAGGATTAAGCCAGGATTGCGCTGTGCGTCAGAGCAGATGCTTCAGACTAGAAAGTTCAGGCCGACGCAGAACAGCAAAGCGGCAAACAGCCTTTTCAGCAACTTCGGCGACAACCTGTGGGCCAGTCGCGCGCCCAATCGGGCGAACACCATGCTGGTCAGGGCAATGCCCAGCAACGCCGGCAAATAAATGAAACCGAGACTATGGGCCGGGAGCAACGGATCGTGCCAGCCCAGAATCATGAAACTTAATGCACTGGCCAGGGCGATCGGCAGACCGCAGGCCGATGAGGTGGCCACGGCTTGCTGCATCGGCACACTGCGCCAGGTCAGGAATGGCACGGTCAACGAACCGCCGCCAATGCCGAAAATCGCCGAAGCCCAGCCAATCACGCTGCCGGCCAGGGTCAGACCGAGTTTTCCCGGCACGGTTCGGCTGGCCTTGGGCTTGACGTCCAGCGCCAGCTGAGCAGCAATCACCAGGGCGAATACACCAATGAGTTTCTGCAGGTTGGGGCCGGAAATCGCTTCCGCCGTCAGGGCGCCTAACCCGGCACCGAGCAAAATGCCGACGGTCATCCACATGAAGATCGGCCAAAGCACGGCGCGACGGCGGTGATGCTCACGTACCGCATTGACCGAGGTGAAGATGATCGTCGCCAGGGAGGTACCCACTGCCAGGTGCGTGAGGATCGACGGATCGAACCCTTGGGCCTTGAAGCTGAACACCAGCACCGGGACGATGATGATCCCGCCACCCACGCCAAACAGCCCGGCGAGTACACCTGCACAGGCACCGAGCGCCAGATAGAGCAGAAATTCCATGGTTGTCCCGCCCGCATCCCCAAAACCGGAGCGGCATGGTAACGGATGCATGGCCTCAAGCTCCACTGTGCAAGGCGATGGATCGATGAGCGATGTCTGCGTAGAGTGGGCAAAAAACACACAAGGACTCCCTTATGTGCCTGATTGTTTTTGCCTGGCGCCCGGGTCATGCCCAGCCGCTGGTCGTGGCGGCCAATCGCGATGAATTCTACGCCCGCCCCAGCCTGCCTCTGGCGCCATGGCCTGAAGCGCCGCACGTACATGCGGGACGCGACCTCGAGGCCGGTGGCACCTGGCTCGGTGTCGGCGCCAACGGACGTTTTGCGGCGCTGACCAACATCCGCGATCCCCATCGACCACCAGGGCGCAAGTCTCGTGGAGAACTGGTGGCGCGATTTCTCACCGGGGAAATGCCAATTGACCACTATTTAGCCGACGTTGTCGACCGATCGACGGAATATGGTGGTTTTAACCTACTGATTGGCAACACCCACGAGCTCTGGCACTTCAACGCCCGGGAATCGAACGCGGTGATGCTGGCGCCGGGGATCTACGGGTTATCCAATGCCGGGCTGGATACGCCCTGGCCGAAGTTGCTCAAGGCCAAGGCTGCATTGCGCGAGGTGCTGGATGATCCGCAGCCTCAGGCGCTGTTGGCATTATTGAGCGATGCGCAGACCGCACCGTTTGCCGAGCTGCCGGATACCGGAGTGGGGCTGGCCACCGAGACGTTGCTGTCGAGCGTGTTCATTGCCAGTCAGAGTTATGGAACGCGGGCGAGTACGGTGTTGATTGTGCAGGCGGATGGGGCGCGGCATATGGTCGAGCGCAGTTTCGGGCCGTATGGGGGGCACCTGGGGGAAGTGGAGATCAGGCTTTAGATTTGTAGCATCTTGACGGACGCCATCGCGGGCAAGCCCGCTCCCACAGTAGATTGTGTAGATTCATAGTTTTGTGAACACCACAAAACCCTGTGGGAGCGGGCTTGCCCGCGATGGGCACACCGCAGATTTAGAGGGGCTTGACCGAAGCCGGATTGATCATCCGCGCCAGCCCGAGGTTCTTCAGCGCCAGCTGCAACGAGCTGTGAATCACTTGCGGGTTGTCGATGGTCATCAGTTCCGCCAGCAACTCCTTGGCCTTGCTCAGATTGATCTGACGCAGCATCCACTTCACTTTCGGCAAGTTGGTGGCGTTCATCGACAGGCTGTCGAAACCCATTGCCATCAACAGTACGGCCGCCGCCGGGTCACCGGCCATTTCGCCGCAGATGCTCACCGGCTTGCCTTCGGCATGGGCGTCGCGCACGACGGTTTGCAAGGCTTGCAGCACCGCCGGGTGCAGGTAGTCGTAAAGATCGGCCACCCGCGGGTTGTTGCGATCCACTGCCAACAGGTACTGGGTCAGGTCGTTGGAACCGACCGAAAGGAAGTCCACTTGCCGCGCCAGTTCCTTGGTCTGATACACCGCCGCCGGAATCTCGATCATCACGCCAACCGGCGGCATCGGTACGTCGCAGCCTTCGTCGCGCACTTCGCCCCAGGCCCGGTGGATCAGGTGCAGGGCTTCTTCCAGCTCATGGGTGCCGGAGATCATCGGCAGCAAAATCCGCAGGTTGTTCAGGCCTTCACTGGCCTTGAGCATGGCCCGGGTCTGCACCAGGAAAATTTCCGGGTGGTCGAGGGTGACGCGAATGCCGCGCCAGCCGAGGAACGGGTTGTCTTCCTTGATCGGGAAGTACGACAGCGACTTGTCGCCGCCGATGTCCAGGGTGCGCATGGTCACCGGTTGCGGGTGGAACGCGGCGAGTTGCTCGCGGTAGATCGCCAGTTGTTCCTTTTCGCTCGGGAAGCGCTGGTTGATCATGAACGGCACTTCGGTGCGGTATAGCCCGACGCCCTCGGCACCACGCTTCTGCGCCCGCGCCACGTCGGCCAGCAAGCCGGTGTTGACCCACAGCGGCATGCGGTAGCCATCGACCGTGATACACGGCAGATCGCGCAACGCATCCAGCCCCAGGGCCAGTTGTTTCTCTTCCTCGACCACTTCGGCGAACTGCTTGCGCAGCACGTCACTGGGGTTTGTATAGACCTCGCCCCGGTGCCCATCGACGATCATGTCGATGCCATCGACTTTGGAATACGGCAGATCGACCAGGCCCATTACCGTCGGAATACCCATGGCGCGCGCCAGGATCGCGACGTGGGAGTTACCCGAGCCGAGTACCGAAACCAGGCCCACCAGCTTGCTTTCCGGAACCTCGCCGAGCATCGCCGGCGTCAGTTCCTCGCTGACCAGAATGGTGTTGTCGGGGTAGACCAGGGTTTGCTGGCGCTCTTCCTGCAAATAAGCCAGCAAGCGCCGACCGAGATCCTTGACGTCCGAGGCACGCTCGCGCAGGTAAGCGTCGTCCATCAATTCGAAACGGTTGACGTGATCGGTGACCACCTGGCGCAACGCGCCCTGTGCCCACTGACCGGTCTTGATCACCGTGGTGACTTCGTTGCCCAGCGCGGCATCGTCGAGCATCATCAGGTAGACGTCGAACAAGGCCCGCTCTTCCGGGCGCAACTGCGTGGCAAGCTTGGCGGACAAGGCGCGCATGTCGGCGCGTACGCCTTCGATCGCGGTCTTGAACAGCCCCAGCTCGGCTTCGATGTCAGAGATGCTCTTGTCGGGCACCACGTCCAGGTCCGCCGGTGGCAGCATGACCACCGCGGTGCCGACCGCCGCACCCGGCGAACCCGGCACGCCGATGAACTTGGCTTCCTGGATGCCTTTGCCCTGACGGCCCAGGCCGCGGATCGAACCGGTGGCTTCGGCGTGGGCGATAACCCCGGCGAGCTGCGCGCTCATGGTCACGAGGAAGGCTTCTTCACCCTCATCGAACTGGCGGCGTTCTTTTTGCTGGATGACCAACACGCCGACGACGCGGCGGTGGTGAATGATCGGCGCCCCGAGGAACGAGGCGTAGCGCTCCTCGCCGGTTTCGGCGAAGTAGCGGTAGCGCGGGTGATCCGCGGCGTTCTCGAGGTTCAGGGGTTCTTCACGCGTGCCGACCAGGCCGACCAGACCTTCATTGGGGGCCATGCTGACCTTGCCGATCGAGCGCTTGTTCAAGCCCTCGGTGGCCATCAGCACGAAACGGTTGGTCTCGGGGTCAAGCAGGTAGACCGAGCAGACCTGGCTGCCCATGGCCTCTTTGACGCGCAACACAATAATCCCCAACGCCGCCTTGAGATCCTTGGCGGAGTTAACTTCCTGGACGATCTTGCGCAGCGTATTGAGCATGGCTCGGGGTCGAACTCCGTCGTCAGTCGCGCGCTAAAAGGCGCGGGGCAAGCTCTTTGAGAGCGCGTCGATACACCTCGCGCTTGAATGTCACCACCTGGCCCAACGGATACCAATAGCTGACCCAGCGCCAGCCATCGAACTCCGGTTTACCGGTCAAATCCATCCGCACCCGCTGCTCGTTGGAGATCAGGCGCAGGAGAAACCATTTCTGTTTCTGGCCGATGCACAGCGGTTGGCTGTGGGTACGTACCAGACGTTGCGGCAAACGATAGCGCAACCAGCCCCGGGTGCAGGCGAGAATTTCAACATCTTCGCGCTCCAGGCCTACTTCTTCGTTCAGCTCGCGGTACAAGGCGTCTTCCGGCGTCTCTTCGGGGTTGATTCCCCCCTGCGGAAACTGCCAGGCATCCTGATTGATTCGGCGAGCCCATAGCACCTGGCCGGCGTCATTCGTCAGAATGATCCCGACATTGGGGCGAAAACCATCGGGGTCGATCACGGCAACAACCTCGCAAACGCATGTCGCCGCATTGTTCCACAAAGGTCGTGAAGGCGGCAACGAAGGTTCCTACCTTATGTGCACTCTTGTGAAAAGACCGTATTCTTGTCGCCTTTTTACTGACTTTTCAGCGGGTAACTGCAATGCGCCTGGCTTTATTCGATTTGGACAACACCCTTCTGGGCGGTGACAGCGATCACGCCTGGGGCGATTACCTGTGCGAGCGCGGCTTTCTCGACGCCGTTGCCTACAAGGCTCGCAACGATGCGTTCTATCAGGATTACCTGGCCGGCAAACTGGATAACGCTGCTTATCTGAACTTCTGCCTGGAAGTCCTCGGTCGCACCGAAATGGCCACGCTGGATCAGTGGCACAGCGATTACATGCGCGACTGCATCGAACCGATCGTGCTGCCCAAGGGACTTGAGCTGCTGAAGAAGCACCGCGATGCCGGCGACAAACTGGTGATCATCACGGCGACCAACCGCTTCGTCACAGGTCCCATTGCCGAGCGCCTGGGCGTCGACACCCTGATCGCCACCGAGTGCGAAATGGTCGATGGCCGCTACACCGGACGCAGCACCGATGTGCCGTGCTTCCGCGAAGGCAAGGTGACAAGGCTCAATCGCTGGCTGGAGGAAACCGGGTATACGCTGGAAGACAGCTATTTCTATAGCGACTCGATGAACGATTTGTCGTTGCTGGAGCAGGTGACTAACCCGGTGGCGGTTGATCCGGACCCGAACCTGCGGGCCGAGGCGGAGAAGCGTGGCTGGCCGGTGATTAGCCTGCGCGGCTGATATCGCCTTACTGTAGGAGCGAGCTTGCTCGCGAAAAACTCTAGATTGCTGCGGGGAGCCAGGCGCCCCGCGTTATCGTTAACGAGCATCGCGAGCATCGCGAGCAATCGAGCGTCGACCGGCTGCTCCTACACAGGCTTGGCGCCCATCAACCCGGCAATGGCGACAAAGCAGACAAAGCTGAACAACGCCAAGGCAAAGGTGAATTTACCCACGCTCCCCGGCGCCTTGCGCAACTTGTTCAGCCGCACCAGCAACCAGAACCACGCCAGCGCCGCCACGGTGTAAAGCACGCTGGAGGCCAGCAACCAGGTCTGACCCAGCGGCCAGCCCACCAGATGCACCATCCACCAGCCGCTAAACGGCATGCTCAGCAGCGCCAGCCCCATCAACAGCCAGACAAATACGCGTGGCCGTTGCAGGGTGCGGCTTCCCGCCGTCGCATCACCGTTGCGCCGCGCAAGCAAAACCCAGACTCCCAGACCCAGCGCACAAGCCAGCAGTACAACCGTTGCCACCATGTGCGCCGTTTTCAGGGCAGTTAACGTTTCCATTGTTCGATTTCCTTATGACCTGCCCATCAGCGTAGCCCTTCAGCCAAGAAACAGCTGATAGGCCGGGTTGTCGCTTTCGTCCCAATACGGGTAGCCGATTTCTTCCAGCGCCGCCGGCACCAGGTGGCGCTCGTCGTGGGGCACTTGCAGGCCCGCGACGACCCGGCCATCCGCCGCGCCATGGTTGCGGTAGTGGAACATCGAGATGTTCCAGCGCCCGCCGAGCTTGTTGAGGAAGTTGAACAGCGCGCCCGGACGCTCCGGGAATTCGAAACGCAGAATCACTTCATCGACCACATGCGCTGCACGCCCGCCCACCATGTGGCGGATGTGCAGCTTGGCCAGTTCGTTGTCGGTCAGGTCCAGCACCGGAAAACCTTGCTCGCTCAGGCTGGCGATCAGTGCGCTGCGCGGGTCGTTTTCCGGGTGGGTCTGTACACCGACAAAGATGTGCGCTTCGCTGCCGGTGTTGTAGCGGTAGTTGAACTCGGTGATCTGGCGCTTGCCGATAGCCTCGCAGAACGCCTTGAAGCTGCCCGGTTTCTCGGGAATGGTCACGGCGATGATGGCTTCGCGGCCCTCGCCCAGCTCCGCACGCTCGGCGACGTGGCGCAGGCGATCGAAGTTGACGTTGGCCCCGGAGTCGATGGCCACGAAGGTCTGGCCGCTGACACCGTACTGCTCGACATACTTCTTGATCCCGGCCACGCCCAAGGCGCCGGCAGGCTCGGTGATCGAACGGGTATCGTCGTAGATATCCTTGATGGCAGCACAGATTTCGTCGGTGCTGACGGTGATCACTTCATCGACATGATCTTTACAGATGTCAAAGGTGTGCTGACCGATCTGGGCCACCGCAACACCGTCGGCGAAGAGGCCCACGGTCGGCAACACCACGCGCTCGCCCGCCGCCATGGCGGCTTGCAGGCAATTGGAGTCATCCGGTTCGACGCCAATGATCTTGATGTCCGGGCGCAGGTACTTCACGTACGCGGCGATGCCGGCGATCAGGCCGCCGCCGCCGACCGGGACGAAAATCGCATCCAGCGGCGCCGGATGCTGGCGCAGAATCTCCATGGCCACGGTGCCCTGCCCGGCAATGGTGTGGGGATCGTCGTAGGGGTGAATGTAGACGTAGCCTTTTTCATCGACCAGTTTCAGCGAGTAAGCCAGGGCTTCCGGGAACGAATCGCCATGCAGCACCACTTTACCGCCGCGGGAACGCACGCCTTCGACCTTGATCTCCGGGGTGGTCTTGGGCATGACGATGGTCGCCTTCACACCCAGCACCTTCGCCGCCAGGGCCAGGCCTTGGGCATGGTTGCCCGCCGACGCGGTGACCACGCCGCGAGCGCGCTCTTCGTCGCTCAACTGGGTCAACTTGTTGTAGGCGCCGCGAATCTTGAACGAGAACACCGGCTGCAAGTCTTCGCGCTTGAGCAAAATACTGTTGCCCAGCCGCTCGGAGAGCTGACGGGCAGTCTGCAACGGGGTTTCTACGGCAACGTCATAAACGCGCGAGGTGAGGATCTTTTTGACGTACTGTTCAAGCATCGGAAAGCATCACTGAGCGGGTTGGGCAGGACCACGGAGTCTAACCCGGCTTTTGTCCGCACGACCACCTGTTGTAGGAGCGAGCTTGCTCGCGAGAAACCCAAAGGCGCCGCGGGGTACCTGGTTTTACGCGTTATCGTTCACGTCCATCGCGAGCGAGCTCGCTCCTACAGGGAACGGTCACGAACCGCCAATCGGGCAATGACCTTCCCCGCCCCGAAGCCTATAATGCCGGCCTTTCGTTCTCTCTTCGGCACCTCGGAGCCCGCATGAACCAGGATCAACTCAAACAGGCAGTGGCTCAGGCCGCCGTCGACTTCATCCTTCCGAAACTCGACGACAAGAGCATCGTCGGGGTCGGCACCGGCTCCACCGCCAACTGCTTCATCGATGCCCTGGCCCGACACAAGGGCGCATTCGATGGCGCCGTCGCCAGCTCCGAAGCCACCGCCGCGCGCCTCAAGGGCCACGGGATTCCGGTGTACGAACTGAACACCGTCAGCGATCTGGAGTTCTATGTCGACGGCGCCGATGAAAGCGACGAGCACCTGAACCTGATCAAGGGCGGCGGCGCTGCCCTGACCCGCGAGAAGATTGTCGCGGCCGTGGCCAAGACGTTCATCTGCATCGCCGATGCCAGCAAACTGGTGCCGGTCCTCGGTACCTTCCCTCTGCCGGTGGAAGTGATCCCGATGGCCCGCAGCCACGTGGCCCGGGAGCTGGTAAAGCTCGGTGGCGACCCGGTTTACCGCGAAGGCGTGCTGACCGACAACGGCAACATCATCCTCGACGTGTTCAACATGCAGATCACCCATCCGGTGGAGCTGGAGACGCAGATCAACGCGATCGTCGGCGTGGTCACCAATGGTTTGTTCGCGGCGCGTCCGGCGGATCTGTTGCTGCTGGGTACGAGCGAAGGCGTGAAGACACTGCGCGCTGAGTAACCAAGACCGCCCACATTTTTGTGGGCAGATGAAAAAACCTGTGGGAGCGAGCTTGCTCGCGATTGCTGACGATCAGTTGATATCTATGTCGACTGATACGCCGCTATCGCGAGCAAGCTCGCTCCCACAGTGTTTTGTGGTGTTGGTTAGGGCTGCGCCGGTTTCTTGAAGACGTAAAACAGGTTCGGCTCACTGACGAGGTACAACGTACCGTCGTCATCAACGGCGATCCCCTCCCCTTGCGGCACGTTTTTTTGCAGACCCTGGCTCCCCTTGCTCAATGACATTGTGCTCAGCGGACGCCCATCCACATCCAGCTCCAGAATCAACCGCGACTCATCCGACAGCGCCAGCAAATGCCCGCTGCGTTCGTCGTATTGCAGGCTCGACAGGTCCCGTACAAACAACCCGGCATCACGCTTGGGGTCGTTGATCACGTGCACCGAGTAGGACTCTTCAGGGTTGAAGCGCGGAAAGCCGTGCACCTCGTAGATCAGCATCGGATCGCGCTCCTTGGCCACGAACAGGCGCTTGCCCGCTGAATCGTAAGCCAACCCCTCGAAGCCCTTGTTGCTGCCCATGTGTATGCCGATGGTCATTTGTTCGGCGTCTGCCGCGTCGACGAAGGTCGTGTCCTGCTCCAGATGAATCCTGATAAGCCGCTGCTGGCTTTCGTCGGTGACCACGTAGGTGTCAGCACTGATGAACTCCACCGCCTCCGGATCGCCGAAACCGACCAGTGCCACGCGGCGCAAAACCCTGCCATCGAGGGACAACTCGATCAACTCGCTTCGCTTGTTGGTCACGGTGAACAGGCTTTTGCGTACAGGGTCGTAGGTCAGTGCTGAAACGTTGTCAGCCAGGCCATCGATCACCAGCGCTTCAGTCACGACCTGGTATTGGTCCAGGTCCATGGACCGGGAACTCACCGGCTGCCATAGCGTATGCAGATTGAACCAGGCGCGCTCGAACAGGCGCTGGTACTGGGCGATCGCTATCAACGCGATCAGCGAGACCACCAACAGGATCAGAATCAGGGATTTGGGGCGGGCAAATCGACGCATTCGGGCGGGCTCAGGGTAAAGACAGGCGGATGAAATATCACGCCTGTCTGAACTGAAGCTTAATGGCCACGGGCCCGATCCTACAACCGAGCACAGGCAATCCTGTAAATCGTAAACGTCAGTGCTGTTTTTCGAAGCGATAAAACAGGTTCGGCTCACTCACCATGTACAGCGTGCCCGCCTCATCCATAGTCACGCCTTCGGCACGCGGAATGGTATTTTTCAAGCCGTTGAAGCCACGCAACAGCGTCATGAAACTGACCTGTTCACCCTTCTTGTCCAGCTCCAGCAACAGGTGCGAGTCGGCGGACAGCACCAGCATGTGGCCGGTCCGCGGGTCGATGGCCAGTGCCGACAGGTTGCGCATATCCAGTGCATGACTGGCCAGCTTCAGCTTGTCACCGGTAAGGACCTTGCCGTCACCTTTCCAGGTAAACAATGCCGGCGGACGCTCTTCGCCAAGCACCAGTTGCTGATTGAGCGGATCCCAGGTAACACCCTCAAAGGCTTTGTTCTGGTCTTTGGAAGGGCCGAGGTCGTACTTCGGGAAATCGGCGATGTTCAGTTCGCGGGTGTCGGCATCAACCTTGACGATCGCGATCAGATGGTCGCGCTCATCGACAATGGCCAGTCGGCCGTCGCCCAGCACGGTGACACCCTCGGGGTTGCTCCAGCCAACCAATGGCATTTTGCGCAGCACATCGCCCTGCAAGTTCAACTCGACCAGGAACGGGTTCTTGCCCATGACCGAAAACAGGGTTTTGGTCTGGGGGTCATAGGCAAGGTCCGATGCTTCGTCCTTCTCCATCCCCGGCAACTGCTTGGCGTCGATCACTGCCCGATAGTCCGGAAGCCAGATACTGGCCTGGCGCTCGGCCGGGCTTTTGAACTGCTCTTTCACCCAGAGCACGCCCCGCGCATCCCAGTGCATGGCAAATGCAACGCCGTAGGCGACAACGGCCACCAGCAGTAGCCAGATTTGCCAACGCAGGGCGAAGCGTGAGCGGTGGGCAGGTTTAAGCGTGGAAAGCGGAGGAGTGGCCATTGGGGAATGCGTTCCAGAAATTCAGGCTAGGGGTAATAGCACAGTTTGCGGCCGGCTCAGAGGCCGAATGCCCTGAAATTATCCAGACAGGATGTGAAAAAAACGGGAAATGACAGGGTGAGTCTTTTACAGGCCACCACAAAACCAATGTGGGAGCGAGCTTGCTCGCGAAGAGGGAGTGACGGTCAACATAGGTGTTGCCTGACACACCGCTTTCGCGAGCAAGCCCGCTCCCACAGGGTACAGCGGTGTTACAACTAGCGAACGCTGCTGGTAAACCGGCTGGCGCCCGGCAACTCCAGAACGATCTCATCACCGACATTCAGCGGCCCAACGCCTACTGGCGTGCCGGTAAGGATCACGTCCCCGGCCTGCAACGAGAAGCAGCCGGCCATGTGCTGGATCATCGGCACGATCGGGTTGAGCATGGCGCTGCTGTTGCCGTCCTGGCGCACTTCGCCATTGATGGTCAGGCGGATGCCGATGTCGGTCAGGTCGGCAAAGGTGCTGCCGGACACGAACGGAGCAATCACTGCCGCACCGTCGAAGGACTTGGCGATTTCCCAAGGCAAACCCTTGGATTTCAGCTCGGCCTGCTTGTCGCGCAGGGTCAGGTCCAGGGCTGGAGCGAAACCGGAAATGGCGTCGAGTACTTCTTCACGACTCGGCTTGGTCGACAACGGTTTGCCGATCAAGACCGCGATTTCCGCTTCGTAATGCACCGAACCGCGCTCGGTCGGAATACTGAAACCGCCTTCCAGCGGCACCACGCAACTGCCCGGTTTGATGAACAGCAGCGGCTCGGTCGGCACCGGGTTATCCAGTTCCTTGGCGTGTTCCGCGTAGTTACGGCCGATGCACACCACTTTCCCCAACGGGAAATGAATACGCGTACCGTCGACATACTGGTGCTGATAGCTCATTACCGACTCCTGCCTTCATTGATGCTTAAGGGGTGCAGCTCAAACCGCGAAGATCTTGCCCGGGTTCATGATGCCGTTCGGGTCGAACACCGCCTTGACCGCTTTCATGTACTCGATCTCGACGGGTGAACGGCTGTAGGTCAAGTAGTCACGCTTGGTCATGCCCACGCCGTGCTCGGCGGAGATCGAACCGTTGTATTTCTCGACGGTTTCGAACACCCACTTGTTGACGGTGGCACACTTGGCGAAGAACTCATCCTTGCTCAGGTTATCCGGCTTGAGGATGTTCAAGTGCAGGTTGCCGTCGCCGATGTGGCCGAACCAGACGATTTCGAAGTCCGGGTAGTGTTCGCCGACGATCGCGTCGATTTCCTTCAGGAACGCCGGGACTTTCGACACGGTGACCGAGATGTCGTTCTTGTACGGCGTCCAGTGGGAAATGGTTTCGGAGATGTATTCGCGCAGCTTCCACAGGTTCTGCAACTGGGTTTCGCTCTGGCTCATCACGCCATCCAGCACCCAGCCCTGCTCGACGCAGTGCTCGAAGGTCTCCAGGGCGTGGTTGGCCACTTCTTCGGTGGTCGCTTCGAATTCCAGCAGCGCATAGAACGGGCAGTCGGATTCGAACGGCGCCGGCACATCGCCACGGGCCATGACTTTGGCCAGGGCCTTGTCGGAGAAGAATTCGAAGGCGGTCAGGTCGAGCTTGCTCTGGAAGGCGTGCAGCACCGGCATGATCGAGTCGAAATCGGCGGTACCAAGGACCATTGCAGTGAGGTTTTTCGGCGCGCGGTCCAGGCGCATGGTCGCTTCGACCACGAACCCGAGGGTGCCTTCGGCACCGATGAACAGCTGGCGCATGTCGTAGCCGGTGGCGTTCTTGATCAGGTCGCGGTTCAGCTCCAGTACATCGCCCTTGCCGGTGACGACTTTCATGCCAGCCACCCAGTTACGGGTCATGCCGTAACGAATCACCTTGATCCCGCCGGCATTGGTGCCGATATTGCCGCCAATCTGGCTGGAACCTGCCGAAGCGAAGTCCACCGGGTAGTACAGGCCTTTTTCCTCGGCCGCGTTCTGCAGCTGCTCGGTGACCACGCCCGGCTGACACACGGCGGTGCGGTCAGTGAGGTTCACGTCGAGGATCTGGTTCATGTAGTCGAACGACACGACCACTTCGCCATTGGCCGCCACGGCAGCGGCGGACAACCCGGTACGACCGCCGGATGGCACCAGCGCCACCTTGTGCTTATTGGCCCACAGGACAATGGCCTGGACCTGCTCGGTAGTCTTGGGGAACACGATGGCGGTCGGGGCCGGGGCGAAATGCTTGGTCCAATCCTTTCCGTAAGCATTCAGGGAGTCGGCATCGGTCAGCACCTTGCCAGGCTCAACCAGGGTCTTCAGCTCATCAATCAGGGCAGGATTGGTCATCGACAGAACTCTCGAACAATTCATGGTCATCCTGAGAACGCTTCACGTCGCAGGAATGAGTGTTTAGCGGGGCGCATATGCTAGCATACCGACCCCGCAGGATAGTGCCCAACGGCTGTTCTGCGGCGACGGCTTTCCTGCCGTCCGGGTCAGCTCCCGTGCCCTGTTTCACACCTACGTTCCTCTTTTGACGAGTGGCTGTTGTCGTCAAGCAAGGCGCCGCGACGAGTCATAGCCCGCTATGGCGAGGAGCGACAACGCAGCTTGACGGCAACAGACGCCGTCAAAAAGGGACAGTAGGTGTGAAACAGGGCGCCCGCTCCCTTCCCTGCCATTTTTCTCCGGGATACAGGTTTACGCAGATGAGCAAGACTTCTCTCGATAAGAGCAAGATCAAGTTCCTTCTTCTCGAAGGCGTCCACCAATCGGCTGTCGACGTCCTCAAGGCGGCGGGCTACACCAGCATCGAGTACCTCACTGGTTCTCTGCCGGAAGCCCAGCTCCAGGAAAAGATCGCTGATGCTCACTTCATCGGCATTCGCTCGCGCACTCAACTGACCGAAGAGATCTTCGATCACGCGAAGAAGCTGGTGGCTGTAGGGTGTTTCTGCATCGGCACCAACCAGGTCGACCTGGACGCTGCCCGCGAACGCGGCATCGCGGTGTTCAACGCTCCGTACTCCAACACCCGCTCCGTAGCGGAACTGGTGCTGGCCGAAGCGATCCTGCTGTTGCGCGGCATCCCTGAGAAGAACGCTTCCTGCCACCGTGGCGGCTGGATCAAGAGCGCGGCCAACTCCTTCGAAATCCGTGGCAAGAAGCTGGGTATCGTCGGCTACGGCTCGATCGGTACTCAACTGTCGGTCCTGGCGGAAGGCCTGGGCATGCAGGTGTACTTCTACGACACCATCACCAAGCTGCCATTGGGTAACGCCACTCAGGTAGGCAACCTGCACGAGCTGCTGGCGATGTCCGACATCGTTTCGCTGCACGTACCGGAAACCGCCGCCACCCAGTGGATGATGGGCGAGAAGGAAATCCGCGCGATCAAGAAAGGCGGCATCCTGATCAACGCCGCCCGCGGCACCGTGGTCGAACTGGACGCCCTGGCGGACGCGATCAAGGACAAACACCTGATCGGCGCGGCCATCGACGTATTCCCGGTGGAGCCACGCTCCAACGACGAAGAGTTCGAAAGCCCGCTGCGCGGCCTGGACAACGTGATCCTGACCCCGCACATCGGTGGCTCTACCGCTGAAGCCCAGGCCAACATCGGTCTGGAAGTGGCGGAAAAACTGGTCAAGTACAGCGACAACGGTACTTCGGTATCGTCCGTGAACTTCCCGGAAGTGGCCCTGCCGGCTCACCCTGGCAAGCACCGCCTGCTGCACATCCACGAAAACATCCCGGGTGTGATGAGCGAGATCAACAAGGTCTTCGCCGAAAACGGCATCAACATCTCCGGTCAGTTCCTGCAGACCAACGAGAAGGTCGGCTACGTGGTGATCGACGTCGACGCCGAGTACTCGGACCTGGCGCAAGAGAAGCTGCAACACGTCAAGGGCACCATCCGTAGCCGGGTGTTGTTCTGATCGCGACTTGAGCGACAAAAAAAGGGAGCCTTCGGGCTAATGCCGATCAGTTAAGCCTCGTCGCTTGACCTTTGGCCGCAAGAAATCAAAATCCGATGCCTGAATAGGCATCGGATTTTTTTATGCGTCTGGCTCGGGCACTGGAACTAACCCACAACTTCGTCTCGACTCCCAATTCCATTGAGGGATTGACTCGTTGCTTGATCCCTCTCTGGTCGAGCAAGCGTTGGAACAGGCCGGCGTAGCCACCCTTCGCAAGCGGCGTCTGCCCTTGGAAATGATGCTCTGGTGCGTCATCTCCATGGCGTTTTTCCGGCGCATGTCGGCGTGGGATGTGGTCAGTCGCATGAACATCATGCTGCCCGGGCAACGCCCACTGGTCGCACCCAGCGCCGTAGTCCAGGCCCGTCAACGATTGGGTAGCGAGGCCGTACGACAAGTCTTCGATCTGACGCAGAAAAGCTGGCATGAAGGCCGGCCATCCGACCTGGGCCGGATTGCGTTTACTGGGGTCGACGGTGTCGTCTGGCGAACGCCCGATACACCCAAAACCGTGCGCGTTACGACTCCGCCAGCAACCAGCATGGCGATACCGGTTTTCCTCAGGTGCGCATGGTTTGCCAAATGGAGTTGACCAGCCATTTGCTGATCGGCAGTGCTTTTGATGGCTATCGCAGTAACGAAATGAAACTGGCAGAGCAACTGATCGACACCACGCCAGATCACTCGCTGACGCTGTTTGATCGCGGTTTCTACTCCTTGGGGTTGCTGCACCAATGGCAGCAGGTCGGCACTGAGCGGCATTGGCTGATGCCGCTGCGTAAAGGTGCGCAGTACGAAGTGATTCAGCGCTTGGGGCGTCAGGATGCGGTGGTCTCGCTCAGCACTTCGCCGCAGGCCCGCAAGCAGTGGCCAGGCTTGCCAGAGCGCCTAACCGCAAGGCTCCTAAGCAAGACCGTAAAGGGCAAGGTCTGTCAGATTTTGACGTCGATGGTCGATCCGCTGCGTTTCCCATCCGATGAAATCGTCGACCTATACAGCCATCGCTGGGAAATCGAATTAGGATTCAGGGAAATGAAACAGACACTGCTCAACAGCAGCTACACGTTGCGTAGCAAGACGCCCGAGATGATCGAGCAAGAGTTGTGGGGCGTGTTGCTGGGCTACAACCTGTTGCGTTATCAGATGGTGGAAATGAGCCGCCATTGTCCGGGCATCCATCCGTGCGAGCTAAGCTTCACCGCGTGTACTTGGGCGATCCTGGGTTTTATCAATGGCGTTTCTGCGGATCGCTCAGGGAACATCCCCAAATACCTCGCCGAATTGCATGCCTCGGCCCCGCACTATGTACTGCCGCATCGCCGGGAAGAGCGGGTTTATCCGCGAGCTATCAGGCTGAAATCCCCGAAGTATCCGATCAAAAATAAAAATGCCAGTCAGCTTAACTGACTGGCATTAAGCCTTCGGGCTCCCTTTTTCATTCACGTAACAACGTTATTTGACGTTGACGGTGATCTTCTCGGAAACGATCGGCGGATCGAACGGCATGTGGTTGCTATCGCCCAGTTCAAGCTGCAGGGTGTGCTTGCCCGGCGTGAGCGTTATTTCAGCCTGGGTCTGCGCACCGCCGAAATGCAGGTGGTTGGCATCCTTGGGGATCGGCGCACCGGCGGCTGGCAGCTCATCGACGTCGATCAGCACGTGGTGATGACCGGTGTTCTTGGTGGTATCGCCCGCCGGTGCCAGGGCAATGTTCTCGACCGCGAACTTGACGACGACTGTTTGTGGAATCGTCGCACCGTCCTTGGGAGAAACGATGGACACTTCGGCGCCTTTCGGAGCTGGCGTTGCAGCACTGGCCAGCACTGAAACACCCATCAACAGGCCAGCCAAAGCAGCACGTGACATAAAGGTTTTCATTCTCTTCTCCAGTTTTTCCGTAAAATCCGCGTGGTCATGACAACTTCAGAGCCATTTGTTGTCGAAGGCACTCGACAACCATAGCAAAGCGAGCCTGAATCAGAGGGTCGCGATAAAAATTCAAAGGAGTGACCATGCGCTTTCTGCCTGGCCTGATCTGCCTGCTACCCCTTTTGAGCCCTTTGGCTCATGCCGAACTGATTGACGACGTGAACGACCGCGGCGAATTGCGCATTGCCCTTGAAGCCAATACACCCCCCTTCAATTTCAAGGAAGACGGCAATCTTGCGGGCTTCGAAGTCGAACTGGGTCAAATGCTGGCCAACGAACTGGATGTGCGCGCTGACTTTGTCGTCACCGATTCCAACGATCTGTTGACCGGTGTTGAAAGCGGCAAATACGACATCGCCATCAATCACATAGCAGAGACCCCCGATCTAAAGGATCGTTTCGATTTCAGCGAGCCTTACATTCAAACCCATGCGCAGTTGATCGCGCAGAAAGAAGAGCCGCGCTCCATTCTGCTGGTGCAGTCGCTGACAGAAGAGAAACCCAAGACCAACCCGGCCGTGAACCTGGCGATTCCGTTTCAGAAGGGTAATCCGGCGTTCCATGCCAGCCTGGAAAACGCATTGCAGCGGATCAAGGATGATGGGCGACTGCAAGCACTGGAGCAGAAGTGGTTGGGGGCGGATGCGGGGGTTGCACCGAAGCCATGAATTACGAGTTAAACCTGTGGGAGCGGGCTTGCCCGCGATGAGGCCAGCAGCTCCAACACACATGCTGAATGTGCAGCCACCATAGAGGGCAAGCCCGCTCCCACAGGGTTTACAGTGATTGTAAATCCTGCGCAGCCAGGGCCTGAGCGGCTTCAATCAGTTCCTGCTCGCTGAAGACTTGAACGCCATGGCGCTTGAGCAGCGCCGCCGTCACGCCTTCGCCACTGACCTTCACGCCGCTGAACGTCCCGTCATAGGTCAGCAGATTGCCGCAGGACGGGCTGTTGGCCTTGAGGACGGCAATGCGGATGTCATGCTTTTGCACCAGCTCCAGAGCCTGATACGCCCCCGACAAAAACGCCGTACTGACGTCCTCGCCTTCGGTAGTGATCACCAACGCCTGGCCATCGAGGACTTGCGCGCCCTGCCCGCCTGGAATTTCCGCTGCGGGTCGTGGCGTTGGCAAGCCGCCGGCGACCTCCGGGCACAACGGCACGACCCGCCCCTCATCAAGCCACTGCTGAAGCTGATCGAACGGCCCGCTGGCCCCGCCGTCGTAACGCACGCGGTGGCCCAACAGGCAGCGGCTGACGAGAATTTTTCGCATGATCAGAACGGCTCGTTGCCGCGCCGGCGGAACCAGCCGGTCAGCGACAGGCGATCCCGGGTCGCGGGCAGGACTTCGTGGGGAACCTCTCCGGAGAGAAACACCACCAGACAGCCGCCGATAGGTTGCACATCGTGGACGCGATCATTGTCGAGGTACATGCGTAACTGGCCGCCGTGTTCGGGAAGCCAGCCGTCATTAAGGTAAACCACCGCCGAAACCATGCGCCGGTCGTCATCGCGAAAGCGGTCGACGTGCTGCAGGTAGAACGCCCCGGGTGGGTACATCGCAAAATGGCTTTCGAAATCCTCCAGGCCGAGAAACAGGCCGCGATTGATCGCCTCGCGCAGGCTGTCCATCAAACTCAGATAGCTGTCGCAAGCCTCGGCCTGGCCGGGGTCGATCCACTGGATATGGTCGCCACGAATCCCTTCGCGGATCTCCGATGAGGGCCCGCGGCCCACCGCGGCAGGAGCCAGCTCACCCTCGGCAGCACGTTTACGACACTCGGCCGCCAGCGCTCGGGTCAGGTCCTGAGGCAGGAAAATATTCTGCTGCGACCAGCCGTGCTCGGCCAGGTCGTCGACGATTCGTAACAGCAGCGGGTGATCAGAGGATATTTGCATGCCGCGCATAGTATTCCTGTGCCTGAAAATCCGACAGAGCCGCGCAGCGGGTTGATACGAATTCTCGACAAGTACGGATGCCGCACGGAGAATAGTCGCCTGCTGACTGGAGTCCCTATGCGCCGTTTGCTTTTATCACTGCTGATGTTCTGCGTTTTGCCCGCCTGGGCAGACGGCCACGACCAGTTGTACAAGGTCGCCGGCTGGCCGGAACAACGCGCGCACTTCAACGACGCCCTCTCGGCTGCTCAGCAACGCTACCAGGGCAGCCTGCCACCGGCGGTGTTTCAGGCACTGGTCAGTAACAGCAATCAGCGTTTTTCCCCCCAGGCCGTGGACCGGCGCGCCGAAGCGCAATTGCGCAAGAACCTCGCCGACCCCAAACCCGCGCTGACATTTTTCCAATCACCCCTGGGCAAGAAAATCATCGCCGCCGAGTTGCTGGCGACCCGTCGCGACCAACTGGCGAAAAACGCCAAGGGCCTGCCGAAAATGCAGGCCAGCGACAGCCGCATGCTGATCATCGGCCATTTGGCACAAGCCCTGCCCGCTCGCGAGGCCGGCGCCGAAGTCAGCCTGGCGATTGCCGGTGTTGCCGCCGACAGCTTGAGCTCGATGATCCCGGGGTTGCTCGCTGCCGGTCAGGCCCAGGGCATGCTCAACGGCCAGCGCCAGCGCCTGATGGACCAGATCGGCAGCGATCTCAACAACACACTGCTGTATGTCTATCGCGACCTGTCGGACGACGAGCTGGAAGAGTTCGCGACCTTTGCCGAATCGGCAGAAGGCCAGGCTTATTATCAAGCTGCGCTGGCGGCGATTCGGGCGGGTTTGGCGGTGGGGCAGAGCAATTCGAACCTGACCCAGTGATTTTCGGCACCTGACAGATCGCTATCGCGAGCAAGCTCGCTCCCACAGTGTTTTGAGTCAACCCAGAATTTTGTGATCACCGCAAAACCTGTGGGAGCGGGCTTGCCCGCGATGGGGCCGGAACAGTCACTAAGAATTTCGGCCCTTGATCCGCCGGGTCAAAAACCCGAAATACTCCTGCCGCATCACCAACGTTTCATTCGCCAGATGATGCCGTGCCTCGGGCAGCATCAGCACCTGCGGCCGATCAAACTTGCCCCGCAACACTTCCAGGTTGTGCTCCCAATCCACCGTCATATCGGCCTGCCCCTGCACGATCAGCGGCCGGCGGGTACTCATGGGGGCGGCCTCGATGCGTTTGATCCAGCGTGCCAACGCGCCCACCCAGGCTGTCGGCAAGCGCAGCGGCTGCAACGGATCGGCCTGCAGGAACGGCAGAAAGGCCGGGTCGTTGGAGTTCTCGCTGAAACGCCGGGCAATGGCTTTGACGAAAGGCTTGAGCAAGTAGTAACTCAGCTGCGACCAACCCCACGCCCGCGGCCGCACCAACGGCGACAGCAGAATCACCTGGCCCTGGGCCGGGCTGTTCGCCCCCGCATTCAACACATGATCGATCACGATCGCCCCGCCGGTACTCTGCCCGCACAGGTGCCACGGTTGCGGCAAGTCGAGGGATTGCGCCTCGCGGAACAGCCCTTGCAACGCGTCCTGATACTCGGCGAAATCCTTGATGCTCGCCCGCTCACCACTGGACAAGCCATGCCCCGGCAAATCGCAGGCAATCACCGCAAAGCCCTGGTCCAGCGCCCACTCGATCACATGCCGGTAGAGCCCGGTGTGATCGTAGAAACCGTGGATGACAAACAGCGTCGCCTTCGCCTGCTCGGGCCACCAGAACTGGCTGACCAGTTCATAACCATCGACATCGAATCGCCCAAGACCGCTGCGCACCTGACGCGACGCAAAATCCAGCCCGTAGAACTGCTGGTAAGCCTGCGCTTGCGCCGACAACGGCTGCCCGGCCGCCAGCGGCAGCAAGCCTGCACGTAGAAGATCGGGGTCGAAAGTAGCCGGCATGGACGATTCCAGAGCGTGAAACGGACTTTATAGGCCTGCGATATTCTTCTGTCGCGGCAAGCATGGCAAGCTAGCCGGCCTTCGAGGACTGAACCGATGCGCCCGCCCTTTCGCACCACCCTGTTTGCCAGCCTGCTCGCCGTGGTGTGTGCCGGCGTGTTGTGGGCGGCCTACGACTGGTTCCAGGGGCGTTACCTGCGGGCGTTCAGCGAGCACACGGCGATGTTTTCCGGTGATCCGCTGCGCCTTCCCGAATCCCTCGCCGGTCCCGGCGCCATCCGCCTGGTGCATTTCTGGGACCCGGCCTGCCCGTGCAATGTCGGCAATCAACAGCACCTGGCCGAACTGGTCGAGCGCTATGCACCCCATGGCGTTGAGTTCTATGCCGTGCAAAAACCCGGTAGCCATGGCCAGTTGCCAAGCACCTTGAGCAGCCTCAAGACCATCGACATCCTGCCCGGCTCCGAGCAGATCCCCGCCAGCCCGGCCGTGGCGATCTGGGATCGCAGCGGCAAACTGGCGTACTTCGGCCCGTACAGTGAAGGCCTGACCTGCAACTCCAGCAACAGCTTTATCGAGCCCATCCTGCAAGCGCTGGACGAAGGCCGTGCAGTGAGTGCCACGCACACACTGGCCGTGGGTTGTTACTGCCCGTGGCCTGTCGATCCAGCGAAGCAGGGAAAGACGCGGTAAAACGAATCCCTCCTACGGGCGATGCGCCAAATCGGCGCGCCGTGTTACACAGTGGCCCCTGGAATCACAATAAAAACAAGGAGTCGCCATGAAACGCAGCCTGACCGCTCTCGCTCTGTTGATCGTCGTGCTGGCCGCCGGGGCCAGCGGGTACCTCTACAGCAAGCAGCCGTCACGCCAGGGCATGGTGGAACTGCAACACCTGCAAGGCTCCGTCACCGTGCGCTACGACGAGCGTGGCGTCCCGCACATCCGCGCCGACAACGAAATCGACCTGTACCGCGCCCTCGGCTACGTGCATGCCCAGGACCGCCTGTTCCAGATGGAGGTCCTGCGTCGCCTGGCCCGTGGCGAACTGGCTGAAGTGCTCGGGCCGAAACTGCTCGACACCGACAAACTGATGCGCAGCCTGCGCATTCGCGAGCGTGCCGAAACCTATCTGGCGAATCTCGACAAACAATCGCCCTCCTTCATCGCCATGCAAGCCTATCTGGACGGCATCAACCAGTATCAGGACAGCCACGCCAAACCCGTGGAATTCGATGTGCTGGGTATTCCCAAGCGCCCATTCACCGCCCAGGACACCATCAGTATTGCCGGGTACATGGCCTACAGCTTTGCCGCGGCCTTTCGTACCGAACCCCTGCTGACATTCGTACGCGATCAACTGGGGCCCGAATACCTGAACATCTTCGATCTCGACTGGCAGCCAAAAGGCGTGCTCAACGGGCCCGCGCCCGCCTTGGCCAGCGCCGACTGGAAAGACCTCAACGCCCTCGCCCGCCTGAGCGAACAGGCCTTGGCTGACAACGGCCTGCCACAGTTCGAGGGCAGCAACGCCTGGGTTGTCGCGGGCAGCCAGACCCAAAGCGGCAAGCCGCTGCTGGCGGGTGATCCGCATATCCGTTTTTCCGCGCCGTCGGTGTGGTACGAAGCACACCTCTCGGCACCGGGCTTCCAACTCTACGGCCACTATCAGGCTTTGATGCCGTTCGCCTCCCTGGGCATGAACCACGATTTCGGCTGGAGCATCACCATGTTCCAGAACGACGATCTCGATCTGATTGCCGAGAAGGTCAATCCGGACAACCCCAACCAGGTCTGGTATCGCGGCAATTGGGTGGACATGACGACCAGCGAGCAGCAGATCGCGGTCAAGGGTCAGGCCCCGGTCACTCTGGTGCTGCGCCAGTCGCCTCACGGCCCGATCGTCAACGATGCCTTGGGCAGCGCCGTCGGCAAAACACCGATTGCCATGTGGTGGGCTTTTCTCGAAAGCCAGAACCCGATCCTGGAGGGCTTCTACCAGCTCAATCGCGCCGACACCCTGGCCAAGGCTCGCGGTGCCGCGGCAAAAATCCAGGCCCCGGGCCTGAACGTTGTCTGGGCCAATGCCAAGGGTGACATCGGCTGGTGGGCGGCGGCGCAATTGCCTAAACGCCCGGCGGGTGTACGCCCGTGGTTCATCCTCGACGGCAGCACCGCCGAGGCGGACAAGGATGGCTTCTACCCATTCAGCGCCAACCCCCAGGAAGAAAACCCGGCGCGGGGCTACATTGTCTCGGCCAACTTTCAGCCGGTATCACCGACCGGCATGGAGATTCCCGGTTATTACAACCTTGCCGATCGCGGCCAGCAGCTCAATCGCCAGCTCAGCGACAAAGCCATGAAGTGGAATCTGGAAAACAGCCAGAAGCTGCAACTGGGCACCACCACCGCCTACGGCCCGCGCCTGCTGGCACCGCTGTTGCCTGTGTTGCGCGAAGTGGTGAAGGATCCCGCCGAACTCAAACTGGTGGAGCAACTGGCCCAGTGGAAAGGCGATTACCCGCTCGACTCGAGCAGCGCCACGCTGTTCAACCAGTTCCTGTTCAACCTGGCTGACGCGACGATGCGCGATGAGCTGGGTAACGACTTCTTCGAAACGCTGCTCTCGACCCGGGTGATCGACGCTGCGCTCCCCCGCCTGGCCGCCACTGCCGATTCACCGTGGTGGGACAACCGCAGCACCCTCGGCAAGGAAACCCGTGCCGATACGGTGAAGGCTGCCTGGCAAGCCAGCCTCGCGCACCTCAAGAGCACCCTCGGCGCCGACGCCTCGCAATGGCAGTGGGGCAGCGCGCACACGTTGACCCATGGCCATCCGCTGGGGCAGCAAAAGCCGCTGGACCTGTTCTTCAATGTCGGTCCCTTCGCCGCACCCGGCAGTCATGAAGTGCCGAACAACCTCTCGGCGAAAATCGGACCGGCACCCTGGCCCGTCACCTACGGCCCCTCGACCCGACGCCTGATCGACTTCGCCGACCCGGCCCACAGCCTGACCGTCAACCCGGTTGGCCAGAGCGGTGTACTGTTCGACCGTCACTTCGACGATCAGGCCGAAGCCTATATCGAAGGGGTTTACTTCCAGGCACATCTCAATGATGAAGAGGTCTCGGCCAATACTCGCAGTACCTTGAAGCTGCTTCCGGCGCGGGCTGCGCAGTAAATCTTCGCCGGGCGGGCCGGCCCCTTCGCGAGCAAGCCCGCTTGTATGGTAGGACTTGAAGGGAGGAGGAGGGACAAAGCCCGATTCTGACTGTTGACGCAGTACAGATCCGTGGGAGATTTCGCCCCTCCTCCTTTCACCCAAGCGCCGATAAAGAATGCATCTGGCTAGACCGACGATAGGAACAAGCCTGCGCCTCTGGGTGAGCCCTTCAAGTGCTCAAAACCATATCCCGGAGGAAATTTAATGGCAATGCCGGTTTCTGTCTCAAAGCCGATCGCAGGCGTGGATGTCGCCAAGAATGAACTGGTGATTTATCACGCCGAACTTGACCTGCTTGAAACGATTCCCAACAACAAGGCAGCCATCAAGCAGTGGCTGAAGGACTTGCCGAGGACAGTGGCCATCGCCATTGAGTCGACCAATATCTATCACCTGGAGTTCGCCGATCTGGCCTACGAGGCCGGCTGCGTGATTTACATGGTGGGTGGCTATGAGCTGAGCCATTACCGCAAAGGGGTGAATGTCCGCGCCAAAACCGACGCGCTGGATGCCAGGCTGCTCGCTCGCTACCTGAAGAACGAAGGTGACGATCTTCATCCCTGGACCCCGCCATCACCGCTGTACCGTCAGCTCTTGAGCCTTTTTCGCCGCCGGGCGGCTCTGGTTCAGGCACGAGTGGGCCTGGTGCAAAGCTGGGCGAATGAACCGCTGTTGAAGACCGCTTTCGCCGAGCAAGTGAAATCCATGCAACAGCTTGAGGCGCTGGTCGAAAAGACGATTAAGGATTATCTGAAAGAAGCCGGTTTGCTCGGTCAGTTGAAGCGCTGTCTGAAAGTTGAAGGCATCGGATTTTTGACCGGAGCCCGCTTGATCGCAGCATTCCAGCGAGGCGATTTCAGAAACGCAGATGCCTTCATCGCCTTTCTGGGAATGGATTTGCGGGTGGCGAAGTCAGGACAAAAAGACGGTCGCCGAAGCTTGACCAAACGAGGTGATCCGGAAGCTCGCCGACTTCTGCACAACGCAGCCATGTCGGCCAGTCGTACACCAGCCTGGAAAGATTTTTACGCGGCACAAAGAGCTCGAGGGTTCAGCACCACTCAGGCACTGGTGATACTGGCTCGCAAACTTGCTCGGGTCGTATTCGCCTTGCTCAAGGGGCAAAGCGAATACCAGCCAAAAGTCGGTTGAGGGCTTCCCTCAACCATAGAATCTCCCACAGTTGAAATGCATTCCCCTGTGGGAGCGGGCTTGCTCGCGAAGAGGCCCTCACAGGCAACAAAAATGTCAGTTCAAACCATCGCCGCAAAGTTCAGCCGGAACTGCTGAGGCGTCACCCCCAGCCTGCGATTGAACACACTGCGCATGTGCTGGGCATCGCGAAAACCGCATTGATAGGCCACGGTCTTGAGCGGCGCACGAGTGCTTTCGAGCATCACCCGCGCCGCATCGACCCGCGCACGTTCGACGAACTCGGCCGGAGTGATTTTCGCTTCCCTGGCAAATACCCGGGAAAAATTGCGCGCGCTCATGTTGGCGGCGTTGGCCAGATCAGCAATGGTCAAGTCACCGGTCAGGTTGGCCAACACGTAATGCTGGACCATCGCCACTGCCGAGTCCGGTTCGGCGTGAGGCGTGAGGAACGGGCTGAACTGTGATTGCCCGCCCGAACGCTGGGTGAACACCACCAGCCGCTTGGCGACATTCAGCGCCACTTCCGACCCGTGATCCCGCCCCAGCAGGTACAAAGACAGATCAATCCCCGCCGTGACCCCGGCCGAGGTGAACAGCTCCCCGTCCTCTACGTAAAGGCGATCCGCTTCAACCCGGGACGAAGGGCACAGCGCCGCCAGATCCGATGCGTCCTGCCAATGCGTGGTGACCGTGCGCCCCTCCAGCAACCCCGCCCGGGCGAGCATGAACGCCCCATTGCAGATCGAGCCAAAGCGCCTGGCCCGCGCACAGGCATCGCGCAACCAGACATCGAACGCGGCACCGAAATCCATGAACGGTAACTGTGGACCGCCGGCCACCAGCAGCAGGTCATAGGCCTGTAACGCATCGCTGAAATGCCGATGGGCGTTCAGCGCCAGACCGTTGGAACACGCCATCACCCCGCGCTCCACGCCGATCACCTCCAGCCGATAGTGATCCTTGGGCGCGAGGAAACGATTGGCCTCGGCAAACACATCCATGGGACCGGTGACGTCCAGCGACTGGACGCCGGCGAACACCACGATGGCGACGGCTTTACTCATGACGTGAATCGCCTCCTATGGATCTGATTGCACCGTCCCCCTTGTAGGAGCGAGCTCGCTCGCGATGTACGCAAGAGCACCGCGTTCATCCAGGCAGCCCCCGTCATCGTTGACGTCCATCGCGAGCAAGCTCGCTCCTACAGGAACTGCGTGCACCCTATCCAATCCCCGCCCAACAAGCGAGGGTGGCGCGATATGCACGCTCATTGGCCGGGATCGCAGCCATGGATCGATTGTCCGGCTTCGGGGGCCGGAACACACTGAAACCCTCAGCGCCACCAGCGCGTTCACGACGAGGAAAACTCCATGAGCACCACCATCGCCGGCATCAAGATCCCCGACAGCGCATTGGCCAGGGCCACCACCGAATACATCCGCGACATCGAATCGGACTTGCTCTACCACCACTCGCGCCGGGTATTCCTGTTCGGCGCACTGAGCGGTGAGCGCAAGCAACTGGCCTACAACCCGGAGTTGCTGTACGTCGGGGCAATGTTCCATGACCTGGGCCTGGTGGAAGGTCATCGCAGTGACAACCAGCGCTTCGAAGTCGATGGGGCCAACGCCGCAGCGGCGTTCCTCAAGCCTTACGGGCTGAGCGATGACGATATCGAACAGGTCTGGCTATCGATTGCCCTGCACACCACACCGGGCGTGCCCCGGCACTTGCGGCCCACCGTGGCGCTGGTAACGGCGGGGGTCGAGATGGACGTGCTGGGCATGGACTACGCGGCGTTCTCCACCGTGCAGCGCGAAGCAGTGGTGCATGCGCATCCACGGGGCGAGGGATTCAAGGAATGCATCATCTGCGCGTTTGCCGACGGTTTGCGCCATCGTCCGCAGACCACGTTCGGTAATGTGAAGACCGATGTGCTGGTGGATCAGGAGCCGGGGTTCAAGCCGATGAACTTCGTCGAAGTCATCCGCCAATCACCCTGGATCTCCTGACCGCCAAAGAACCTGTGGGAACGGGCTTGCTCGCGAATACGGTGTGTCAGGCGACCATGAAGTCGACTGATACTCCCCCCTTCGCGAGCAAGCCCGCTCCCACATTGGTTTTGGGTTGGCCACAGAGCTGTGGCCAGCCCGACTTCAGGCTCAAGCCGCTTCCGGTGCCTGCGCGCGACGCACGTCCGGTTGCTTCCACGAATCGGCTGCCGCTTCTTCGATCGCTTGCTGGATCGCACGCTTGCGGCTTTCTTCGGCACGACGGCTGAAGAACCAGACCATGAAGGTCACGATCGACACCGCCAGCAGAATCAGGCTGGCCACGGCGTTGATCTCGGGTTTGACCCCCAGACGCACCGCCGAGAACACTTCCATCGGCAGGGTCGTGGAACCCGGGCCGGACACGAAGCTCGCCAGCACCAGGTCGTCCAGCGACAGGGCGAACGACATCATGCCGCCGGCCGCCAGTGACGGCGCGATCATCGGAATGGTGATCAGGAAAAACACCTTGAACGGCTTCGCACCCAGGTCCATGGCCGCTTCTTCGATGGACAGGTCCAGCTCGCGAAGGCGGGCGGAGACAACCACCGCCACGTAGGCCGCACAAAACGTGGTGTGGGCGATCCAGATGGTGACGATGCCGCGTTCCTGCGGCCAGCCGATCAACTGCGCCATGGCCACGAACAGCAGCAACAGCGACAGACCCGTGATCACTTCAGGCATCACCAGCGGCGCGGTGACCAGGCCACCGAACAGGGTACGACCCTTGAAGCGCGTGACGCGCGTCAACACGAACGCTGCCAATGTACCCAGGGCCACCGCCGCGACGGCGGTGTAGCAGGCGATTTCCAGCGAGCGCACCACCGAGCCCATCAGTTGGGTGTTGTCGAGCAGGCCGACGTACCACTTGATCGACCAGCCACCCCACACCGTTACCAGTTTCGAGGCGTTGAACGAGTAGATCACCAGGATCAGCATCGGCAGGTAGATGAACAACAGACCCAGTACCAGCATCAGGCTGGAGAAACGGAAGCGCTTCATTCTTTACCCTCCATTTCCTTGGCCTGACTGCGGTTGAACAGGATGATCGGCACAATCAGGATCGCCAGCATCACCACCGCCAGGGCGGACGCCACCGGCCAGTCACGGTTGTTGAAGAACTCTTGCCAGAGCACTTTACCGATCATCAGGGTTTCCGGACCGCCGAGCAGTTCCGGGATCACGAACTCGCCCACCACCGGGATGAACACCAGCATGCAGCCGGCGATGATGCCGTTTTTCGACAGCGGCACGGTGATTTTCCAGAAGCTGTTGAAGGTGCTCGAACCCAGGTCCGACGCGGCTTCCAGCAGGCTATGGTCGTGTTTCACCAGGTTGGCATACAGCGGCAGGATCATGAACGGCAGGTAGGAATAAACCACGCCGATGTAGACCGCCAGGTTGGTGTTGAGGATCTGCAGCGGTTCGTCGATCCAGCCCATGCTCATCAGGAAACCGTTGAGCAGGCCGTTGTTGCTGAGGATGCCCATCCATGCATAAACGCGGATCAGGATCGCGGTCCAGGTCGGCATCATGATCAACAGCACCAGCACCGTCTGCACTTCCTTGCGGGCAACGGAGATGCCGTAGGCCATCGGGTAGCCGATCAACAGGCAGAGGATGGTGCTGAAAAGCGCCATCTTCAACGAGCCGAGGTAAGCGGCGATGTACAGCTCGTCACCGCCCAGCATTGCGTAGTTGCCCAGGTTCAGCAGCAACTGCAGCTTCTGCTCGGCGTAGCTGTAGATTTCGGTATACGGCGGAATGGCCACGTCTGCTTCGGCGAAGCTGATCTTCAGAACGATGAAGAACGGCAACATGAAGAACAGGAACAGCCAGATGAATGGAATGCCGATGACCATCTGACGGCCACCGGGAATTATTCGACTGAGACGGCGTTTGAGTTTGCGCATGTTCATGAGCGAAGTACCACGCCGCTGTCGTCTTCCCAATACACGTAAACCTGATCACCCCAAGTCGGCCGCTGGCCACGGCGCTCGGCGTTGGCGACGAAGGACTGGACGATCTTGCCGCTCGGCAATTCGACGTAGAACACCGAGTGACCGCCGAGGTAGGCAATATCGTGCACCTTGCCACTGGACCAGTTGTATTCGCAGGTCGGCATGGTCGGGGTCACGAGCAGTTTTTCCGGGCGGATCGCGTAGGTCACGGATTTGTCTTGCACCGAGGTGCTGATGCCGTGGCCCACATAGATCTTCCGGTCGAGGTCCTTGCAGGTGATGATCGCGTGGCCCTCGGCATCGTCGATCACTTCACCGTCGAAGATGTTGACGTTACCGATGAATTCGCAGACCAGGCGGCTGGTCGGGGTTTCGTAGATGTCGATCGGGCTGCCGATCTGGGCGATCCAGCCCAGGTGCATGATCGCGATGCGCTCGGCCATGGTCATGGCCTCTTCCTGGTCGTGGGTCACCATGACGCAGGTTACGCCGACGCGCTCGATGATCTCCACCAGCTCCAGTTGCATCTGCGAACGCAGTTTCTTGTCCAGTGCACCCATCGGTTCGTCGAGCAGCAACAGCTTCGGCCGCTTGGCCAGCGAACGAGCCAAGGCCACACGCTGACGCTGGCCGCCGGACAGCTGATGCGGCTTGCGCTTGGCGTACTGGCTCATCTGTACCAGCTTGAGCATGTCGGCCACCCGCGCATCGACTTCGGCGGCAGGCAGTTTGTCCTGCTTGAGGCCGAAGGCGATGTTCTGCGCCACGGTCATGTGCGGGAACAAGGCGTAGGACTGGAACATCATGTTGATCGGCCGCTCGTAGGGCGGCATGTCAGTGATGTCTTCGCCATCGAGGAAAATGCGCCCCTCCGTGGGCCGTTCGAAACCTGCGAGCATGCGCAGCAAAGTGGACTTGCCCGATCCCGAACCGCCGAGCAGGGCGAAAATTTCGCCTTTCTTGATTTCCAGGGACACATCGTCCACGGCAATCGTCTCGTCGAACTTCTTCGTGACCCGGTCGATTTTGACCAGCACCTGTTTAGGTTGCTGGTCGCCCTCGAGGGCTTTCTTATAGGCGCCGGAGGCAACTGCCATTTACGAAACTCCCGAAAAAAAAGAGTGCAGTTCGCTCAAGGTGAGCCAACCTTGGATAGTTTGAGCCTTGAAACTATTTACCCGACTTGACCGTGGTCCAGCTGCGGGTCATCAAACGTTGAATCTTTGGTGGTAACTCGACGGACACGTAGGTCTTGTCGAGCACCTCTTGCGGTGGGTAAACCGCTTCGTCGGTGCGAATGGACTGTTCCATCAGTTTGTCCGAACCCGGGTTAGGGTTGGCATAGCCGACGTAATCACTGACCTGGGCAATCACCTCAGGCTTCAGCAAATAGTTGATGAAGGCGTGGGCCTCCTTGGGGTTGGCCGAATCCTTCGGAATCGCCAGCATGTCAAACCAGAGCGCGCCGCCTTCTTTCGGAATGGCGTAGGCGATGTTGATGCCTTTCTTGGCTTCCTGGGCACGGTTGCGCGCCTGGAAGATGTCGCCGGAGAACCCGACCGCCACGCAGATATCGCCGTTAGCCAGGTCGGTGATGTACTTGGACGAGTTGAAGTAGGTGACGTAGGGCCGCACGGCCAGCAACTTGGCGGTCGCCTTCTTGTAGTCTTCCTCGTTGGTGCTGTTGGCGTTCAGGCCCATGTAGTTAAGGACCGTCGGCATCATTTCATCAGCGGAATCGAGGAACGCCACGCCGCATTTGTGCAGCTTCTTGATGTTCTCGGGCTCGAACAGCACGCTCCAGGAATCAATCTTGTCGACGCCCAGCACAGCCTTGATCTTGTCGACGTTGTAGCCGATACCGTTGGTGCCCCACAGGTACGGCACGGCGTACAGGTTGCCCGGATCGTTCTGCTCCAGGCGCTTGAGCAGTACCGGGTCGAGGTTCGAGTAATTCGGCAACTGCGACTTGTCGAGCTTCTGGAAAGCACCGGCCTTGATCTGCTTCCCGAGGAAGTGATTCGACGGCACGACCACGTCATACCCGGTATGCCCGGCCAGCAACTTGCCTTCCAGGGTTTCGTTGGAGTCGAAGACGTCGTAGACCGGTTTGATCCCGGTCTCTTTCTGGAAGTCCGCCAGGGTGGTCTGACCGATGTAGTCGGACCAGTTATAAATATGCACGCTACCGGCCGCCTGGGCACTGACAGCAAACGTCAGCCCGGCGCCGACCAGCACGGCATTGCGCAACAAAGAAAAAATAGGCAAGTGGAGGTCCTCTAAAATTAGTTGGGCCCAAGTTGCCCCGCGTTACATGACAACCGTGGTTGCCCAGCAACAAAACCGGCGCGCAACTTACCCTCGAAAAACCGTTCCAGCAAAACTTTTGTCATTTAATTCAACCTGTTGCCGCCACCGCGCCGGTGGTGACAACAGGCTGTTGCATCAAACCGGCTTATTTACCGGATTTGATCTTGGTCCAGCTGCGGGTCATTTCACGCTGGGTTGCCGCTGGCAGGTCGGCGATGGCATACAACTTGGCCTGCACATCGGCTGGCGGGTAGATGCCTGGATCGCTGGTGATGTCTTTTTCTACCAGAGCTGTTGCAGCGGCGTTACCGTTCGGGAAGCGTACGGCGTTGGTGATACCGGCCATGACTTCAGGCTTCTGCAGGAAGGTCATGAACTTGTAGGCGCCCTGAACGTTCTCGGCATCCTTGGGAATCGCGACCATGTCGAAGAAGCTGCCAGCGCCTTCTTTCGGAATGGCGTAGCTGACTTTGACCTTGTCACCCGCCTCTGCGGCACGGGACTTGGCCTGCTGAACGTCACCCGAGTAGCCAACCGCTACGCAGATGTTGCCGTTGGCCAGGTCCGAGATGTACTTGGAGGAGTGGAAGTAGGTGATCGAAGGACGAATCTTGAGGAACAGGTCCTCGGCTTTCTTGATGTCTTCTTTCTTCTGGCTGTCGGTTGGCAGGCCCAGATAGTGCAGCGCGACCGGGAGCATTTCGGTCGGCGAATCGAGGAAGCTCACACCGCAACCCTTGAGCTTGGCGATGTTTTCCGGCTTGAGCAGCACGTCCCAGGAGTCGATGGTGTCGACGCCCAACGCAGCCTTGACCTTCTCCGGGTTGTAACCGATGCCGATCGAGCCCCACATGTACGGGAAGGCATGCTTGTTGCCAGGGTCACTGACCGAAACGGCCTTGAGCAGATCCTGGTTCAGGTTTTTCCAGTTAGGCAGCTTGGACTGGTCCAGCTCCTGATATACGCCGGCCTTGATCTGCTTGGCCAGGAAGTTGTTCGACGGCACGACCACGTCGTAGCCGGACTTGCCCGCCAGCAGTTTGGCTTCCAGGGTCTCGTTGCTGTCGAATACGTCGTAAACGACCTTGATCCCTGACTCTTTCTCGAAGTTCGCGATGGTGTCCGGAGCGATGTAGTCGGACCAGTTGTAGACGTGCAACACCTTGTCGTCCGCCTGAACCGCACCCGCCATCATGCCCGCGACGGACAGGGCGAGAAGTGTCTTGCCAGCAAGCTTTTTACCTAATGCCTTCATGCGTCATGCTCCAAATTTTTCTTTTTTGAACCACTTTGTTCAGCGGCCGAACCCGGGCAACTGGAACTGCGGCTAGTCTGGCAAGATCCGAGGCGGTCTTTCAAGAAAAGACCGGCCTTTGTGACAGCTTTGAGCGAGAACGCCGCAGCTCCCTCGCTCTGAGCCTAGCACTTAGCCCTGCAATGCACTCAGGGTCAGGTCAAGGCACTTGCGAGCCTTGGTCACCAGCTCATCGATTTCCGCCGGCGTGATCACCAGTGGCGGAGCGATGATCATGGTGTCGCCGACTGCGCGCATGATCAGGCCATTGTCGAAGCAGAACTGACGGCAGATCATGCCGACGCCCTTGCCCTCGTAACGCTTGCGAGTGGCCTTGTCCTGGACCAGCTCGATGGCCCCCAACAGCCCTACCCCACGAACTTCACCCACCAGCGGGTGATCGTTCAGTTCCCGCAGACGCTTTTGCAAATACGGTGCCGTTTCGGACTTCACGCGCTCGACAATCTTTTCGTCGCGCAGGATGCGGATGTTTTCCAGCCCCACAGCCGCCGCCACCGGGTGCCCGGAGTAGGTGAAACCGTGGTTGAAGTCGCCGCCCTCATTGAGCACGTCCACCACTTCGTCACGCACAATCAGGCCACCCATCGGGATATAGCCCGAGGTCAGGCCCTTGGCGATGGTCATCATGTCGGGCTTGAGGCCGTAGAAATCGGTACCGAACCACTCGCCGGTACGGCCGAAACCGCAAATCACTTCGTCAGCCACGAACAGGATGTCGTACTTGGCGAGGATTTCCTTGATGCGCGGCCAGTAAGTCTCTGGCGGAATGATCACGCCGCCGGCGCCCTGGATCGGCTCGGCAATAAAGGCACCGACGTTGTCGACGCCGACTTCAAGAATCTTTTCTTCCAGCTGGTTGGCCGCCCACACACCGAATTCTTCCGGGGTCATGTCGCCGCCTTCGCCGAACCAGTACGGCTGGGCAATGTGGACGATGCCCGGGATCGGCAAGTCGCCCTGTTCGTGCATGTACGTCATGCCACCCAGGCTCGCGCCGGCCACGGTGGAACCGTGATAGCCGTTCTTGCGGCTGATGATGACTTTCTTGTTCGGCTGGCCCTTGATCGCCCAGTAGTGACGAACCATACGCAGCATGGTGTCGTTGCCTTCAGAGCCGGAACCGGTGAAGAACACATGGTTCATGCCTTGCGGCGCGATGTCGGCGATGGCCTTGGCCAGCTCCAGTACCGGCGGGTGTGCCGTCTGGAAGAACAGGTTGTAGTAAGGCAGTTCGCGCATCTGTTTGCTGGCGGCATCGGCCAGTTCATCGCGACCATAACCAATCGCGACACACCACAGGCCGGCCATACCGTCGAGGATCTTGTTGCCTTCGCTGTCCCAGAGGTAAACGCCCTTGGCGTTGGTGATGATCCGCGGGCCTTTCTCTTTCAGCTGCTTGAAGTCGCTGAACGGAGCCAGGTGGTGATCACTGCTCAAGGTTTGCCATTCACGGGTTTGCGGATTGTTGCTGGTCATACGAATCTCCTAAAAAAATCAGGTGAAAGCGCCGCCAGGCAACGGCGGCGCCCAGCGTATCAGACGGCAAAGAGCAGGAATTCCCTTTCCCACGAACTGATGACGCGCTTGAAGTTTTCATGCTCGGCCCGCTTGACCGCGACGTAGCCAGTGATGAAATTTTTGCCCAGGTAACGTTCGATGGTCGCACTGTTTTCCATGCGTTCCAGCGCGTCCTCGATGGTTAGCGGCAGGCGCAGGTTGCGGCGTTCATAGCCGCGCCCCACCACCGGCGCACTCGGGTTCAGACCTTCGACCATGCCGATGTAACCGCAGAGCAGGCTCGCGGCAATCGCCAGGTAAGGGTTGGCATCGGCGCCCGGCAGGCGGTTTTCCACCCGACGGTTTTGCGGCCCCGCATCCGGTACCCGCAGGCCCACCGTGCGGTTTTCTTCGCCCCACTCCACGTTCACCGGCGCCGAAGTGTCCGGCAGGAAGCGGCGGAACGAGTTCACGTTCGGGGCGAACAGCGGCAGCAATTCGGGAATGTGTTTCTGCAAGCCACCGATGTGGTGCAGGAACAACTGGCTCATGGTCCCGTCGTCGTTGGAGAAGATGTTCTTGCCGGTCTCGATGTCGATGATGCTCTGGTGCAAGTGCATGGCACTGCCTGGCTCGCCGGTCATCGGCTTGGCCATGAAGGTCGCGGCCACG